>NZ_JBSFWK010000067.1:0-38554 GCF_053594815.1 Streptomyces sp. NPDC002577 | reverse complement strand
ACCTCGACCGGGAGGTGACGCTCGACGAAGTCGGTGTACTCCTTCAACTGGCTGTCCACCAGAACCGGGCTGCCCGTCCGCTGCGCCCGCTCCACGGCGTCCACCCGGGAACGCCAGGCGTCCTCGTTCACGCCCAGATCGCCCAGCCGGGAGAATCCGTTCTCCACATGGGCGCGGAAGTCCGCCAGCCGCTGGTCGAGAACCTGGTGTTCGACAGTCGTCCGGAAATCGTGCAGACGCCGTGCCGCCTCGGCCCAGTCGCCCGAACCGGACGCCTCGCGCACCGAGTCGGCCTTAGGCCGCCACTCCGTCTCCGGCAGCCCGGCCGAACGCGCGATCTTGCTGAGCTCGTTGACGCGGTTCCGCACCTGCTGTGGCAGCGGAGGCAGCGTCCCGCTCGGAGCGGACGGAAGGTCCGTGACCAGCGCGCTGGGCGACGGGTCCGGCAACTCCGCCGGGTCGAACGGCTTCGGAGCGTTCGGCAGGTCGAGTTCTTCCTCGCCGGGACGCTGCCCGGTCGGGTGCTCTTCGGACACCTGTCCCGAGTGCTCTTCGGGCACCTCCCCGGTGTGTTCCTGGGGCACCTGCCCGGTGTGCTCCTGAGGCACCTGCCCCGGGCGCTCGAGGGTGCCCGGCCGGCCCTCGCCCGGAATCGCGTGCTGCAGCATCTCGGGCGAGAACGGCGCGTCGAGCTTCGGCACCTCGACGTGCTCCGGCGATCCCCCACCCCGCAGCGTGTGGCCATGAGAGATCGCCCCGCCCAGCCCACCGGCGGCGGTACCCAAGCCGAGGTCCTGGTCGGTACCGAAGATGAGATTGCTCGCCCCGGTCGTGGTCAGACCGGTCAGAGCACCGTGACTGACATTGCCGAGGAAGGACTTGGAGAACCCCGGGGCCAGGTGGCGCATGATCTGCCCCAGCCCACCACCGAGGGCCCCGCCCAGCGCACCCATCTCCGCCGCGCCCTTGGTGAGGCTCAGGTCCCAGTGCGTGCGGTCGCCCTTCAGGAACTGGATGACCTGCACCGCGACATCCATCCCGACCTGCATCACGATCGACGACACAACCGCGACGAACAGCTCCCGCAGGATGATCTGAATCGCGAACCGACCCGCCGCAACCACGGCCGGAATCCCCGCCGCACCGAACAACGTGGCCGACAGATACGCGATCTCCGCAGCCATCCACGCCAACTGCAGGATAATCATGTACTTCGCGTACTCGATCTCCAGCGCGATATTCTCGGCCATCTCACCGAGCTGCGCAGCCGACGTCGCCATCGCGGGCAGGGTCTGACTCAGCTGGTTGACGAACTGCCCGAACTGATCCGCCGGAGCCCCGGCCAGACTCTCGAACGTCGCGGCGGTCGCCGGATTGAGCTCACCAATGAGCTGGTTGATCTCCTGCGCCGTCGTATTCCACACCGCACCCAGCTGAACGAGCCTGTCCTCGTTCCCCGCCGGAAAGTCCTGCCCGACGGTGATCTTAGCAATAGGGCCCAATTCCGGTGGAATCATAATGCTCATGACTTACAGGGCCTTTCCACCGGACCCTTTCCAGGATTCCGCGCCTTCGCTCCTCGGCGTCCACGGTGACACCTCTGTTTTGCGGCTCCGCGCGTTGTCCGCGCCGATGATTCCCGAAGCCCTCCCCGTTCGGGCCGCGGTAGAAATTTCTACAAGGCGATTACCCCTACTGGCCAGGTTCGCCGTAGGACAATTGATGCCCGAATGTGCCCGTTTCCCGGAGTACGGATCCCCTGAATTGCGCGGTGAGGTCTCCGGGACGCGGGAGGCCGCTGCCCGTTCTCGACTGGGGCGTGCCTGTTTGCTGCCCTTTTCCCGGACGCCGCGGGCGCTCGGTTGACGATGTGCCGCCACTTGATGCCAGTGTCTCCTCGCGCGAAAGAAGAGATCAACGACCCCAGGACCACGCCGCACAAGTGAAAGGTCAAGTTAGGGTGCGCGCATGTGGAGAGAAATCGCAGCCCAGGCATTTGCCGAGGCTGAGTTCATTGAGCCAGTCGCCTCGGTCAATCTGGCTGATGCGGAGCAACGGCTGGGCTGCAGCCTTCCGTCAGAGCTGATGAGCCTGCTTCAGGACACCGACGGCATCGTGGGGGACTACGGGGTGGACACGGTCTGGCCTTTGGAGCGGATCGTCGAGGACACTCTCCACTTCTGGTCAGACCGCACCTTTGCCACCCTGTACATGACGTTCCAACCGTTGCTCTTCTTCGGCGACAACGGAGGCGGCGACCAGTTCGCTTTCATTCGGACACCTCCCCGAGCCGACATCTTCGTGTGGGATCACGAGGACGACAGCCGTCGGTGGGTTGCCCGGGATCTCCGGGACTACCTCGGCCGCTCTCTCGCCGAAGGCGGAGACGACTGGTACCGGTAGCGAACGGCCCTGCGCGACTTTATGGTTTCCCGTCCCCGACCAAATGTTTGCGGCCACCATCTGCCTTGTGACCAGAGGTTAAAAGCAATGCCGTGATTCTGTTGGTGACCTTGGCGGGGTGCTGATACCTGGTCCGGTGGGTGCTTCTCTGCTGGGAGCGGGGCGGTGTCGGCGGTGGGGGTGGTCGCTCTGTCGCTGCGGCCGGAGAGCCATCAGAGGATCCCGATCAGGATGGTACGGACAGCGCGAGGCGGCGTGTCCGAACGGCACTCCGGCGATGCCGCGCCGAACGCCAACTGGCCGCGGTCCTGCCCCGCTGGCACAACGGCCGCGGCTTCGGCTCCGGTTGGGGGCCGACGGGCCCCGGTCCGGAGCCGGGGCTCCAGGGCACCGAGATGTGGCTCGCCATGATCTGGTACCTCGCCGACCTCCTGGGCCACGCCGATGCCCTCGGCTACCGCCCTCGCGGCGTCCACCGCCCCGAGCCCGTCCGGAGCACCACGGCGGCGTCGATCGCAGCGTTCCAGAATGGCTTTACCGGGTCTGACCTATGACGCGCGCACCGTGCTGCGCGACAGGATCGGTTTTCGTGCTGCTACGGATGCTCTACCTGGTGGCTACGCGCATCTTCGCTGGTCCTCTTGTCCCGCTCACCGCAGCCAAAGAGGTCGAAATACTGATCTTGCGCCGCGAGCTCGCGGTGCTGCACCGCCAGGTCGCCCGGACCTCGACCGAGCTGGCCGGACCGGGCCCTGCTGGCTGCCCTCGCCCGTCTGCTGCCTCGCGCCTTGCGCGGGCACCGGATCGTCTCCCCGCGCAGCCTGCCGACCTGGCACCGGCGCCTGTTCGCCAAGAAGTGGACGCACACGCCGTTCCCGGGGCGCCCGCCCCTGCTGGAAGACGTCCGCGACCTGATCACCCGGCTCGGCGCGGCGAACTCCCGCTGGGGATTCCGCCGTGTACACGGCGAACTGTGCTGCCTTGGACACACGGTCAACGCGGCCACCGTACGCAGTGTGCTCCGCGCCGCCGGACTCGGCCCCGCATCCCGCTCCCGCCACGCCCGGCACGAATGGGGTACCTTCCTCAGAGCCCATGCCAGCGGCCTGCTGGCCACGGACTTCTGCCATCTCGACACCATCGGCCTAGCCGACGCCGACCTTGTCCCTCACCACCGCGTGCTTAGTCACCTCCTGGGCGACCGTGGTGACCACACCCGCGATCTCGTGGCCAGGTACGGGGGGGTAGTCCGTCACGCCCCACACCCGCACACCAGTGGCGAGCGTAGTGGCGCCTGCCATCCGCGCCCGCTGAACGCGCCCTCTCATCCCTTGATGGCCCCGGTGAGCATGCCCTTGGCGAAGTGCTTCTGCAAGAACGGGAAGACCAACGTGATGGGCAACAGAGTGAGCACCACGACCGCCATCTGCAGGGACAGCGGGGCCGTCTGGGCGTGGCCGTCCACGCCGTAGCCGGAGTTGACCTGGCCGGGCATGTTCATCCCGAGGTTGACGTACTGGTAGAGCACGTACTGCAGAGGCCACTTCTCACTCTCGGCCGGCATGTAGAGCATCACGCCGAAGAAGGTGTTCCAGTAGCCGACCGCGTAGAAGAGGGTGATGACGGCGTTCACGGCTCTGGAGGTGGGGAGCACCACGGACCACAGGATGCGCCATTCGCCGGCGCCGTCCATGCGGGCGGCGTCGATGAGTTCGGCGGCGGTGGTGGAGTAGAAGGAGCGCAGCACCAGGATGTTGAAGACACTGACGGCGCTGGGCAGGATCAGCGCCCAGTACCTGCCGTAGCCGCCGAGTTCACTGACCACCAGGAAGGTGGGGATCAGGCCGCCGCTGACGAACATGGTGACGACCAGGATCAGCAGCAGGAAGCGGTGGCCGAAGGAGCGGGCGCGGGAGAGGCCGTAGGCGCACAGGACGGAGACGACCATGGAGATGGCGGTGCCTGCGAGCGTGACGCCGAGGGTGACCAGCAGCGACTGCCGTACGGGGCCGCCCGAGAGCATGGTCCGGTACGCCTCGAAGGTGATGCCGTCCGGTACGAGGACCAGTCCGCCGGCCCTGTTGATGGCGGCCGGGGTGGAGATGCTGGTAAGCACCACGCAGTAGAGCGGGCCGAGGATCAGCAGCCCCACGATGGACAACGTCAGGCCTTTGGTGGTCTGGCCCGCGGCGGTCGGAGGCTCTTCCCAGATCGGGCGGTTGGGGTTGCGGCGCCGGGCGACGGGGTGCGTCGGCCCGGACGTGGTGAGTGCGGTCATTTCCGGTACAGTCCGTCCTCGCCGAAGCGGTGGGCCAGTGTGTTGGCGCCCCAGAGCAGCAGCAGCGAGATGACGCTCTTGAAAATGCCCGCTGCCGCTCCGTAGCCGTAATTCTGGGTGCCGATGCCGTAGTAGAAGGCGAAGGTGTCGAGTACGTCGGCGGCGTCGTGGCCGACGGCCTGGCGCTGGATGAGGAGTTGCTCGAAGCCGACGGTCAGTGCGTTGCCCAGGCGCAGGACGAGCATCAGGACGATGATGCCGCGCATGCCGGGCAGGGTGATGTGCCACAGCCGCCGCCACCGGCCGGCTCCGTCGACGGCCGCGGCCTCGTACAGGTTCTGGTCGATGGCGGCGAGCGCGGCGAGGAAGACGATGATGCCCCAGCCGGCGTCCTTCCAGACCACCTGGGAAGTGACCAGGAACGCGAAGGTGTGCGGATCGGTCATCACGTTCCAGGTGTCCATGTGGTGCTGGCGCAGGAACTGGTTGAGCAGTCCGGCGCCGCCGATCATCTGCTGGAAGAGCGTGACGACCAGGACCCAGGAGTAGAAGTGCGGCAGGAAGGTGATGGCCTGGATGGCCGACCGGATCCGCTGGCTCAGTACCGAGTTGAGCAGCAGCGCCAGCAGGATCGGGACGGGGAAGAACAGCACCAGCTGGACGGCGCTGACGTAGAGGGTGTTGTTGAGCGCCTGCCAGAACAACCGGTCGCCGAAGAGCTGTTGGAAGTTGTCCAGGCCGACCCATTCGCTGTGCAGGACACCGTCCAGCGGATCGTAGAACTGGAACGCGGTGACGGTGCCCATCATCGGCAGGTAGTTGAAGACGATGAGCAGGCCGATGGCCGGCAGGGTCATCAGGATCAGCGTCTTGTCGCGGCGCAGCCGCATCCACCAGGTCAGCTTGTTGTCGGCGGGCTGCCTTGGAGGCGGTCGCCGGCCGGCGCGTCCGCGGTGCCCGGTCGTGCCGTCGTCCTGCTGTCCCCTGCTGCCCGGCGCGAGCGTCGAGGCCATGGTTTCTCCTTGTACGGGGATGGGGCGCTGGTGCCGGTACGGCACCAGCGGCGGTTCGGCCGCGCCTACTGGCCGGTGCCGAGCTTGTCCAGGACCTCGGACTGGTACCAGGCGACCAGCCGGTCGCCGCCACCGCGCTTCCAGGTGCTGACCGCGTCCTGGAAGGCGGAGACCGGCTTGACACCATGGGCGACGTCCTTGATGGTGTCCTCCACCGCCTGGGCGGCGTCGGCGGCGGCGAAACGCTTGGGCACGGTGATGTTCATGTTGAAGAACACCGGCTTGTACACGTACTTGACGGCCTCGGCGTTCCACGCGCAGCGGTCCTTGGTGACCTGCGGAAAGTCGGGGTTGTAGAGCACCTGAAGGGGGCTGACGAGGAAGGGGAACGTCTGCGCCTGGACATCCCGCAGGCCCTCCTTGGTGGGGCTCGGGCCGTGGTCGCCCTTCTTCCAGTCGACGTCCTCGACACCGAAGTTGACCATGAGGTGCTCCTTCGAGCCGAAGGGCGCCGCAAGGTAGTTGGCGATGCGCAGGCACTCCTCGATCTGGGCGGGCTTCAGCTTGGCGTTGAGGTAGCTGAAGAACCCTGCCGACGGGGTGAGGAAGAGCCGCGGCGCGGACTTGCCGTCCGCCGAGAAGGGCTTGAACGAGGCGCGCCGGTAGTTCTTGTTGGCGGCGGTGCCCGCCTGGGCGTCGGTCTCGTTCCAGATGCCCTGCCCGCCCGCACCGATCAGCGCCTTGCCCGCGTAGAAGCGGGTCGTGGCGTCGTTGCTGTTGCCGGCCAGCACGTCGGGGTGCAGGTAGCCGGACTTGGCGAGCTTGTGGGCCCAGTCGAGGGCCTCGATGAACTCCGGCTGCTCGTACTTGTGCACCAGCTTTCCGTCGACCACGGCGAACTTCGCCGCGTAGTCGAATATCTGGAAGAGGTAGCCGTACACGTCGTCGAAGGCCCACACGCCGGCCTTGGCGCTGGTGAGTTCCTTGCCGAGGTCCCAGAACCGGTCGATGGACGTGATCTCGTCGGCGTCGATGCCCTTGGCCTCGAAGATGTCGCCGCGGTAGAAGAACTGACCCGGCAGGTTGAAGCCGCCGGAGAAGGCAGGTATGCCGTACAGCCTGTCCTGCCAGACCCCGCCCTGCCATGCCCCGGTGGGCAGGGCGGCAAGGTTCGGGTACTTCTTGATCTTGTCGCCGGCCAGGTACGGCGTGAGGTCGGCGAGCTGGGCGCCGGCCAGCTTCCCCAGGTTGAACAGGGGGTTCCACCAGCCCGGCAGCTGCACCCAGTCGGGAAGCTTCTCTGCGGCGGTGAGCGTGGTGATGGTGGTGTTGTACGTGTTGCCGTTGGCCGGCTTCATCGTCAGCGTCGCACCCAGGGCCTTGTTCATCGCCCGGTAGTACGGGTTACCGGCGGGCGGTATGGCGCCCCACAGCGGGGTGAGCGTCGTGTAGCGGCCACCGGAGCCAGGCACCTCGCTGACCGTCTCGACCTGCTGCGTGGGGTACTTCAGGAAGCCCGGGTCGGCGACGGCACCGGCCGAGCCGGCGACGGAGGGGATGTCGGGACGCACCGCGGTGCTGGGGATGTGGTCCGGGACCGCGGCGGCCACGCCCTTCTTGGAGTTGGTGCCTCCGCGACTCTTGCTCCCGCCGTCGCCGCACGCGGTCAGCAAGGGTGACAACGCCGCCGCCCCTGCGACGGTCATCGCGCCGCTGACGAAGGATCTGCGGTTCAGTTCACGGCTCATGAGTGAGTCGCCTCTTTTCATCCAGTCGAAGCGCTTCGATATTCGCGGCGACCATAGCGACGGGTAACGTTCCCCACAAGAGGTCGGGCGCAGGTTTTTGTGATCTTAAGTCGGCCTATGTGCGCCCACTTGAAGGGCTGTTGACACGCAACGAACCCGCGTGCGAGTTTCGAAGCGCTTCAACGATCTCAGAGGTGCGGTCAGCCTCCGCACTGCCTCACGCCCAAGGGGTTGCCCACTGTGAGTACCGCTTCCGTGCCTGCCGACCTGCCCTCCGGGCCGCCCGCGGACCGGCTGCCGTTCCGTGATCCCGGCCGCCCGCTCGCCGAGCGGGTGGAGGACGTGCTGTCGCGGCTGACCCTCGACGAGCGGATCGCGATGCTGCACCAGTACGCTCCGGCCGTCCCCCGGCTGGGCGTTGCCGCGTTCCGCACAGGCACCGAGGCTTTGCACGGCGTGGCCTGGCTGGGCGAGGCCACTGTCTTCCCGCAGCCGGTGGGCCTCGGCGCCACCTGGGACGAGGAGTTGGTGCACCAGGTCGCCACAGCCACCTCGGTCGAGCTGCGGGCCTTCCACCACCACCGCCGACCGGAGACAGGCGACGGACCCATCAGCCTGCAGGCGTGGGCGCCGGTGGTGAACCTGCTGCGCGACCCCCGCTGGGGCCGCAACGAGGAGGGGTATGCCGAGGACCCGCTGCTGACCGGCCGCCTGGCTGAGGCCTTCTGCCGCGGTATGGCCGGTGACGACCCGGAGTTCCTGCGCACCGCGCCGGTCCTGAAGCACTTCCTCGCTTACAACAACGAGGACGACCGCTCCCTCACGTCGTCGTCCGTACGGCCACGGGTGCTGCACGAATACGACCTGGCGGCTTTCCGGCGTCCCGTCGCAAGCGGCGCCGCGACCGGCGTGATGGCCGCCTACAACCTGGTCAACGGCCGTCCCTGCCACGTCAGTCCGCTGCTGGAGCGCGAGCTGCGCCGCTGGGCCGCGCCCACCGGCCGCGAGCTGTTCGTGGTCAGCGACGCCGATGCGCCCTCCAACCTGGTCGACCCCGAGCACTACTTCGACGACCACGCCACCTCGCACGCCGCCGCTCTCAAGGCGGGCATCGACAGCTTCACCGACCACTTCGAGGACAGTGCCACCCCCATCGGCCGGATCACCGAGGCCCGGGACCGCGGCCTGCTCACCGACGCCGACATCGACCGTGCGGTACGCCGCCAGCTGGCGCTCCGCTTCCGCCTCGGCGAGTTCGACCCGACGCGGGATCCGTACGCCGGTACGAGCTGGGACGTGGTCGACTCCCCCGCGCACCGGGCGCTCGCCCGGCGGGCGGCGACCGAGGCGGTGGTGCTGCTCAGGAATGACACGGGGCTGCTGCCGCTGACCGGCAGCGGACGGATCGCGGTGGTCGGGCCGCTCGCCGACTCCCTCTTCGAGGACCTGTACAGCGGCACCATGCCCTACCGTGTCACCGCTTCGGACGGGCTCACCGACGCCGTCGCCGGGCGGGGCGGCGCGGTCACCACCGTGGAGGGCGTGGACCGCGTCGTGCTGCGCGCCGCCTCGACCGGCGGCCTGCTCACGGCCGCGGACGGCACCGGACTGCTGTCGGTGACCCCGGCCACGGCAGCCGACGAGGCGGCTGGCTTCGACCTGTTCGACTGGGACCTCGGGGTGCTTACCCTGCGCAGCGCCCGCACCGGCCGCTACATCCACCTCAACGAGGAGGACCAGTCGCTGACCGCCGACCGGATCCAGCCCGCCGAGTGGTTCGTCCGCGAGGCCTTCCGTCTGGAGCCGGCCGGCGACGGCACCGAGCTGCTGCGTTCCGCCCTGACCGGCCGCTACGCCGCAGTGGACCCGGCGACCGGCGCGGTGACCGTCACCGCCGAGGACCCGGCGTCGGCGGAGCGGTTCACCCGTACCGTCGTCCGGGACGGGGCCGTCGAGGCCGTGGCGGCAGCCGGCGACGCCGAGGCGGTGGTGGTGGTCCTCGGCAACGCCCCGCACATCAACGGCCGGGAGACCCAGGACCGGGCCGGTCTCGCCCTGCCCCCGGCGCAGGAGCGGCTGCTGCGCGCGGTGGTCGCGGCCCGCCCCGAGACGGTGCTCGTCGTCATGAGCAGCTACCCGTACGCGGTCGACTGGGCCGACGAGAACGCCGCAGCCGTGGTGTGGACCGCGCACGGCGGCCAGGAGACCGGCCACGCGCTGGCCTCGGTGCTCCTGGGCGACGCCGAACCGGCCGGCCGGCTTGCGCAGACCTGGTACCGGGCCGGCGACGAGCTGCCCGGCCGGCTCGACTACGACATCATCAAGGCCGGCTGGACCTACCAGTACCACCGTGAACGGCCGCTGTACCCCTTCGGGCACGGCCTGTCCTACACCACCTTCGACCACACCGAACTGCGGCTGAGCACGCGCCGCACCACCCCGGACGGCAACGTCACGGTCTCCGTCACGGTGACCAACACCGGCAGCCGCTCCGGCAAGGAGACCGTCCAGCTGTACGTCCGCGCGCTCGGCGCCCGTTATGAGGCGCCGCTGTTGAAGCTGGCCGACTTCCGCAAGATCGGCCTGGGTCCGGGCGCCTCGCGGGAGGTGGAGTTCGCCCTGGACGTGTCCGAAGCACTGGCCCACTGGTCGGTCGCCGAGGAGGCCTTCACCGTCGATCCCGGTGAGTACGAGGTGCTGGTCGCCCGCTCGGCCGGAGACCTGGTGCTGAGCGCGCCGCTCACGGTCACCGGCCCCGAGCAGGCGCCACGTACGGCCGTTGGGCGCCTGCTGCCCCCCGCCGGCTTCGACGACTACACCGGCATCGTCCTGGTGGACGCCACCCGCACGGACGGCGACGCGGTGACGCCGGCGGGCCCGGAGGTGCCCGGCACCCTGGTCTACCGCCGGGTCGATCTGACCGGCGCCCACGGCGTCACCGCCGAGGTGTCGCGGACCGCGCCGGGCGAGGGCCGGCTCGAAGTGTGGGCGGGCGCGATCGGCGCCGGCGGCTCCCGGCTGGCCGCCCTGCCCGTCCCGAGCACCGGCGACCGGTACAGCTGGACCACGGCCTCGGCCGACCTGGCGGCCCACCTCCCGGGCGTCCACGACCTGTACCTGGTGCTCACCGGCGAACTCCGGCTGGCCGCCTTCGGCTTCACGGCCTGACAGCCGCCCCCCGGACCCACTGACCCCGCGCGGAAGGTTCCCCGCGGCGCATTTCCCCCGACCACACTCCTCAGGACGGACATGGCGTTCTTCGACAATCCCGTGATCCCCGGCTTCAGCCCGGACCCGAGCATCTGCCGGGCCGGCGACGACTACTACGTGGCCACGTCCAGCTTCGAGTACGTACCGGGCGTGCCGATCTGGCACAGCCGTGACCTGGTGCACTGGCGGCTGATCGGGCACGCGCTGGACCGGCCCTCGCAGCTGGAGCTGCCCGACACGGCCCCGTCCTCGACAGGGGTGTACGCGCCGACCCTGCGGTATCACGACGGCCGGTTCTGGTTGATCACCACCGTGGTCGCCGGGGCGGGCAACGTCCTGGTGACCGCCGAGGACCCCGCGGGACCATGGTCGGACCCGGTGCCGATCGACATACCTGGTATCGACCCCTCCCTTTCCTGGGAAGAGGACGGGACCTGCTGGTGCGTCTTCTCGTCGGACGGGATCCGCGGGGTGCGCATCGACCCGAAGTCCGGCGAGCTGCTGGGCGAGCCGGTGCCGATGTGGTCGGGCAGTGGCCTTCAGTACCCCGAGGGTCCGCACCTGTACCGGATCGGCGACTGGTGGTACCTGCTGCTGTCGGAGGGCGGCACCGAACGCGGGCACGCACTGTCGCTGGCCCGGGCCCGCACCCTGCCGGGACCGTTCGAACCGCACCCGGCCAACCCCGTGCTGTCCCACCGCAGCACCAACCACCCGGTGCAGAACACCGGCCACGCCGACCTGGTCCAGGCGCACGACGGCACGTGGTGGATGGTGCTGCTGGGCACCCGGCCCCGCGGTGACACACCGCTGTACCACGGCATGGGCCGGGAGACGTTCCTGGTTCCGGTGCGGTGGGAGGACGAGTGGCCGCTGCCCGGCCCGCTGGAGCTGCGTGCCAAGGCCCCCGCGCTGCCGCCGCATCCTTGGCCGCAGGAGCCGGACCATGACGACTTCGACTCCCCCGCGCTCGCCCCGTCCTGGGTGTCGCTGCGACGGCGGGACCCGGAGGCCGCACGTCTCGACGAGCGGCCGGGCCACCTGGTGCTGCACGCCCGCGCGGACAGCCTCGACACGCCCGGCGCACTCTTCGTGGGGCGGCGCCAGCGCGACCCCGACTGCACCGCCCGCACGCTGGTCGACGTTGCCGAAGGCAGCCGGGGCGGACTCGCCGTACGGATGGACGAAGCGCACCACTACGACGTCGAGGTGAGTGACGGCACCGTGCGCGCGGTCGCCAGGATCGGCCCGCTGCGCCACGCCATCGCCGAACGGGCCGTGCCCTCCGGGCCCGTGAAGCTGCGGATCGACGTCACGACCTCCGACGTCCTGCCGCCCACGGTCACGTCCCGCGGCACAGGACCGGAGGACGCTCCCCCGCCCGGCCTCAGGGTCGGCGGCCCCGACACCCTCCGGCTGGGATACGAGACGGACAGCGGCGACTTCGAGATCCTCGCCGAACTCGACGGCCGCTACCTCACCACCGAGGTCGCCGGCGGCTTCACAGGTCGCGTATTCGGTATGTACGCCACGCGGGGCAGTGCGGCCTTCGACTGGTTCGAGCTGCGAGCCGCCTGACGGAGGATCGCCCACCGCGACCCGGTTCCCGCCATGACGGCGGACCGGGCCGCGGTGGTTTCCGGAGCGCACGGGCACCTCCAGGATGGGTGACGTGCTGGGCAACTTCCCACCGAAATGATGGAAAGTTTCGTTGAGATGAGAGCGATAGTTTCTCTGGGAGGCTAGCGACGCCCCCAGCGCGGGTCAATGGCCCCACAACCCACTTCTTTCTCAAGCGAGATGACGGGCCAAAGGCAACGGCGGAACGCCGACAAGCCCCACCAGGCCTTCAGGCGGAGGGGCTGGGAAACTGAGGGCAGGTCAGTTCTTCGGCGGCGCGGTGCTGGCGCGGACGGTCAGGGTCGTCCCGATCTCCAGCCGGGCCTGAGGAGCGCTCTCGCCGCGCCCGAGCGTGAGCGCCAACTCCGTCGCAGCGACGGCCATTTCGGTCAGGGGCTGGTGCACCGTGGTCAGGGGCGGGTCCACCCACGCCACCACCGGCAGGTCGTCGAAGCCGACCACGCTCAAGTCCTCCGGGATACGCAGTCCGGCCTCGCGTGCGGCCTGGTAGACCCCGAGCGCCTGAAGGTCGTTGGCGGTGAAGATCGCGGTGGGGGGCTCGGGAAGGGCCAGCAGGTCACGCGCCGCGGCGCAGCCGTCGTCGCGGCTGAGGCCGGCGTGCACGACGAGTTCCGGATCGACCGGAAGGCCCGCGCTCTGCATCGCGGAGCGGTAGCCGTCCAGCCGGGCACAGCAGCACAGCACGTCCTCCGGCCCGCTGATCATGGCGATGCGCCGATGCCCCAGTTCGACCAAATGCCGGGTGGCGGTCCGGCCTCCCGACCAGTTGGTGGCACCCACGAACGGGACATCGTCGGGGAGCTCGACGGTCGGGTCGAAGACGACGAATGGGATGCCTTTTGCCGTGAGCTGCTCCCGCTCGGCTTCGGACAACTGGGCCACGGACAGGACGCAGTTCGGGCGCCGGGAAACGGTGTCGTCCCAGGTCGCCGGAGTGGTGTCGTGCAGCCCGAACTCGGACACCAGGACGCCGACACCGTGCTGCCGGGCCACCCGCTCCACGCCGCGGATGATCTCCACGGCCCACATGCTCTCCAGCTCGCGGAACACGAGCTCCACCGTGTTGCTGCGGCTGGCCCCGGCCGGTTTGCGGTAGCCGTACCTGTTGACCAGCTCCTCAACCCGGGCGCGGGTGTCCGCGGACACCCCGGACTTGCCGTTGATCACCTTGGACACGGTCGGGACCGACACCCCCGCCGACTCGGCGATGTACGCGATGGTGACCGGCCGGGACCCGTCGCCGCCTCGCGGGCGCTCCCGATCTGCCACTCCGTCAACTCCGCGGTCCGCCAAGGTTCGCCTTCCCCGATTTCACCGACCCGCTCTCCCACGACTCGGGCCGTGAACGAAAGCAAGCCGAACAGTCACCTGCGTGTACCGCAGCATTCTGGCACTTGGCGTGAACAGACCGGTAGCTTACGGCTCGACTCCTTGTTACATTCTCCGCCGCGCTTGACGAAACTTTCCTACACCCGTGTCGGCTCGTGATCGACACGAGAACCGTCCCGGCGTCGGCTCAGTACCTCCTCCAAGCCCCTTCTCTCCCCCACTGTGGAAGGCCCACGTGATGACGAGATTGGCAAGACTCCTTGCCCGGAGACACGAACCCAGGCGGTCCATACGGCGTCTGGCGGCGTTCGCCCTGGCGGTCGCCCTGCTCCCCCTGGCGCCGGTGGCCGCGCACGCGGACACGCCACCGCCGTCCAGCTCCCCTGCAGCACGCTCCACAGTCGCCGCCATGCAGCCCGGCTGGAACATGGGCAACACGTACGACGCCATCCCGGACGAGACCTCCTGGGGCAACCCGCCCGTGACCCAGGCGCTCCTGAAGAAGGTCAAGTCGCAGGGGTTCAAGAGCATCCGGCTCCCCGTGACCTGGGGCACCCACCAGGGTGGGGCACCCGACTACACGATCGACCCGGCCTGGATGGCGAAGGTCAAGCAGGTCGTCGACTGGGCGCAGGCGGAGGGCCTGTACGTCCTGCTCAACATGCACCACGACTCGTGGATGTGGGTCAACCAGCTGCCGACCGACCACGACGCCGTCCTCGCCCGGTACGACGCGACCTGGACCCAGATCGCGGCGACGTTCCGGGACGCGTCGCCCAAGGTGGTGTTCGAGAGCATCAACGAGCCGACGTTCAGCGGCACTTCCGACGACGACGAGAACTACCGGCTGCTCAAGGAGCTCAACAGCGAGTTCCACCGGATCGTCCGTGCGTCCGGCGGCAAGAACGTCACCCGCCTGCTCGTACTGCCCACCCTGTACACCAACGCCGACCAGTCACGGCTGGACGCCCTGGCCTCCGAGCTGACCGCCCTGAACGATCCCATGGTGGCGACGACCATCCACTTCTACGGATGGTGGCCGTTCAGCGTGAACATCGCCGGGTACACCCGCTTCGACGCCACCGCGGAGCAGGACCTCACCGGCACGTTCGACCGCGTGTACAACACCTTCGTCTCCCATGGCATCCCGGTCATCATCGGCGAGTACGCCCTGCTCGCCTACGACCACAACCGGCCGGGCATCATCGAGCGCGGTGAGCAGCTCAAGTACTTCGAGTTCCTCGGCAACTACGCCCGCCAGCGGGAACTCACCACGATGCTGTGGGACGCCGGCCAGTTCCTGAACCGCAACACCCTGCAATGGCGCGACCCGGAGCTGTTCGCCCAGATCAAGTCGAGCTGGACCACCCGTTCGGGAACCGCCTCCAGCGACCTGGTGTTCCTCCCCAAGTCCAGCGACATCACCAGCCAGAGCCTCACCCTCAACCCGAACGGCACCGACTTCCAGGGACTCTGGTACGGCAGTCGCGAGCTGGCCAAGGGCAGCGACTACACGCTCTCCGGCAACCAGCTGACGTTGACCGCCGCCACCCTCAAGCAACTGGCAGGCGACCGGGAGTACGGGGTCAAGGCGACGCTGCAGGCCAGGTTCTCCCGGGGCGTCCCGTGGCGGATCGACGTGATCTCGTACGACACCCCGGTGCTGTCGGACGCCGACGGGAGCACCAGCTCGTTCGCCATCCCCACCCGGTTCCAGGGTGACATGCTGGCGACGATGGAGGCCAGGTACGACGACGGAAGCAACGCGGGCCCGGCCAGCTGGACCCCTTACCAGCAGTGGGACACCGCCTTCTCCGCCTACACCAGTGACGCCATCAAGCTGACCCCCGACTTCTTCAACTCGCTGAAGGAGGACTCACGGGTGACACTGACGTTCCACTTCTGGAGCGGCGCCACGGTGACGTACCACGTCACCAAGACGGGAACCTCAGTTACCGGCACGGCAGGCTGACCGGATCGGGCGGGCCGATCGGCCGACCGGGACCGGTCACCGGATCCTGGTCGGCTGGTCTGCCGTGAGGTGCCACCCGCAGTGAGCACCCACACGGGCCAGCACGGTTACGGCCGATCGTCTGACGCTTCGCCGAGCGGTGCCCCACGGCAGGAGAATGGGCCTCCTGGCACACTCGGTTCGCATCGCGATCCCGAGCTGACAGGAGGCCCTTCGTGAAGCCGTCGACGAGTGGGGTGACAGCCGCTCAGTTGATGCGGACGATCTTCCAGAGTTGGTCGTCGACGTTCAGGTCGTTCCACTGGATGACGGATGCGCCGTTACTGGTGGAGGACTGGGCGACGCCGACGCTCAGGCCGCTGTTGATGTTCTTGAGTTTGTAGTAGCCGTTGCCCGCGTCGGTGAGGGTCCACTTCTGCGAGGCGGCGGTGGAGGGCGTGTTCTGGACGACGGCGGCTCCTGCGGCGGTGGAGTTGCTCCCGATGTCCAGGTTGAGGTTGCTGCTCACGCCCTTGATCGTCCAGGCTCCGCCGCCCGCGGACTGGAAGGTGAACAGCTGGCAGAAGCAGGCCGAGTTCTGCCACTGGTCGGCGGCGGTACCGGTGGCGGTGGAGTCCTTGGGGATGTCGAGGTACTTGCCGCTGTTCTTGTTGACGAGGACGTACTGTCCGGTGCCCAGCGGGGGCAGGGCGGCCTGGGCGACGTTCCAGCGCTGGCAGGCGCAGCCGGTGCCGCTCCACTGGCCGGCGGTGGTGCCGGTAGCAGTGGATGCGTTGGGGATCTCGAGGTACTTGCCGGTGACGCGGTTGGTGAGCGTGTAGCCACCCGCGGGATCCGGGGCGACGGCCCATTCGTGGTCCAGGGTGCCGTTGTCGTCCCACTGAAGGATCTTGGCGCCGTTGGCGGTGGACTGGTTCTCCACGCCGAGGACCTTGCCCGTGGCGACGTTGAAGATCTTGAAGTAGCCGGAGGACTGCTGCACGAAGCGCCACTGCTGGTCGGTGGCGTTGTCGGCGTTCTGCTGGGTGGCGTACGTGCCGTTGGCGGTGGAGCCGCCCGTGATGGTGAGCTTCAGGCCGCTGTTCACGTTGGACACGCTGTAGGTGGCGCCGTCCGAGATGCCGCCGCCCAGATCGATGGTGCTGTACGTCACCGGGTTGACGCCGGAGCTTCGTGCGCGGCCCCCGCTGAGCACTAGCAGGCTGTGGCCGTCGGGCAGTGGGAGCATGCCCCGGCTGTAGCCGCCGGCGACATTGGAGCGCATGCGGGTCCAGGCGTTGGCAGCGCCGTTCTCGGTGTTGACGAACAGGTCGTCCTGGGTGTCGCCGCTCACGACGAGGGTGCCGTTCGGGCTGCCGGTGGGCAGCCAGGTGATGTACGGTGCGCCGCTGGGGATGGTGCCGTCGGTCGCCCGCAGCACCTGCCCCGGGGCGGAGGCGAACGCCTCGGGGTCGGAGGAGATGTGGTAATACACGGAGCAGCCGCCCTCGGGGGCGCCGCAGTACTCGTGCGTCATCACGTAGTTGCCGTTGGGCAGCCGGGTGACCACCGGCATACCGGGCCGGTCCGGGTAGTTCGGCATCGCCACGTCGTCCACGACCGCGCCCCAGGTGCGGACGTCCGTGGACACCTGGTGCACGATCTTCTGGCCATGCGCGGTGTCGCGCTGGTCGGAGTAGTAGACGATGAGCCGGTTTCCGTTGATGAGGAAGAACGGCTCCCAGACGGGGGTGTAGCCATTGGTGGAGAACGCCGGACCACCGGTGGCGATGTTGGTGACGAAGCTCCAGGTCTGGCCGCGGTCGGTGCTGGCGTACAGATCGATCTTGCTGGCCGACCGGTCGCCGGGCACGGAGTCGCCAGCGGCCAGGATGGTTCCGGCCGGGAAGTCGCCCATCGGGGTGGGTAGTTCGAACAACTGGGGCTCCCAGCGCATGCCCCAGCCGTTCTGCGTGTCGGTGACATCGGAGATCTTCGTCCAGGAGTTGCCGTTGTCGGTGCTGCGGTAGATCGGGAAGACCGGTGTGCCCGAGGTGTACTGCTCGAACGTCGCCAGAATCGTGCCGTTGGCCGAGCCGTTGTGCTCCAGACGCAGCGCCCGCGGATAGAACGAGCCGGGCGAGGGCGCGTTCGACGGCGGGGTGTACATCGTCTGCGACGGGCGGGCCAGGGCGTCTGCCCGGCCGGCGGCCGGCAGGACCAGCGTCGCCACCACCGCGAGCAGGGCGAACATCAGTGTCGGGAGGGAGACAGGACGGGAACGTGGAGTGGCGCCGGGTCTGGCGCCTGTCTGCGCAGGGGACATGTGCGGCTCCCGGGGAAGGGATGGGATGTGTTTCGGTACCCGCCGCCTCCTGGGTTGATCCAGGCGGAACAGCGGAGTCGATGAGCTGCGCCAGTGGGCGCGACGCGGCCACGCCGGCGTCCGGCCGACTCACGCTCACGGTGAGGCGGCAATCAAGCAAGAGGTGGTGCCCTGGGCGGCCCTACGCCCTATTACTGCATGGGAAGAGCTCAGGTGGTGCGAGGTACCGTCTGGCCTTGACGGGTCGGTGGAGGCGCGGTCGAGCCGCGGACGACGAGTTCGACCGGTGGCTCGCTCGCCGAAGGCAGCTCGGTTTCCGGCTTCTCGATGGCGTGCACGAGCAGCCGAATACCTTCGCGTGCCGCGGCGTCGAAGGGTTGACGCACGGTGGTCAGGGGCGGGGTGACGTAGGCGAAGACGGGGTTGCCGTCAAAGCCGACGACGCTGATGTCCTCCGGCACACGCCGGCCGGCCTCCCGCAGGGCGTGGATCAGGCCGATGGCCATTTCGTCGCCCGCCACGAACACGGCGGTCACGGACCTGTCCGCGGCCAGCTCGCGGCCTGCCGCGTAGCCGGAGGCGGGTGACCAGTCCCCCTCGATCAGGGGAGGTTCGTACGCACCCCGCGCGGCCAGCGCCGCCCGCCAGCCCTCGATACGGTCCATAGAGGCGTACCACCGTTGCGGGCCGGCGAGGTGATGAACCGTCGTATGTCCCAGATCCAGCAGGTGATCGGTGGCCGCCCGCGCCAGTGCGTGTGCGCCTACGCTCGCGGTCAGGGTCCGGGCAGAGGCGAAGGCCGGCGGTGCGCCCAGGAAGAGGACCGGCACGTCGGCCCTGAGGGAGACCTCTCCTTCCACAATGGGCTCGGAGACGACGATGCCGTCCACGCCCTGCTCGAGGAGTGACATCACGGCGCCGGAGATGTCTTCGGGGTCGCCGTCCACCGTGTTGACCACACGCAGTGCGTAACCGGCATCCCGTACGGCCTTCTCGATGCCCACGAGGAGCGAGGCGGTTCCGTATCCGGCCGTCCCCAGGGCGACGACACCGATGGAGCGATTCCGCCCCGAGGCCAGTGCCCTGGCGGCATGGTTCAGTCGGTAACCGAGTTCCTCGGCGGCTTCGAGGACGCGACGGCGGGCCTCGTCTGAGACGTATGGCTCGTTGTTGAGGACCCGCGACACCGTCTTGCGCGAGACCCCGGCCACACGGGCCACGTCCGCGCTGCGCGGTGCGGGCGAACCCACGCCGCGCCCCACCACTCGTGTCATGAAGTCTCCCGACGGCCGTGTGCCTGCATCGAAGGAGGTCAACTGTATGACCGCGCGGTCACTGACCGCGCGGTCATATCTACGCAGCCGGAGAGGAACGCGTCAAGAGCACGCACAGCACCTCTTCCATACACGTGACTTTTAGAGGTCGGCGAACACGCGCCGAGGACCGCCGCAACCGGCTACCGACACGACACCCGGGCCACGCGTCGCCGCTGGTGAGGTGCCGGATGCTCCGCTCGCCGTCGGCTTCCACAGCGGCATGGTCGACGAGAACGGCCACGTGCGCCTCGGCGGCTATCCCGGCGCGTTCCGCGATGTGCTCGGGGTGGTCACCGACGAGCTCTTCCCCCTGTTGCCGGGAGAGACGACCGGCCTGGCCGGCGACGTACCTCCGGGCACCACGGCCGATCTGTGGTCGGAACGGGTACGGCTCGTCGGCGCGCGGCCCGTCGCCTCCTACGCCGACGGGCCGCTGGCCGGCCATCCTGCCGTCACCAGCCACCAGCACGGCAGCGGAACCGCCTGGTATCTGGCCACCCACCCCGATCCCGACACTCTCGCCGGCCTGCTCCACCGAATTCGCCGGGAGGCCGACGTGGCACCGGAGCACCAGACGCCCGCCGGGATCGAGGTCGTCCGGCGCCGCGGCACCGAGGCCGACTATCTGTTCCTCATCGACCATGCCGGAAAGGGGACCGAAGCGCCCGCCGAAGGCTTCGAACTCCTCACCGGCATACAGATCACCGGCACGGTCACCGTCCCACCGGGAAGAGTCGCCGTCGTCCGCGAACCCCGCTGGCCCGGGCTACGCCCGGACGCCGATGTGAGGCCCTGCCCGTCGAGCTCGGTCAGGCGATCGCGGTGGTGAACGAGTGCCTCCCCGAGCCGACGACATAGACGGCACGGTCGCCCCGCACTCCCTGAAAGACCGCGCCGTCTCCGGCAACTTGGGCTGTGCTGCCGCCCGTGGGTATCCGGACCTCCGCGGTGGTGTTGGGCGGGAGCTCCACGTCGAGCCGGAACCTGCCGTTCCTACGGATCCACTGCGCGGACACCACGCCGTACGGCGTGCGGTAGCTGCCCTCGGCCTGGGTGAGATCGCCGACCGGGCGCGGGTCGATCACCAGCTCGCGGTAGCCGGCCTTGCCGTGCGCTTGGCGGATGCCCACCAGGCCGCTGTGGAACCACTCCTCGATCTGCAGCAGGATCATGTGGTTCTTGGAGTTGCCCATGTCCCACTGTTCGGGAATGGTCGTCAGGCCGTTGGGATTGGCGGTGGTGGGTGCCATGAAGTAGCCGTAGCTCGGGCGGGTGTCCTCCTGGAGGACGTCCCAAAGGACGTCGTCGCGGCCGCCTTCGTGCAGGGCTCTGACGATCGGGGCGAGACCGATGGTGCCGCCACTGAGATGCGGCCCGCCCCCGAACGGCTTGTGGGCGTTGACCAGTTCCACCAGCGCGTCGAGGACCTTCCCGCGTTCGCCCTCCGGTGCCAGGCCCTCGTCCAGCGCGAGCGCCTGCGCGGCCTGTGTCACCCCGGCACCGCCCTGGTCGCCCTCGGCGGTGTACCGGCCGAGCTCCGCGTTGTAGAAGGCGTCGTTGAACGCCTCCTTGATGTTGGCCGCGAGGTTGCGGTACTCGGACGCATCGGCGTCGCGCCCGATCAGCGTTGCCATCCGGGCCATACGATCGGCGATCTGGTAGTAGCCCCACGTTCCGGTGATCCGGCCCGAGGTGTTCTCGCTGGCGATCCAGTCGGCCAGGGCCGCGTTCACGATGTGGGCGTCCGCGCCGGTTCCGGCCTTCTTGGTCCTGATGTAGTTCACAAAGGCCTGCATCTGCGCGTAATAGCGGCTCATCGTCTGCGTGTCGCCGTACGTCTCGTACAGCAGCCAGGGCACCAGGATGATGCCGTTGCCCCAGTTGATCTCGTCGCCGAACCGGCCGGTGTACCCCCAGTCGTAGACCGGGGCCTTGAGCGCCACGTTGCCGATGTTGTCGCCGGCCCTGGACTGGCCCTCCGCCAGGTGGCGTTGCATGGTGCGCAGGTAGGCCGCGTATCCGAACGTGCGGTGCAGGGATGCGAAGGGCTGTACGTAGTCGGCGGGGTAGGCGAGTTTTTCGCGTCCGGGGCAGTCCGTGAAGGTGGACATGGTGTTGCTCATGACCGAGTAACGGGCCATGCGGTGAATGCGGTTGATCCGGTCGTCGGAGGTCCGCAGGGATCCGGCGGCCGGTGCGTCCGCGTGGATCTGCAGGCCGGTCACCGTGTCCCGCGTCGGTACGTAGCCCTCGGGCAGGCCGGTCACCTGCACCCACTGCATGCCGAAGTAGTGGAACTGCGGGTGCCACCGCTCGCCTCGCTCGTCGCCGTATGTCGTGTAGGCGGCAAACACGTCGGTGCCGCGGGCGGCACCGCCACCCATGATCGACGCCTGGTTGACGGTGCCGTCGGCGTTCAGCGACTCGGCGGGATACAGCTTGACCGTGATACCTGCCGGGAGCGCGCCGTCGAGCTCGAGCAGCGGCCATCCCGCGAAGTTCTGCCCGAAGTCGAAGACCCAGATGCCGGGCTGCGGCTGGGTGACACTGACCGGGCGGAGCCTGTCGACGACCCTGAGCGGCTCGGCCACCCGCCACACCAGCTCGGTGGTCAGATTTGGCGGCGGGGCGATTCCGGCTTCGACCCAACCGACGGCCGTACCGTCGCGCCGCCTCGCCGAATCGCCGAGATCCGCACCGGGGGCGGTCCAGGCGGGCTGCTCGCGCCGGGCGTCGTGGTCGGAGCCGGAGTACCAGTTGGCTGTGGTGGTCGGGCCGAGAGCCGTCATCCACGAGCGGTCGCTGACGACGGTCTCGACCGTGCCGTCGGCTCTCGTGAGTTCCAGGCGGGCGATCAGACGTGGGGACACGGCGGCGCCCGCGCTCGGGTCGGTGTTCGCCATGGAGTTGCCGGAACCAGTGATAGCGGCACCGCTCTCGTGCCCGGACGAAAGTCCGGGCACGAAGGTGATACCGGTGCCGTCGGGGCCGGCTGTGCCGATCGCGGTGATGGTGCGTGACTCCAGGCGCTCGCCGCCGTCGCCGGTGTCGATGTTGACGGTGCCGCCGACGTGGTAGTTCGCCACGCTGTTCACCTTGATGGTGGTGGCATCACGGGCGGCGGGCACGACCAGGTTGCCGCTGCCCTTGAACTGACTCTGCCACCAGCTGTACGGGGCGGTGCGGCCGGTCGCGGGATTCGTGACGGACCGTGTGACGAGCGCAGTGCCGTGGCCCAGCTCGACGCCCAGGGTGTTGTCACCAGGGCGGATGAGCTGGGTGACGCCGTACACCCGGTATTCGGTGGAGAGCTGGTAGTTGGAATTGCCAGGAGCGAGCACCTCGTCGGTGACGGACTGGTCGTTCAGCCGGGCCACGTGCAGTCCGACGCCGGACAGGTACAGCCTCGCCCTGGCGACCTTGCCCCGGCGCTCATCCACCCGGAAGGCGCGAGCGAACACGGGCAGTGGCTGGTCGACGGTGCGGCCCGGGTACTCGATCCACCGGGCCTTGCCCCAGTCGGAGCGCTTGAGGAGCCCCATCTCCCATGAAGCGGGGTGGCTCCACGGTGTCGCGTCGGCGTCGGCGCTCCACGCACGCACCTGCCAGACCACCCGGTCGCGCGAGGCCGGCGCGGGACCGTGCCATGCGACGTCGGTCTGGGCCGACGAGCGGACCTCGCCGCTGTCCCACAGCAGACGGCCTCCGTCGAGATCCGCTTCAGAGCGCGCCGCGCGAATCCGATACGCGGCCTGAGTCCATCCCGCGCCGGCGCCCACCACCCGCCAGCTCAGTCGCGGGGCGGGGTCGTCGACGCCGAGCGGACTGTCCTCGCGACCGTCGAATGCCAGACCAGTGACTTTCGCTCCCTGTCTGCCACCTTCCTCGTCGGCGTAGGCCGACTGCACGGGGAGCCCGGGAACGGCGGGCACAGCCAGCCCGGCCGCGGAGACGACCATGGTTCCGACCACCTGTCTACGACTCAACGCTCCGCTCGGGACATGGAGCATGCCAAACCTCCGCTCATGCGATTTCAGCTACTGGGGTGCTGCGCCGGGACAGCGGCCGACGGCGCGACAGTCAGCTCCCGGCCTTGTAGTCGGTGTCCATCTCGTCGAGGACTTTCTCGGGCGTGGACTGGCCGCTGAAGATCTCTTGGAGCCCGCTGAGCATGGTCTGCTGGACCTTGGCGTTGGGCCAGAGCTGGTCCATGAACGGCACCGTCCGGTCCGCCTTGATGAACTTGGACAGCTCGGCCAACGACGGGTCCGCCCCGAAGCCCGTGTCAGGCAGGGACGGCAGACCGCCCTGCTTCTTGACGAACAGGTTCATGCCCTCGGGCGACATCACGAAGTTCACGAACTTCAGGGCGAGTTCCTTGTTCTTCGCCTTGGCGTTGACGCCGTAGCCGGCGCCCGCTGCCGCCGGGATGATCGTCTCGGACGGAGTGTCGGTTGCGGGCAGCGCCTTGAGGGCGAAGGTGGCCTTCGGGTTCTTCTGCTTGAGCAGGGCGATCACCCAGTTGCCCTGCACGATACCGAGGGTCTTGCCGGTGGCGGCGAGTTGCTGGCTGGCTTCGTAGTTGGTGCCCAGCGGGTTCTTCTGGAAGCAGCCGGTCTTCTCCATCGTCAGGTACTTGTCCAGGGCGGTGGTCCACGGCGACTTCGCGAAGGTGGTCTGGCCTGCCTGCATCTTCTTGTCGAAGTCGCGGTCGTCGCCGTAAACGGTCGTGGCGACCAGCGCGTACAGGACGAGCTGCGTGACCCAGTTGTCCTGGTTGCCGAGCGCGAAGGCCGGGGTTCCCTTGGCTTTCGCGGCCCGGCAGAAGGCGAGCAGCTCCGTCCAGGTGTCCGGCGGAGTGAGACCCGCCTTCGCCATCGCCTGCTGGTTGTAGACCGCGCCGATGCCGTTCTGCCCGAAGATCGCGGTGTACGTCTTCCCCTTGTACTGGGCGACGGTCTTGATCGCGTCCGGCAGCTCGGCGGCCCAGGGCTGGTTCGAGAGGTCGAGCAGGTAGCCGGGTTTGGCCAGGACGTAGGTGGTGGCGGGGTTGCCGTTGCCGGGCCAGACCGACATGACGTCGGGTGCGGTGCCCGAGGACAGCTGGGTGCGGATCTGCTGCTGGTACTGGTCGGCGCCGCTGGTGGTGTAGCGGACCTTGACACCGGGATTGGCCTTTTCGAACGCCTTGACGACGTCCTCGATCGAGCCCTGGTCGACCGAGGCGAGCGTCAGGGTCTTGGAGCCGCCGGAGCCGCCCGAGCTGCCGCCGGAGCCCGCCTTGGTGCCGCCGCTGCAGGCGGCCAGCACGGCTATGGACGTGGCCGCGGCGACGAGGGCCGGGAGTGTGCGTGTCTTCATGATGTCCCCCTCGGGGAAGAACCACCGGGCATGAGGGTCGGGCGGGCGTCGGGTGTCATCCCCGGAGCCCTCCCGCGAAGCCGTTGATGATGCTGCGCTGGAGCAGGAAGTAGACGATCAGGACGGGCAGAATGCTGATCACCAGTGCGGCGAAGATGAGGTTCCAGTCGGTGACGTACTGACCGACGAAGCCGGCGATCGCGACCGGCATGGTCTGCTGGGCGCTTCCGCTGAGGTACAGCAGCGGGGTGAAGAAGTCGTTCCACACGGCCACCGCGTTGAGTACCAGGGCCGTCACCGTGACCGGTTTGAGCATCGGCAGGACCACGTACCGGAAGCCCTGCAGCGGTGTGCAGCCGTCGATCAGCGCCGCGTCCTCGAAGTCGCGGGGCAGGGCGCGCAGGAAGCCGACGTAGAGGAAGACGGTGAACGGCACCTGCAGGCCTGAGTAGAAGAGGACCAGTGCCCATGGAGTGCCGAGCAGGCCCATGTCGCGCATGGTCTGGTAGAGCGGCAGCGAGGCTAGCTGGAAGGGGAGGACGAGGCCGAGGAGGAAGGTCAGGTACGTTCCCCGGGACCAGCGAGCCGTGACGCGGGCCAGCGGGTAGGCCGCGAGCGACGAGACGGCCAGCACGATGACGACACTGCACACCGTCACCAGCACGCTGTTGGCCAACGCCCCGCCCAGCGCGCCCTGCTGCCAGGCCTGCGTGAAGTTGTCGAAGGTGGGCGAGGCGGTCGGGCTGATCGGCGACGAGGTGTCCGACGCCGGCCGCACGGCCAGGTTGACCAGGACGTACACCGGGAAGCCGACGAACAGAGCCGCGGCGATCATCGCCAGCTCCAGCGCGAGGGTGCGGCGGCGGTAGCGGTTCACGACGTGGCCCTCTCGTTGCGGGACAGCACGACGTACTGTCCGGTCGAGACGACCGCCACGATGATCGTGAGGACGACCGCGAGCGCGATGCTGTAGCCGAACTCGCCGAGCGTGAAGGCGTCTTTGTAGATCAGCGTCGAGAGGGTGTCTGTCGCGTGCCCCGGGCCCCCGCCCGTCAACGCGTACACCTGGTCGAAGAGTTTGATGCCGCCGATGATCGACAGCATCAGGTTGATGGTGAACGCCGGGGCCAGCAGCGGCCGGGTCACCGACCAGAAGCGCCGTATGGAACCTGCGCCGTCGATGGCTGCCGCCTCATGGATCTCTCTGGGCACCGACTGCAGCCCGGCGAGGAAGATGACCATGGAGTAGCCAGCGAACTGCCACACGATCACCCCCACCACCGCCCACAGCGCGAGACGCGGACTGCCCAGCCAGTCCTGCTGCCGGCCGTCCAGCCCTACCGCGCCCAGCAGATTGTTGATCGCGCCGTCCGGGCCGAGCAGGTTGCGCCAGAGGTAGGCGGTCACGATCGGGGTGATGACAGCCGGGGCGAACAGGAACACCCTCAGCACGTTGCGGGACTTGATGGCCGTGTTGACCCCGAGGGCCAGCAACAGGCCCACCGCGTTCTGCACGACCGTGATCGACACGGCGATCAGTAGCGTGTGCCCGATGGCCTGCACCGCGTCGGAGTCGCGGAACATGGCGGAGAAGTTGTCCAGTCCGACGAAGGAGAAATCGGGATCGAGACCGTCCCAGTCAGTGAAGGCGTAGTACACACCGCGGGCACTCGGCACCAGGACGACGAAGGCGAACAGCAGCAGTGCGGGCAGCGCGAACCACCACGGCGGGGCGGTGCGCGCCCGCCGGACTCCCGGAAGCGGTGCCGCGTCCGGAGGCCGGTCATGGTCCGAAAGTTGCTCGTGCGGGGCGAGAGTCACCGGCGAACCTCCTTCCTTGAAACGTTTCAAAGACTTGCTGCTCAGGCCCCCGGGTCGGCGTGACGCGGGAGACTCCTGCTGTCTTCTTCGTCTTGGGGTGGTGTGGTCCGGTGCCAGGCCGGGCGGACCGCGATGGCTTGTGTGGGTAACGTTTCCCAAAGGGGTGTGGCCAGACCCTAGAGAGCGCCCCGCGTGACGTCAAGATGCCGCGCACGCTGCGTCCTTGTTACGACAACAGCGCTGCTAGGCACCTCCTGAGCTGCGCGATCCGCTCTACACTCGGCGGCAACGTTTCCCGGGAAGGCAAGGACTGGATGGAGTCGCAAGCACCACGTCGCAGGGTCACGATCGTCGACGTCGCGCGTCACGCCCAGGTGTCCACCACCGCTGTGTCCAAGGTGCTGCGCAACGCCTACGGGGCCAGCCCCGAGATGCGCGCCAAGGTGCGCCGCGCGATCGACGAGCTGGGCTACCGTCCGCATGCCGGTGCCAGAGGCCTCCGTGGGCAGACGTACACCATCGGCGTGATGTTGCCCGACATCCGCAACCCGTTCTTTCCGGAGATCCTCGACGGAATCACCGATTCACTGGAGGACACCGAGTACCAGGTGTTCCTCGGTCCGGGCTGCAACGGGGAGAAGGCGGAGGCCCGCGTCACCGAGGCGATGATCGACCGCGGCATGGACGGCATCATCCTGGTCGCGCCCGTGTCGTCGCGCGCCCGCCTCGAACACGTCGCGTCCGCCGTTCCGACCGTCGTCGTCGGCCGGCACGGCTCCTCGCAGGTGTACGACTCAGTGGCCGACGACGACATCGAGGGCGCAGCCTTGATCGTCAGCCACCTCGCCGGCCTGGGCCATCACCGGATCGCCCACATCGAGCACCACGAAACCGAGCCGACGCGCCTCGCGGAAATGCCCAACGCCCGGCGCGCCGACGGATACCGGCAGGCCATGCGGGCGCACGGCCTGGAGGAGTGGATCGACGTGGTCTCCACCAGCTACACCCAGCAAGGCGGCTACGAGGGCGCGAAGGAGCTGCTGACTCGTCCTCGCCGGCCCACGGCCGTCTTCGCCGGAGCGGACATCGTTGCCATGGGCGTGCTGGAAGCGGTCACCGAAGCCGGGCTGTCCGCTCCCGGTGACATCTCGGTGGCCGGATACGACAACACCACGTTCGCCGCGTTCGGTCCGATCTCACTGACCAGTGTCGACCAGGCAGGCCACGAGATGGGCAGCAATGCCGTACGTCTCCTCCTGGAACGGATCGCCGATCGTGGCCGGCCGTCGGTTCAGGTCACACTCTCCCCCACCCTCGTGCCGCGCCGGACCACGGCACGACCATCGGCGTAGGAGGTCAACACCGGGCTGTTCAGAGGGCGTTCAACCCGCCGATTCCCGCGACGGTCCTCCGTCCTCCCCTTGCGCACGGCGGAAGAGCCGGTCAGGCGGATTCCCGGACGCGGACCCGAAGCGGGTCCTCGATGGGGTCGGAGGGGACCTGCTTGCCATCCAGGGTGTCGACGATGCGGCGGGCCAGGCCCTGCGCGATGGCGTCAGTGTCGCGGACGACCGTGGTCAGCGGTGGCTGGGCCAGAGCCGCGCCCGGGATGTCGTCGACGCCGATCACGGCGAGGTCCTGCGGGGCGCGCAGCCCGAGGGAGCGCATGGCGGCCAGCACGGCCATGGCGACCTCGTCGTTGAACGCGCAGATGCCGGTGACCGGTGGGTCGGCGGCGAGCCATGCCTTCACCGCTTCGGCGGCACCGGCCTGCTCCAGAGGGACGGTTCGCACATCCGGCGCCGGAAGGCCGAGTTCGGCGCAGACCTTGCGGACCCCGTCCAGTCGGGGCTGGGCCAGGGCACCGAGTCTCGTCAGGTCCGGGTAGGCATAGCCGAGCCGTCGGTGCGAGGCGACGAGGTGGCGGGCCTGCACTGCGCCGATCGGCTCCTCGGACACCACAGGTGGCCGAAGCTCTCCCTGTACCGAGCCGCGCACCACCATGACAACCTCGATGCCCACCGCCCGCATGGCGTCGGCCTCGGACTCCGGGAACTCGTCCAGGGCCAGCACCGCCGCGGGTGTCAGAGCCTTCCAGATCTCCCGCAGGGGCCGTGCAGGGGGAGCCGACGAGTGCACGAGGAAGGTGAGCTCATGCTCGGCGAAGGCGCTGGTCAACCGCTGGATGAGGCGTCCGAGGACGTGCTCGATGGGCCAGTCCGGCAGCAGGCCGAGCACGATGCTCGAGCGCCCCGTCCGCAACGTGCGCGCCGCGGCCGACGGCGCGTAGCCGAGTTTGGCGGCCGCCTCCCACACCCGACGGCGCGTGGCCTCGGCGATCTTCTGGTGAGGGGTGTCGTTGAGGACGTAACTCACGGTCGCGCGGGAGACTCCGGCTTCCCGCGCGACGTCCCCGCTGGTCACTCGCCTGCCACTGGTTGTCCCAGCCATGCACCCCACCCTCTGACAGACCTCTTGTCAAAGCCCACGACTGCGGTTAGCTTACCCGCTCAGTCGGCCTACACGTTTAAGTGGCGCGATTAAGTAACTCTCCGTGGCCAGGAGCCCCCATGGCTCCGGCCTGGCGCCGCCCCATCAGGTCCCCCCACCGTCCCCATCCCCGGTACTCGACGAAGAGGACCCATGTCAGACCTGAAAACCACCACCAGCAGCCCCTGGAAGACCGCGATCCTCGCCGGCATGGCCTCCTACTTGGACGCCGCGGCCCTGGTGACCTCGGGCATCGCCATCGGCGGTTACTACGCCGCCCCGTTCCAGCTCAGCGCTGGGACCATCGGGTCGCTGCTGGGGCTTCAGACCCTGGCGTTCGCAGCCGGTGCGCTGTTCGGCGGCCGACTGGGCGACCGGTTCGGCCGCCGGAAGATCTTCACCTTCTCACTCATGCTCTACGCCGCCGGCATCCTTCTGCTCCTCGTGGCGGCGAGCCCCGCTCTGCTGTACGCCGGTGTCGTGGCGACCGGTGTGGCCATCGGCGCGGACCTTCCTGTGTCGCTCGCGCTCGTCAACGAGGAGGCACCGGAGGGCAAGAAGGGCACCATGGTGGTGTTCTCCGGCATGCTCTGGCTCGCCGGCATCGTGGCCGTGCTGGTGCTGAGCTCCTTCATGGGCGTGCAGGGCATACTCGGCGGCCGCATCCTCTTCGCCCATCTGCTGGTCGTGGCGGTCGTCGTGCTGCTCCTGCGCCTGACCCTCCGCGAGTCGGCCGAATGGGCGGCCGCACGCCAGGCCGCGGAAGCGCGCACGACCGCGGGCTCCGAGACCATCGAGTTCAGCCGCATCCGGGATCTTTTCCGGGCGCCGACCGTCTACGCCCTGATCGCGACGGGCCTGTACTACGCCACCTGGAACCTCGGCGCGAACACCCTCGGCCAGTTCGGCACCTTCCTGTGGACCGCTCTGGCCAAGGGAGAGATCGCGCAGTACTCGCAGCTGACCCTGCTCGGATTGCCGGTCGGCTTCGTCGCGGGCCTGGTGTTCATGCGGGTGGTCGACCGGCCGGCCAGGCACGTCTGGTTCGCCGTCGGCTCGGCTCTGCTCGTCCTCGCCTGGGCCCTCCCTGCGCTGCTGGGACCCACCAAGCTCGCCCTGGTCGCCGTCATGCTCATCTCCGGTCTCGGTAACGCCTTCGCCGGCGAGTCCATTTACAAGGTCTGGTCACAGGAACTGTTCCCCACCCTGCTGCGGGCCACGGCCGGCGGGGTGACGATGGCCTTCACCCGGGCCCTCGCCGGGCTGGCCGCGCTGGGCACGCCGGCCTTCGCCCTGGGCCACACCCGGCTGTTCTTCGGCCTCCTCCTCGGCTGCGTGCTGGTCGCGGCGGTCATCGGCCTGGTCTGGGTGCCACGCCTACCGAAGGCCTTTCAGCCCGAAGAACCCGCCGAGTTGAGCGACGCCGCCTCCCCGGAGACGTCCGAAAAGGCCGCTCTGTGATCCGCCATCACGACTTCCAGCACAACGGCCTGACGCTGCGCTCCACGCTGCACATCCCCGAAGGGCCGACCGGAACCCGCTGGCCGACCGCGGTGTTCGTCCACGGCTTCACCTCCAACCGGCTCGAACTGCCGAACTTCGTCGCCATGTCCCGGCTGTTGGAAGCCCACGGAATCGCCTCTGTCCGGTTCGACCTCTCGGGCCACGGCGAGAGCGACGGCGATTTCTTCGACGTGACCATCACCGGCGAGATCGCCGAAACCCGCGCGGTACTGCGGACGGTCCGGACCCTCCACTTCGTCGACCCCGACCGTATCGGCCTGATCGGTATGAGCATGGGGGGCGTGGTCGCCGGCATCGTGGCCGCCGAGGAGCCCGGCGTCGGCGCGCTGTGCCTGTGGTCACCGGCCGCCGTCGCCCCCTTCGAGATCGGCAGCGGTTACCTCAAGGGCCGCAGACTGGCACCGGAGATCGCGGAGAAGGGCTACGTCGACGCCGACGGGCACCGGATGAGCCCCGCTCTCGTCGAGGACATCGCCGGTCTCGACGTCTACGGACGGTCGAGCGGGTACGCCGGCCCGGTCCACATCCTGCACGGCGACAAGGACGACATCGCTCCCCTCGAGTACGTCCGGCGCTATCTGGACTACTACAACGGCAACGCGCACCTCGAGATCGTCGAGGGCGCGGACCACGCCTGGGGATCCGTCCCGCACCGCACCACGCTGCACCAGTCCACACTGCGATTCCTCCGGAGGCACCTCCGGTGATGAAGACGTCGAGCATCGAGGCACTCCACACAATGGACACCACAACAACGGTCATCGGGCTGCGCACCGCGGACGACTCCGGTCTGGTGGCCACCCCGTATCCCGAACCGCGCCTGTCGTGGTCGCTGGCGAGCGAACGTCCGGATGTCCTGCAGCACGCCTACGAGATCCATGTGTCAGCCGACCGGTCCTTGGGCGACGCGGCGTCCAGCGGAGAGGTCGAATCCGGCCTGGTGACCGATCACCCCTGGCCAGCCCCGCCGCTGTGCAGCCGCGAGGTCCGTTACTGGCGCGTCCGTGTCCGCACCGACCTCGGGTGGACGGAATGGAGCGGACCCGCCCGGGTGGAGGCCGCACTGCTCGACGACAGGGACTGGACGGCCCGTCCCGTACATGTCCCCAGTGACCGGGGCCGCACCTCCCCCGGCCCGGTGCCGCTGCTCCGCCGGGAGTTCGACCTCCCGGCGGAGGCGGTATCCGCGCGCCTGTACCTGACCTCGCTGGGCGTCCACCGCACCGCCATCAACGGCCGGCCCGTCTCCGACGAACTGCTGGAACCTGGCTGGACCAGCTACCCCAAGCGACTGCTCTACGCCACCTACGACGTCACCGGGCTGCTCGTCCCCGGCCGGAACGCCGTCTCCGCCGCGGTCGGCGACGGCTGGCACCGCGGCCATCTCACCTGGCACAAGAACCGCAACGTCTACGGCGACACAACGGCACTGCTCGCCCAACTCGAAGTCACCCTGGCCGACGGCACCACCGTCACGGTCGCCACCGACGACCACTGGCGGGGCGATTACGGCGACCTGCTGGCGGCGGACCTGTACGACGGCTGCGAGCGCGACCTCCGCCACGAGCCGCACGGCTGGCAACTGCCGGGTTTCGACGACCGCGGCTGGGAGCAGGCCGCCGCCCGCCCCCTGCCCGCCGGGCTGACCCAGCGGGCCCACCCACCGGTACGCGTCGTACAGGTCATCCAGCCCGAGCGACGGACACTGCCCGACGGCACGATTGCCATCGACGCGGGCGAGAACATCACCGGCTGGCTCAGGCTCCACGCCGACGGCCCGCCAGGAAGCACGGTCACCGTCCGGCACGCCGAGGTGCTTGACGACGGCGGCCGCCTGCTGACCAGCATCCTGCGCGGCGCCCGCGCCACCGACCAGTACACCTTGGCCGGCGGCGCCGTCGAACTACAGCCAGAGTTCACCTTCCACGGCTTCCGGTACGCCGAGATCGACACCTCCCCTGGCGTCACCATCGAAGCCGTCGGAGTCGAGGTCGTGGCCAGCGACCTGCGCCGCATCGGCGAGTTCCACTGCTCCGACGATCGTCTGAACACGCTGTACAACAACGTCGTACGCTCCCAGCGCGGCAACTTCCTCGCCGTCCCCACCGACTGCCCGCAACGCGACGAACGGCTCGGCTGGACCGGCGACATCATGGCCTTCGCCCCGACGGCGTGCGCCACGTTCGACAGCCGGGCCTTTCTCGACAGCTGGCTCACCGACCTCGGTATCGAGCAGCGACCGGACGGCGCAGTCCCGATGGTGATTCCGGATGTGCCGCTCGGCGACCTGCCGCCGACCGAGCTGCCGTTCGCCGGCACCGCCGCGGGCTGGGGCGACGCCGCCACCGTTGTACCGGCCGCCCTCTTCGACGCCTACGGCGAGCGCAGCCTGCTGGGCCGCCACTACGCGGCGATGCGCGCGTGGGTCGAGTTCACCATCGATCACCTGGACGACGACGGGACGTGGAGCGGCAACGCGCAACTCGGTGACTGGCTCGACCCGGCCGCGCCACCAGAGGACCCGGCGCGCGCCACCACCGACTCCGCCTACGTCGCCACCGCCTTCGTCGCGCACAGCGCCCGTCTGCTCTCCGACGCGGCCCGTGAACTGGGCCACGTCGACGACGCCGAACGGTACGCGGACCTGCACCGGCGTACCGCCGAGGCCGCCTGGCAGAAGTGGGACGCCCACGCTCGCACCACCCAGACCGGATGCGCGCTCGCCCTCCAGTTCGGCATCGCGCCTGCCGCCGAACACGCCTCGGTGGGCGAGGCCCTCGCCGCCCTGGTGCGCGCCAACGGCGGACGCATCGCCACCGGCTTCCTCGGCACACCGTTCGTGCTGCCCGCCCTCACCAGCACCGGCCATGTGGCCGAGGCGTACCGACTCCTGCTCAACACCGAGTGTCCCGGCTGGCTTTATCAGGTCGCCCGCGGCGCCACCACCATGTGGGAGCGGTGGGACGCCATACGTCCCGACGGCACCATCGACGTCGAGAAGGCCGGGACGATGCTGTCGTTCAACCACTACGCCTACGGCGCCGTCGCCGCCTGGCTCTACCAGTCCGTCGCCGGACTACGGGCCACCACTCCGGGTTACCGCACCATCGAGATCGCTCCCCGCCCCGGAGGCACGCTCACCTCCGCCGGCGCCTCGATCGCCACCCCGTACGGAACAGCATCTATCGCCTGGTCGATCGGCGGCACCACCCTCACAGTGGACGCCGTCCTGCCACCCGGCACGACCGGACGGTTCCTTCCACCCGAGGGCTGGCGCTCCATGCAGGCCACCAGCAGGCTCGGGTCCGGAAGCCACCACCTGGTCCTGCGCCCGGGCACCAGTTCCTGAACTCATCGCGGCCGTCGCACCCTGCCGGACGGCCTGAGCATGCGTCCGGTGCGCGGCAGCCGCTGCCCCTCGCCCCTTACCCACCCAAGGATCCGCACCATGGCGACCAGCCACGATCACGGCGCAGCCGAGCTGAGCCTCGACGAGAAGACCGCACTGCTCTCGGGCCGGGACATGTGGTCGACCGAACCCGCCGAACGGGTGGGGATTCCTTCACTCGTACTGGGCGACGGTCCTCACGGCCTCCGGCGCCCGCGCCCGGACGCCGAGGACCTCGGCCTCTATGACAGTCAACCGGCGACTTGTTTCCCGCCCGCGGTCGCGCTGGCCTCCAGCTGGGACCCGGAACTGATCGGCCGTGTGGGAGAGGCGCTCGGCCGCGAGGCCCGGGCGCTCGGTGTGGACGTACTGCTGGGCCCCGGCGTCAACATCAAGCGCTCGCCGCTGTGCGGCCGCAACTTCGAGTACTTCTCCGAGGACCCGCTCCTCAGCGGCGTGCTGGGTGCTGCGCATGTGGCCCGCGTGCAGAGCCAGGGCGTGGGCGCATCGGTCAAGCACTTCGCGGCCAACAACCAGGAAACCGAGCGGATGCGGGTCAGCGCCGACGTGGACGAGCGCACCCTGCGGGAGATCTACCTCCCGGCATTCGAACGGATCGTGGTCCAGGCCCGGCCCGCGACCGTCATGTGCGCCTACAACAAGATCAACGGCATTTACGCCTCCGAGAGCCGATGGCTGCTCACCCAGGTGCTCCGCGAGGAATGGGGCTTCGACGGCCTGGTCGTCTCCGACTGGGGCGCCGTCAACAACCGCGTCGCCGCGCTGCTGGCCGGCACCGACCTGGAGATGCCCGGCACTCATCGCGGCACCGACGCGGAGGTCGCCGCCGCGGTCCGCACCGGCGAGCTGGACGAGACCGTCGTCGACACCGCCGTCGCCCGGCTGCGTTGCCTGGCCGAGCGGGCCCGCGCCCAGGCAGACCCCGTGACGGTCGACTTCGACGCGCACCACCGGCTGGCCCGCGAGGTCGCCGCCGACTGCCTGGTGCTGCTGAAGAACCGCCACCAGGCCCTGCCGCTCGCTCCCACCGGCCGCATCGCCGTCATCGGCGAGTTCGCCGCGGCCCTGCGCTACCAGGGCGGCGGCAGCTCCCACGTCAACGCCACCCGCGTCGACAGCCCGCTGGAGGAGCTGCGTGCCCTGCTGCCCGAGGCCCAGGTCGACTTCGCGCAAGGTTATGACACCAAGGGGAATGCGGACGCCGGGCAGCTCCGCGAAGAGGCCGTCGCCCTCGCAGACCGGGCAGACACCGCCGTACTCCTGATCGGCCTGCGCGAGGCCGACGAGTCCGAGGGATTCGATCGCGACCACATCCAACTTCCATCTGACCAGGTGGAGTTGGTACGAGCGGTGGCCCAGGTGGCCCGGCGTACGGTCGTCGTGCTCCTCAACGGTGGCGTGGTGAGCCTGGAGGGCTGGCACGACGAGGTGGACGCCGTGGTGGAGGCGTGGCTGCCCGGCCAGGCGGGCGGCGGCGCGATCGCCGACGTACTGACCGGCCGGGTCAACCCGTCAGGGCGACTCGCCGAGACCATCCCGTTCCGGCTCAACGACACCCCTTCCTTCCTGAACTTCCCCGGCGAACAGGGCCACGTCCGTTACGGCGAGGGCGTCATGGTCGGCTATCGCCACTACGAGACCGCCGACCTCGCCGTCCGCTACCCCTTCGGCCACGGCCTGACCTACACCTCTTTCCAGAAGGCTGACTTCCGTGTCACCCCCACCGGCCCAGACACCGCCACGGCGAGTGTCACGGTCACCAACACCGGCGACCGCTCCGGCAAGCACGTGGTGCAGGTCTACGTCGCCGCACCCAAGCGCCCCGTCAGCAGCCCGGTCCGGGAACTGCGCGGCTTCACCAAGGTGGCGCTCGCCCCGGGCGAGAGCACCACCGTCGAGATCGACCTCGACCGCCGCGCCTTCGCCTACTGGGACATCACCCGCGACGACTGGACCGTCGCCGCCGGCCAGTACCGGGTGCAGCTCGCCGACAACGCCCACGACGTCGTCGCCACCGCCACCCTCGACCTGCCGGGCGACAACCTGCTGCAGGCGCTCACCCTGGACTCCACCGTCAGCGAGTGGTTCGGCCACCCGACCATCGGCCCTGCGCTGACAGCAGCGATGACGTCCGGGCTCCCCCCGGAACAGGCTGGCGCAGTTGTGGAGGGGAACGCTGAAGCACTGCTCATCCTGTCGTCCATGGCGATGCGTCAGTACGTCGGGTTCCTTCCCCGACCGATTCCCGATGAGGTGCTGGAGCGGCTCATGAAGATGAGCGAGGCGTCCCCAGAGTCTGTCGACACCTGATCCCTGCGCCCGGTCCCGTACCGGCCTCACCGACCGCGGCCCGCTGCGCCCTGACACGCAGCGGGCCGCTCAAGTCAGTTGCCCCCATCGCCGTCAGCGGCAGCGCGCCGCTTTACCGCAGGCGTCTGCGAATTCACCGCAGGGCGTCGGCGAAGAAGCCGAGTGATCCGTCGACCTCGGCGAGAGCCGGCGTCCGGTTGAGGTGGCGGTGCGGCATACCGGCGGCCTGGTAGGTCCTGACAGGGACTGCTGACGCGGCCAACTGCCGCGCCAGGAGTTCGGCCGACGGCCTCCGGCCGTCGAACGCGCCATCGACCTCACTCGACGCGCCGACTTCCAGGGCGCAACCCGCCCCGCCCTCAGGCAAGGAGGTGCACCAAGATGAGGAAGCCGAGGCGGCATCCTGCGCCTGACGGCCAGGCACCAGCAAGACCAGACTTCTGCGGGCCTCACGCCTGCGGTCAAGATCACGCGCATAGGCCGAGACGAGCGCCGGCAACGCAATGGTCACTACGTAGATCCCCCCGGCGACCGTGGTCGCCAGACCGAGACCCATCGGGCATCCACCTTCCACCCCCGGCTTGTGGGATGCCCCGTCCTCGATGCGGAGTCGCCGGTGAAGGTTGATCCCCCGTGACGTGGTGGTCGGACTGCGGCGTACGGCACGTAACGCCCGGCGGCGCGGGTGGGCCAGGGCATCGATGCCCACACGGCCAATCTGCCGCTGTGCACTCAAGTAGCCAAGAACTGTCGAATGCCGTCGCCATCCCCCGATGGGTACACCCGGCGCGTCCGTGTAGACAGAGCGGCCTCGTCCATCTGGGCCTGGCACCAGTCGCACGGTGGCCGTTGCACCTCTAAGCATGTAGTACGTGGCTAAGGTCCGTCGGCGCCTCGGCGTGCGGGTCTTCGACCGGGCGGCGGCCCGCCATTCGACAAGCCCCGTCCAGCGCGGACGTCGTCGTGACTCGCCTTTCCGTCAGGCGCCACCGGCCACCGCGAGCTGCTCCAACTGGTTCAGCCACGGCGGATTGGGACCGGCGACCGAGCAGGTCAGGGCCGCGACCCGAGTGCCGAACCGGCAGGCTTCCGCGACATCGTCAAGACCGAGACCGGCCAGCCGGCCGCCGAGGAGTCCGCGGGCGCCGAGGTGGTGCAGCAGGCCGGCGGTGAAGGAGTCCCCCGCGCCGACCGTGTCGACGACCTGCGCGGCCACCGCGGGCACCCGCAGCCGTTCGCCGTCGAGTGAGGCCAGGGCGCCATCGGCGCCGAGCGTGATCACGACGAGCCGTGCCCCCGCGGCGTGCCAGGTGTCGCAGGCCTGCTCGGGCGGGGTGCCCGGCAGGAGGAGTTCCAGATCGTCCTCGCTCAGCCGCAGGATGTCGGCGAGAGCGCACCAGTGCGCCAGCCGGGCGCGGTAGACCTCGGGGCGCACCAGCAGCGGCCGGACGTTGGGATCGACGCTGATGGTGACCCTCGAAGCCGCCGCCGCCAGGAACTCCTCCACCACCGCCCCGCCGGGCTCCAAGACCAGCGCCAGCGACCCGGTGTGCACACAGGCCGATTCGGACAGATCCACTCTTGCCAGTTCGTCCGGAGTCCACTGCCAGTCGGCGGTGTTCTGCGCGTGGAACGAGAACGCAGCCTGCCCCTGGGGGTCCAGCTCCGCCACGGCCAGCGTGCTGGGCTCGGCGGCGGCGACGGCGTACGACAGGTCGACGCCGGACCCCTCCAGGTGGGCCCGGAACAGGCGGCCGAACACATCGCCGGACAGGCGCGCGAGGAAGCGGGCCGGCGTGCCGAGGCGGGCCAGGGCCACGGCCGTATTCGCAGGTCCGCCGCCCGGCAGCACCCGCAGGGCGAGTTCGTTCGAGGTGTTCGCCGGTTCGGTGAAGGCGTCCGCGACGCACTCTCCCAGAACGGTGATCTGACGCGGGCTCATGGGCTGCTCTCTCTCGGAAAAGGCTCGGAAAGACCGGGCAAAGGGGCGGCGCGGGCGACACAGCCACTGACCGGCTGCGCGGCCACGACTGCCGCGCCCGATGGCGTATTCCCTCCATGGCCCCGTCTGGGAGGGAGCCCGCCGGGGCCGGATCCCGGCTTCGACCGAGTCCGGCCCCCGTCCGACAGGTGGCACGACCGGGCGTAACCGCGGGAAGGTCACGAGGAAACCTTCCGGGGCGGGGTCAGGGCAGTACGACGATCTTGCGTCCCTGGCCGGCGGCGAACCGGTCCAGTGCCTGCGGGTACTCGGACAGCGGCAACCGGTGGCTGATGAACACCTGGGGATCCAGTACCCCGGTGGCGAACAGCTCCGCCGCGCGCTCGTAGCTGTGCAGGACGGCCATGGAGCCGGTGATCGTGATCTCCTGGTTGTAGATGCGGTACGGCGAGATGGTGGCCGTCGTCGCGTAGTCGGAGACC
>NZ_JBSFWK010000066.1:0-40494 GCF_053594815.1 Streptomyces sp. NPDC002577 | reverse complement strand
CCCCGTACTCCTCCGGCACATGCACCGCCGCCAGCTCCGACGCCACCAGCGCCTCCAGCGCCTCCTGCGGGAACCGCGCCTCCTCGTCCACCGCAGCCGCAAACGGGGCGATCTTCGCCTCGGCGAGCGAACGCACCGTCTCCCGGAGCATGTCGTGCTCTTCCGACGGCCGGTACAGATCGAAATCCGACGTTCCCGCCAAGGTCTCTCACCCTCCAAAGAAGTTAATTACCAGTAAGTAACTCAAATCTTAGGGGGCCGTTTGCACTACGGATACGTGAGGTTGGCGACAGCGGAAAGCATGACCGAGAAGGGGCCCGACTATGCTCGGGCAGGCACCGAAGCCGCTTTCGTCTGAAGCACTGGAGCACGCATGGCCCTCAAGATCACCGTGATCGGCACCGGCTACCTCGGCGCCACGCACGCCGCAGCCATGGCCGAGCTCGGGTTCGAGGTGCTGGGGCTCGACGTCGTGCCCGAGAAGATCGCGCTGCTGGAGACCGGCCGGACCCCGATGTACGAGCCGGGGCTCGAGGAGCTGCTGCGCAGGCATGTGGCGGGGATCGAGGGCTCCAGCGGACGGCTGCGCTTCACCACGGAGTGGTCGGAGGTCGCGGAGTTCGGCGACGTCCACTTCGTGTGTGTGAACACTCCGCAGAAGCAGGGCGAGTACGCCTGTGACATGAGTTACGTGGACTCCGCGATGGAGTCCCTCGCCAAGCACCTCCAGAAGCCCGCGCTCGTCGTCGGCAAGTCCACCGTGCCCGTCGGCAGCGCCGAGCGGCTCGCGGGACGCATCGCCGAGCTGGCGCCCGCGGGCGCCGAGGTCGAACTGGCCTGGAACCCGGAGTTCCTCCGGGAGGGCTTCGCCGTCGAGGACACGCTGCACCCGGACCGGATCGTGGTGGGCGTCCGCAGCGAGCGCGCGGAGAAGCTGCTGCGCGAGGTGTACGCCACGCCGGTCGCAAAAGGCACGCCCTTCGTGGTGACGGACTTCCCGACGGCCGAGCTGGTGAAGACCGCCGCGAACTCGTTCCTCGCGACCAAGATCTCGTTCATCAACGCCATGGCGGAGGTGTGCGAGGCGGCCGGCGGCGACGTCGCGAAGCTCGCCGAGGCGATCGGGTACGACGAGCGGATCGGCTCGAAGTTCCTGCGGGCCGGGATCGGCTTCGGCGGCGGCTGCCTGCCCAAGGACATCCGCGCCTTCATGGCCCGGGCCGGCGAGCTGGGCGCGGACCAGGCGCTCACCTTCCTGCGCGAGATCGACTCCATCAACATGCGGCGCCGGGGGCAGATGGTCGAGATGGCGCGCGACGCGGTGGGCGGCAGCTTCCTGGGGAAGCGGGTCGCCGTGCTCGGCGCCTCGTTCAAGCCGGACTCCGACGACGTACGGGACTCGCCCGCGCTGAACGTCGCCGGTCAGATCCATCTGCAGGGTGGCCAGGTCACCGTGTACGACCCCAAGGGGATGGACAACGCCAGGCGGCTCTTCCCGACGCTGGGGTACGCGGAGTCGGCGGCGGAGGCCGTGAAGGGTGCGCACGTGGTGCTGCATCTCACGGAGTGGCGGGAGTTCCGGGAGCTGGACCCTGCGGGGCTGGGCGCTGTTGTCGCGGAGAAGGTGTTGCTGGATGGGCGCAACGCGCTTGACGCTGCGCGCTGGCGTGCCGCCGGGTGGACTTATCGGGCCATGGGGCGGCCTTCGGCGTAGCCGTCGGCCCCTGCGGGGCTGAGGTACGGGTTCGGGGCGCCCGCCATCGTGGGCTGTGCCCACCCTCCCCCAGCTGACGCTGGGAGGTGCCCCAGCCCTGCGGAACGATTGCCCACAGCAGTAGCGGCGCGGACCGCCCACAGCGGGAGCGGCGCGCTGCCCACAGCGGTGGCGGCACGGAGGACCGCCCACGGTGGGAGCGGCGCGCGCTGCCCCCAGCGGTACAGCGGTCAGCCGTCCAGTTGTTGCAGTGTCGCGTTCGACGGGGACTTGGTTGCGCCCAGGTCGCGGGCCACATCCTCTGCCGCGCCCAGTACCCGTACCGCGTTCTGCCACGTCAGCTTGGACAGGTCCTCGTGGGACCAGCCGCGGTTCAGGAGTTCGGCGATCAGGTTCGGGTAGCCGGAGACGTCGTTCAGGCCGTCCGGGGTGAAGGCCGTGCCGTCGTAGTCGCCGCCGATGCCGATGTGGTCGATGCCGGCGGCCTCGCGCATGTGGTCGAGGTGGTCGGCGACCGTGGCCACGGTGGCGACCGGGCGCGGGTTCGCCTCCTCGAAGGCGCGGTGGATCTTCATCGCCTCGGGCGTGGTGTCGAGCGCGTGGAAGCCGTTGGCGCGCATGTTGTCGTCGGCCGCCGCCGTCCAGTCCACCGCCGCCTGGAGGACGAACTTGGGGACGAAGGTGACCATCGCCACTCCCCCGTTGCCCGGCAGCCGCTCCAGTACATCGTCCGGAACGTTCCGCGGATGGTCGCAGACCGCCCGGGACGAGGAGTGGGAGAAGATCACGGGCGCGGTGGAGGTGTCCAGCGCGTCGCGCATCGTCGTGGCCGCCACATGGGACAGGTCCACGAGCATGCCGATGCGGTTCATCTCGCGTACGACCTCGCGGCCGAAGGCCGACAGGCCGCCGACGCCCGGCTTGTCGGTCGCCGAGTCCGCCCACGCGATGTTGTCGTTGTGCGTGAGCGTCATGTAGCGGACGCCGAGCGCATACAGGGCACGCAGGGTGGCCAGCGAGTTGTTGATGGAGTGGCCGCCCTCGGCGCCCATCAATGAGGCGATGCGGCCCTCGCCGCGCGCCGCCTCCATGTCGTCGGCCGTCAGCGCGCGCCGTAGATCGGCCGGGTAACGGCTGATCAGCTGCTGGACGCAGTCGACCTGTTCGAGCGTGGCGCTCACCGCCTCGTCCCCGGCCAGATCGGTGCGGACGTACACGGACCAGAACTGCGCGCCGACCCCGCCGGCCCGCAGCCGGGCGAGGTCGGTGTGCAGATGTGCGCTCTGGTCGGTCGCGATGTCGCGCTTGCCGAGGTCGTAGCGCACCTGCTGGCGCAGCGCCCAGGGCAGGTCGTTGTGCCCGTCGACGACGGGGAAGTCGGCCAGCAGTTCCCGGGCCTGGTCCAGAGACGACGTCACGCCGTCACTTCCCGGAGCCGAAGCCGAACGACGCCGATCCCTCGACCTTCGCGCGCAGCCGCTTGCCCTTCTCGGTGGCCTGGTCGTTGAGCTCCTGCTGGAACTCCCGCATACGGGCGAGGAGTTCCTCGTCGTGGGCGGCGAGGATACGGGCCGCGAGCAGGCCCGCGTTGCGCGCGCCGCCGACCGATACGGTCGCGACCGGCACGCCCGCCGGCATCTGCACGATGGAGAGCAGAGAGTCCATGCCGTCCAGGTACTTCAGCGGCACGGGGACGCCGATCACCGGCAGCGGGGTGACCGAGGCCAGCATGCCGGGCAGGTGGGCGGCGCCGCCCGCACCGGCGATGATCGCCTTCAGGCCGCGTCCGGCGGCCTCCTCGCCGTACGCGATCATTTCGCGCGGCATGCGGTGCGCGGAGACGACGTCGACCTCGTAGGGGATCTCGAACTCGTCGAGGGCCTGGGCCGCGGCCTCCATGACGGGCCAGTCGGAGTCGGAGCCCATGACGATGCCGACGAGCGGAGCCGCGGGAGATTCGGGAGAGGTGCTCACTCGGTGATCGTTCCTCGCAGGTAGCCGGCGGCGTGGCGGGCGCGCTCGAGCACGTCGTCCAGGTCGTCGCCGTAGGTGTTGACGTGCCCGACCTTACGGCCCGGCTTCACGTCCTTGCCGTACATGTGGATCTTCAGCTGCGGGTCGCGGGCCATGCAGTGCAGATACGCCGAGTACATGTCGGGGTAGTCGCCGCCGAGGACGTTGCACATCACGGTCCACGTGGCGCGCGGGCGCGGGTCGCCGAGCGGCAGGTCGAGCACGGCGCGCACATGGTTGGCGAACTGCGAGGTGATCGCGCCGTCCTGGGTCCAGTGCCCGGAGTTGTGCGGGCGCATCGCCAGCTCGTTGACGAGGATGCGGCCGTCGCGGGTCTCGAACAGCTCGACGGCGAGGTGACCGACGACGCCGAGCTCCTTGGCGATGCGCAGGGCCATCTCCTCGGCCTGCAGGGCCAGCTCCTCGTCGAGGTCCGGGGCCGGTGCTATGACCGTGTCGCAGACCCCGTCGACCTGACGCGACTCGACGACGGGGTAGGCGACGGCCTGGCCGTGCGGCGAGCGGACGACGTTGGCGGCCAGCTCACGGGAGAAGTCGACCTTCTCCTCGGCGAGGACGGGCACACCGGCACGGAAGGGCTCGGCGGCCTCCTCCGCGGAGTCCACGACCCACACACCCTTGCCGTCGTATCCGCCGCGCACCGTCTTGAGGACGACCGGGAAACCGTCGCCCTCGGCCGCGAACGCCGCCACGTCCTGTGGATCGCTCACGATCCGGTGGCGCGGGCAGGGCACGCCGATCGCGTCGAGCTTCGCCCGCATCACGCCCTTGTCCTGGGCGTGGACGAGCGCGTCGGGACCCGGGCGTACGGGGATTCCGTCCGCCTCCAGAGCCCGCAGATGCTCGGTGGGTACGTGTTCGTGATCGAAGGTGATCACATCGCAGCCCCGCGCGAACTCGCGCAGCGTGTCGAGATCGCGATAGTCGCCGACGACGACATCATTGACGACCTGCGCTGCAGAGTCCTGGGGAGTGTCACTGAGGAGCTTGAACCTGATGCCGAGCGGGATGCCAGCCTCGTGTGTCATACGCGCAAGCTGACCGCCGCCGACCATGCCGACTACCGGGAACGTCACGCCCCCAGGGTATCGGCCGCCCGGCACCACTCGGACTCCGCGCATACCCACCGAAGTGTCCGTATGTTCATCGCACCGAAAGTACCCCTTACCGACGGCTTACCTTTGTCCACGCGCGCCACGGAGAACCGCTGGTTAGCATGGGCGGGTTGACGAAACCACGAGACGGGGGCTGGCACATCATGGGCAAGGCTGGTTCTCCGGGGGCTGATACGGCGCCCAGAAGCGCGGTACGCCGGCGCTTCGACCGCCTCGCACGCGAAGTCGCCAAGTTCGGCGCGGTCGGCGGCGCGGGCATCCTCGTGAACCTCGGCGTGTTCAACCTGGTACGCCACGTCACGGATCTTCAGGTGGTGCGGGCGAGCATCATCGCCACGATCGTCTCGATCGTGTTCAACTACATCGGCTTCCGCTACTTCACGTACCGGGACCGGGACAAGAGCGGACGCACCAAGGAGCTCGCGCTCTTCATGTTCTTCAGCGCCATCGGCCTGGTGATCGAGAACGGCGTGCTCTACGTCGCGACCTACGGTTTCGGCTGGGACAGCCCGCTGCAGAACAACTTCTTCAAGTTCCTCGGCATCGGCGTCGCGACGCTGTTCCGCTTCTGGTCCTACCGCACCTGGGTGTTCCGTGCGCTGCCGGCCCGCGATGCGGGCACATCCCACACCGCCCAGGCCTCGAAGGACGCCGCCGGCGCCGAATCGTTCCTGGAATCCGAGCACCGGCGCACCAGGCAACGCGTGAGATAACCCGCCGGGGGCGGCAGGCCCGGCTCACCTGATGGTGGGCCGGGCCGTCTCGTCGTCCACGTGCGTCTTCGGCGTCGTACGCGACAGGAACAGGCCGAACACCGGCGGATTGGCCTGCAGCATCTCCAGACGGCCGCCGTCCGCCTCGGCCAGGTCGCGGGCCACGGCGAGGCCGATCCCCGTGGAGTTGCGGCCGCTGATGGTCCGCTCGAAGATCCGCGCACCCAGTTCGGGCGGTACGCCCTGACCCTCGTCGGTGACCTCGATGACGGTCTGGTTGCCCGTGACGCGGGTGCGCAGCGCGACCGTGCCGCCACCGTGCATCAGCGAGTTCTCGATGAGTGCGGCCAGCACCTGCGCGACCGCGCCGGGTGTGCCCACGGCCTGCAGGTGATGTTTGCCCGAGCTGACGATGGCGCGGCCCGCGCTGCGGTAGGCGGGCCGCCACTCCTCGAGCTGCTGCTTGACGACCTCGTCCAGGTCGAAGGAGACCGCGGAGCCGGTGCGCGGGTCCCGCGCGTTGGTGAGCAGCCGCTGCACGACGTCCGTGAGCCGCTCCACCTGCGCGAGCGCGATCGTCGCCTCCTCCTTGACCGTGTCCAGGTCCTCCGTGAGCGTGATCTCCTCCAGCCGCATGGACAGCGCGGTCAGGGGGGTGCGCAGCTGGTGCGAGGCGTCGGCGGCGAGCCGCCGCTCCGCGGTGAGCATCCGCGCGATCCGCTCGGCCGAGCGGTCCAGCACATCGGCGACCCGGTCCAGCTCCTGGACGCCGTACCGCTTGCTGCGCGGACGCGGGTCGCCGGAGCCCAGCCGCTCCGCGGTCTCCGCGAGGTCGGTCAGCGGGGACGTGAGGCGGTTGGCCTGGCGTACGGCGAGGATCACGGCGGCGACGATCGCGAGCAGCGCCACGGCGGTGATGATCAGGAACGTCCGCCCGACCTCCTGGGTGACCGATGAGCGCGACTCCTGGACGGTGACCTTCTCGCCCTGCTCACCCCTGGCCGTGGACTGGATGACGTCGCCGGCCGGGCGCTCGCCGACCTCGACGGGCGGGCGCCCCTCGATCTCGATCAGCGCATACCGCTCGTCGGGGACCTGGGCCCGCAGTATGTCGCCCGTGATCGCCTCGTGGCCGATCAGCCGGCTGTCGACGATGCTGACGAGCCGCAGCGCTTCGGACTCCACGCGGTCCTGGGCGCTGCTGCTGATCGTGCGGGTCTCGACGATGACGAGTGAGATGCCGAACACGGCAATCACGATGAGCACCACGGCGAGCGTGGAGTTGATCAGCCGGCGGCGCATGACGGTGTCCGGGCGTCGTTCGATGTGTGCACGTCAGTCGTTCTCTCCCGGCGGAGCGGGCTTCCCGAAGCCCTCAGGACTTCTCGAAGCGGAAGCCGACACCGCGGACCGTGGCGATGTAGCGCGGGTTCGCCGCATCGTCGCCGAGCTTCTTACGGAGCCAGGAGATGTGCATGTCGAGCGTCTTCGTCGACGACCACCACGTGGTGTCCCAGACCTCGCGCATCAACTGGTCGCGGGTGACGACCCGGCCCGCGTCGCGCACCAGGACCCGCAGCAGGTCGAACTCCTTGGCGGTGAGCTGCAGCTCCTCGTCGCCCATCCAGGCGCGGTGCGACTCGACGTCGATGCGCACTCCGTGCGTTGCGGGCGGCTGCTGCGGCTCGGCTGCGCCGCGGCGCAGGAGGGCCCGCACGCGTGCGAGGAGTTCGGCGAGGCGGAAGGGCTTGGTGACATAGTCGTCGGCGCCCGCGTCGAGGCCGACGACAGTGTCCACCTCGTCGGCGCGCGCGGTCAGAATGAGGATCGGCACCGGGAGCCCTTCGGCGCGCAGCCGGCGGGCCACCTCCAGTCCGTCCATGCCGGGCAGGCCGAGGTCGAGTACGACAAGGTCGACACCGCCCTGTATTCCGGCGTCGAGCGCGGTGGGACCGTCCTCACGGACCTCGACCTCGTAGCCCTCCCGGCGCAGGGCGCGGGCGAGCGGCTCCGAAATGGACGAGTCGTCCTCGGCGAGCAGTACACGCGTCATGGAGGTGATGGTAGTCCGCGACGGACTACGCCCGCGGTGTGATCTGCCACGCCTGCACGATGTAAGGACAAGGCTGCGGGTGTGGGGGTGACACACTGGCAGAGACCTTCGAAAGTGGGCTGCGGTTCCTGCGCAGCCTGTGATTCGCGTCTCAACCATCTTCATATCACTCCGTGTCGTGCTTTATGGTGGCAGAACGCCTGTAGCACTACTGAATGACCTTTGGCACGCTATTGCGGGCCGAAGGTCATCTTCATGTGCGGGCCGGCACCTGCCAGCCTGAATAGGAATGACCTCTTGGCCGGGCCCTGCGCGCGACGTTGCGCCAGGGCGTGGATCCCGGTGTCACCGTCCCTTGCTTCCGGACCGGAGCGAGCACATCCCCCCTGGGCGTTGGGTGGTGGACGGCCCGATGCCGGTGCCGGCCACCCCCACCGGGCGCGCCTCCGCTCTTGCACCGCGTCCCGAACCCACAAGGAACGACCCATGGCGTCCAGCCTGACGAAGGACTCGTCCAGTACCCCTGGCTCCGAGAAGACCTTCTTCGGCCACCCCCGCGGCCTGGCCACCCTCTTCCTGACCGAGATGTGGGAGCGTTTCTCCTACTACGGCATGCGGGCCCTGCTCCCGCTGTACCTGATCGCACCCGGCGGCCTCGGCATGAGCCCGGCCACGGCGACGGCGATCTACTCGGTCTACCTGTCGCTGGTGTACCTGCTCGCCATGCCCGGCGGCTGGTTCGGCGACCGGGTCTGGGGTCCCCGTAAGACCGTCGCGGTCGCAGGCGCCGTGATCATGCTGGGCCACCTGACGCTGGCCCTGCCCTCCGAGGGCACCTTCTTCGCCGGTCTGGGCCTCGTCGCCCTGGGCTCGGGTCTGCTGAAGGCCAACATCTCCACGATGGTCGGCCAGCTCTACGACGGCCCGGACGACCCGCGCCGTGACGGCGGCTTCACGCTGTTCTACGTGGGCATCAACCTCGGTGCCTTCGCCGCCCCGCTGATCATCGGCACCGTCGGCGAGAACGTGAACTGGCACCTGGGCTTCGCGCTGGCCGCGGTCGGCATGGCGCTGGGTCTGGCCCAGTTCCTCATCGGCACCCGCCACCTGAACCCGGTCTCCAGCCTCGTCCCGAAGCCGCTGTCGGCCGAGGAGAAGGCCTCGACGCTGCGCAAGGGCCTGATCTGGCTGATCGTCGCCGTCGTCGTCTACGGCGCCCTCGTCGCCACCGGCACGTACACCCTGAACTGGGCGCTGGTCCCGATCACCGTGGCCGGCCTGATCATCCCGATCATGGTCCTGGTGCGCATCAAGCGCGACAAGGAGCTGACCTCCACCGAGCAGTCGAAGGTCTCCGGCTACATCTGGTTCTTCGTGGCCGCGGCCCTCTTCTGGATGATCTACGACCAGGGTGGTTCGACGCTGGCGATCTTCGGTGAGGCGTCGACGAACACGACGATCCTGGGCTTCGACTTCCCGGTCTCCTGGTACCAGTCGGTCAACCCGGTCCTGGTCATGGCGCTGGCCCCGGTCGCCGCGTGGATCTGGCTGGCGCTGAACCGGCGCGGCAAGGAGCCGAGCACGGTCGTGAAGTTCGCGTCCGGTCTGTTCCTGATCGGTGTCTCGTTCTTCGTCTTCCTGATCCCGCTGACCATGACCGGGGACGGTGCGAAGGTCGCCGCGTGGTGGATGGTCGCCATCTACTTCGTCCAGACCGTCGGTGAGCTGTGCCTCTCCCCGGTGGGTCTGTCCGTCACCACCAAGATGGCGCCGGCGAAGTACGGCTCCCAGATGATGGGTGTCTGGTTCCTCGCCGTCACCGCCGGCGACTGCACCACCAGCCTGCTGTCCCTCGCGGGTGTCGACCTGAACAAGACCGGCATCGTCGCCTTCCAGGCCGCGCTCGCCGTACTCGCGGGCCTCGCGGTGTGGATGTACCGCAACCGGGTCAAGGACCTCATGGGCGACGTCAACTGACGTAGTTCGTTCACTGCCGCAGCGCATACGCAGGGGCCGCCGCACCGTTCGGGTGCGGCGGCCCTTTCTGCTGTGGGCAATCGTTCCTCCCCCAGCTACCGCTGGGAGGTGCCCCCAGGCGATGGGGTACCTCCCATGCCCTTGAGGCAATGAGGGAGGGTGGGCACAGCGCCACGACGGCGGGCACCCGCGCGTCGTACGGTCAGCGGATCACACGCCGCCGCGGCAGAAACGTGAAGACCGCCCCGCCGAGCAGGATCACCGTGCCGGCGACAAGCCCGAGCGCCCGCACCGCACCGTTGTCGCTCGCCCCCGTCTCGGCAAGCCCGCCACCCGACGCCGACCCACCGGAGGCACCCCCCGGCTGAGCCGACGTGTCGAGCTCGAGCGACACCTCGGTCTTGGCCGGCGTGCAGGTCGTCGTCGTGCCGAGCGCCTTCACGGTCAGCACGCCGGGCGACAGGGTCGCCTTGCCGTCGGCTCCCGGCTTGTAGGTGCCCGTCAGGTCGGGGATGTTGATGGGGTCGCCCGAGTTGATCGGTTCCTTGTTCGTCGGGCCCTCCACATGGACCGTGCCCTTGTCGGCGCCGCCCAGCACGACCTCCATCGACGGTTTCACGGAGTCCGCCGGGATATCGGCGGGGCTGTCCATCACCGACTTCTTGAACTGCACCGTGAGGTCGAAGTTCCCACCGCTCTTCTTGGCGTCGATCTGCACGGGGGACGTGGCGCTCTTGTCGCCGATGGGCGTCTTGCACTCGTACGGGATCTGGACCTCCTTGCCCGTGAAGTCGGTCTGCCCGCTGTCGCCGCCCCCGCTGGAGCCGCTGGTGTCGCCTCCGGTCGTGCCCCCGCTGTCGGAGCCGCCGGTGTCGCCTCCGGAGGAGCCGCTGGTGCCGCCCGTCGGGAGGGAGGTCGGCAGGCTCGTGGGGATGTCTGTGGGGATGTCCGTGGGCAGGCCGGTCGGCAGTTCCGTGGGCAGGGCGGTCGGCAGCCCGCCCGTCGTACCGCCCGAACTGCCGCTCCCGCCGGTCACCTTGATGGTCGCGGCGGGCTTCACCTCCTCCTGCGGTGTGCACTTGGTGTCCGTCGACACCGGCTTGCTGACGTTGATGTTGTACGCGTCCGGGGTCAGCGTGACCTCTCCGGCCGCCGTCAGCTTCAGCGTGCCCTTCATGTCGGACAGCTTCATGTCGCTGTTCTTGGGGATGGCCGGGTTCTCGCGCGGTCCCTCCATCGCGATGTCGGCGGTCTGCGCGCCGGCCGCCTTCAGCGTTCCGGTCGGCTTGACCGTGTTCTCTTCGAGGTCGATGACGTCGGGGTTCTTCGACGCTGCCTGGACGAACTTCCACACCACCTCGACCTCGTCGCCGACCTTGGCCTCGGCCGGCGCGGTGATCTCCACCTTGGTGGTGCCCTGCACGGGGTCCAGGCCGGAGATCGCGGGCGGGACGCACTCCGTCTTGTAGGCGACCTCGGCCGCCTGTGCCGGCGCGGCGGCCAGCAGGATGCCGGCACCGCCCAGCATGAGGGCGAGGCCGCCCACGCTGATTCTGCGCGGCCCTTCGGCCCGCCCGATCCTCTGACTCCGCGCACCTGGGGCCCCGCGGACCGGGCCGACCCTCCGTTGCCTGCTCACGTGTTTCCCTTCGTCGTCGGGCTGTTCTGCGGTGGTGCGGAGAGCTCTGACGGTGCGGAGAGCCGGCCGGCCGGCGCCCCCGGATCGCTGTCCGGGGTGAACCAGGGCAGGGTCGTGGTGGCCGTACGGGCCGGGCCGCCCCCGGCCTCGCCGGTGCGTGGCCGGTCCGCCCGAGTGGAGGCGGTGCCCGACGGCGGGCCGGATGCCGGCGACATCCCGAATCTGGGCAGCCGGACCGTGATGTCGGGCAGGTGCACGCCCCGGTGCCGCCCGCCGCGGCCCGGCGCCCGCGGCCGTACCCGGTCGACGATCGCCATGCCGATGCGGAACACCGCGGCCGGTACGACGACACAGAGGAGGATCCAGAAGAGCGTCACGCCCCAGGGGCGGCCCACGCCCCACGGCTGCTCGGCGAGCACCTTCCCGCCGAACCTCAGCGAGACCGTGTAGTCGCCGTGGGCGCCCGCGGCCAGCTCGACCGGCAGCTTGATCAGGGCCTTCTTCCCCGGCGCGATGGTGCCGCGCCACTGCTGCTCCTCCCACTGCGGCGCGAACACGCCGTGGGCGGTGCCCACCTGGAAGACCGGGTCCTTGACGGGCGCCGAGCCGACGTTGCCGACGGTGAAGACCAGCTGACGGCCGGGCGGGGCGCCGAACCAGGTGAGGATCCCGCTCGACCCCTCGAGCCGGGTGTCCGTGAGCACCGACAGCTTCCCGGCGCCGTCCTGCTCCGGCAGCGGCTCGACGGGGTGGCCCGCGACCTTCAGTACGGCGTCGGCGGCGGCCTGCTCACCGGTGACCGTGGCCACGTGCACGACGCACGGGCACGGCTCCGGCGGCTCGGCGACCGGCAGCTTCTTGCTGAAGGCCCCGTCGCCGTCCGTCGTGACGGCACGGCCGTCGCCGTTGGCACAGGAGTTGGTGCCGCCGATCACCCCCCTGCCGGGCGCCGACTGGCCGCAGATGAGCAGCATCAGCAGGGCGTTCGGACGCCAGCCCGCCCCGGTCACGGTGAGGGAACCGCCCGCACCCGCCTCGGACTTGGAGAGCGTCACGGTGGGCTTGTCGGCGGCGGAGGCGGGCAGGGCCGCCGGCACGAGTACGAGGGCGAGGGCGGCCAGCAGGCCGAGAAGGACCGCCGCAATTGAGCCCGTCCGGCGATTGAGGACCGGGGTCTGGGGCGGAGCCCCAGTTTCGGGAAGGGGCGGGGTGGGGGAAGAAGAACGCAACTCGCCCTCCATGTAGTCCTGTCGGAGTCGGCCGTCCGGCCCGCGGCCCCCACCGCCCCGCGGGCGCCTCACGCGACGTATCCACCAGAAGGCCCCACCACCCACAGCCGCCAGCCCCGCCGCCACCCCCGCAAGCACGCCCCACGGCACGAACCGGACGGACGCCGTGCCCGTGTCCCGCGCACCGCCCGCCCCCGTAACCGTCAGCCTGATGTCGACCGAGTCGAAGGCCGGCGCGTCCGGCCACGGCTCGGTGAGCGTGACCCGGCGGCCGGGCAGCAGCTCGACCGGCAGCGTCCGGGGACCACGGTGCAGGACCTCGCCGAAGACCCCGTCGGCCCGCACGGTGAGCTTCGGGGTCAGCACAGTGTTGCCGCGGTTCACCAGGTCGTACGAGATGTGGCCGCCCTCGGCCCGCACGTGCTCGACGGTGAGCGCCGCCAGTGTGGGCCCGCTGACCCGCAGCTGCAGCCGCACCGCGCGGTCGCGCCCGCCGCTGCTCGCGACGATCGCACCGGGATGGTCGCCCGGCGTCGCGTCCTCCGGGACGGTCACGGTGAACGGCACGTCGGCCCGCGTGCGCGCCGGGATCCTCACCTTGCGCTCGGCGAAGGTGACCCACGCGCCCGTGTCCGTCGACCGCTTGCGCAGCGACAGGGCACCGCTCCGGCTGTTGTCCGCGTCCACACCGCGAAGCTCCACCGTGAGCGCCTTCGCGCCGGGGTTGACGACGGACACCGTGTCCTCGAGCACGGCCCCGGGCAAGCCCTCGGCGTAGAAGTAAGGCCGCCCGCCGTCCGCGGGCCGGGTCCCGCCACCGGCGGAGGGCACGGCGGACCACGCGGCGCCGGTGTCGGTGTCGGTGTCGGTGTCGGCAGCAGCGGCGATCGCGTCCTTGGCGATCGCCGGTGCAGCCGCCCCCACAACAAGCAGCAAAACGAACGGCAAGGACAACGCACCCGACAACAGCCGGGCGCGCGGCGGCAAGGACGCCGGCATCAGCGCGCCGGCTGGCTGCGTCGCGTCAGCCACAGCACCCCAGCGGCCCCCGCAAGCAACACGGTGCCACCGAGCGTGCCCAACGCCACCGCCGAGTCCTCAGGCCCGGTCTGCGGCAGCTCACCGCCCGCCGACGCGCTCTGCGAGGACGCATCGCCGCCTCCCGCGGCGGTGACGTCCAGGGTCAGCGAGGGCTTCGGATTGTTGGCCGGGGTGCAGGTGGTCGTCGTCCCGAGGGCCTTGATGGTGAGCACGCCCGCGGTGAACGTGACCTTGCCGCTCTTCTTCGGCGTATAGGTCCCGGTCAGGTCGCTGATCTTGATGGGGGTGTTGGCGGGGACCGCCTTGGCGTTGGGCGGACCCGACACGGCGACGGAGCCGCTCTCCGCGCCGCCCAGCTTGATGACCGCGCTGGGCTTCATCGCACCCTTGCCCAGCTCGACCGGGCTGGACGACACGCCCTTCTGGAAGGACATGGTCAGCGTGTAGCCGCTGCCGCTCTTGACGCCCTTGATGTCGATCGGCGAGACGGCTCCCTTGTCGCCGATCGGCGTCTTGCACTGGTAGTTGACGTCCACGACTTCGGCGTGGGCCGCGGGGGCGGCCAGCAGCACCACCGAGCCGCCGGCCAGGGCCGCGCCGAGCGCCAGCGCGGCCGTTCGCTTCTGGTACGTCCGGTACGACACCTCGAGTTTCCCCTCATGCCGGTGACCCGTGCCGCAGCCCCTCCGTGCGTCCATGCATCGACGCGTCCATGCGTCCGTGCGTCCATGCGCCCGCATAAGTTACTGACGGCACATCAGATTGGGCGCTCAAGGTACGCCTGGGACCTTGTGGAGGGAAGACAACGGACGCGCCGGATCTCTGATGATCCGACGCGTCCGTCAGCGCGTACGAAGAAGGGTTCGAACCGCGGGTAACAAATGGTGGGGGCCGGTGAAGGTTATGCGGGGGCGCCGAGTTCGGCCCACACGGTCTTGCCGGCGACCCCGGGGGTCCGTACAACTCCCCAGTCCAGACACAGGCGCTGGACGATGAACATGCCGTGCCCGCCCGGTCGTCCGGCGCGGTGCGGGGTGCGCGGGGCCGGGTGGCCGGCGCCGCGGTCGGTGACCTCGATGCGCAGCACCTTGCTGTCGCAGGCGACCCACAGACTCTCGGGCCCCTCGGCGTGCAGACACGCGTTGGTCACCAGCTCGGAGACGACCAGCAGGACGTCCTCGGCGGCCGCGCGCCGGTCGGCGGTCGCCGCGGGCAGCCAGCCCCACTCGTAGAGCGCCTGCCGGGTGAAGTCGCGGGCGAGCGGGACGATTCCGCTCGCCCCGTCGAGGCTCAGCCTGCGGGACTGGAGTCCGCCGGGCCGCTGCTCGGACAGGCCGTCCGCGGACACGGCCGACGCACCGTCGGATCCTGCAGCGCCCTCGACCGTCCCGGAAGCGCCACCGGCCATCCCGGAAGCCCCGCCGGACACCCCGGAAGCGCCACCGGGCACCCCGGAAGCGCCGTCGGCGGCGGCATCCGATTCCGGGCCGCAATCGCCCGGCGAGCAGGACCGGGTGGTGCTCATCAGCGCTTCACCTCACCGATTCACCGATTCACGATTCAGGACGTTGGGACTGGGCTCGACTCGGGCTCAGGGCCGGACTCGGCGGGACGGGGACGGAGACGAACAGATAGACACTACGCACTCGCTGTGACGACCGCTGACGGATTCAGGAAGTCTCCTGCCCGGCCGAACCGTGAGAACACCCACGTATTCGACATGGGGCATGTGACACTCGTAACGCAGCAATCACACAGAGACAACTGAGGCGTAACCATTCGGAGGTCTTTCCGAAGTCTTTACCTGGGAGCCGCCGGAACGCCGGTGCCGCACTGGCCTACCGGCGTACCGGCCGGGCATTCAGTCGGCCAGGGCCGCCTCAAGACTCTCGTGCACGGTGAAGACGGCTTCGGCCCCGGTGATCTCGAATACCCGCGCCACCACCGGCCGCATTCCCACCAGATGGACTCCGCCACCCTGGGCGTCCGCCTTGAGACGTGCGCCGAGCAGCACGTTCAGCCCGGTGGAGTCACAGAATTCCAGCTGGGAGCAGTCGACCACGAGGCGCGCATACCCGTCGGCGAGACAGCCCTCGAGGGGCTCGCGCAACAGATCCGCGGTGTGGTGATCCAGCTCTCCCGCCGGTGTCACCACGGCGCTCGGTCCCTCTTCCCGGACTTCGACCAGAAGCCGGCCGCGATGCGCGCTGCCGACCGTCCCGCGGTCCATGCCGTCTCTCTCCCGACCGTCGTTCACTGCTGATTGACGCCCTTGAACACTACGCCCTCACTACGCCCCCTGACACCTGAACAACAGCCAGGAATCGGGCATATCGCCACAGAACGCACTTGCGACAACGTCGCCGAAGCGGGTAGGGCTAGAGATAACAACTATCGACACGGCCGGCTTTGGAGGCGCCGCACACCGCAGTGCACGTATTGGCATCGGCAGCCATATGCCGAGAACGATGGAGGACATCATGTCACCCCGGCTCGACGAATCGCATGCTGACCTGGCGACGTCGACACCCCCACCGGTACTCCTCGCGACCGACCCCACCGGTCCCGACATCGCAATCGAATCCGAACACACAGGTTCCGGCACCGAGGCCCTGGAAGGTCTCGACGGCCTCCCGGTGATCCCTCCGTACGACGAGGTGGCGCCGGCGGACGCGCGGGCCCTGTCCAAGACCCTCTTCGAGCGGCTCGAGTCCCTCGAGGAAGGCACCCACGAGTACGCGTACGTACGCAACACCCTCGTCGAACTCAATCTTGCCCTGGTGAAGTTCGCCGCCTCGCGGTTCCGCTCCCGCAGCGAACCGATGGAGGACATCATCCAGGTCGGCACCATCGGCCTCATCAAGGCCATCGACCGCTTCGAGCTCAGCCGGGGCGTCGAGTTCCCCACCTTCGCGATGCCGACCATCGTCGGCGAGATCAAGCGCTTCTTCCGCGACACCAGCTGGTCGGTGCGCGTGCCCCGCAGACTTCAGGAGCTCCGTCTCGACCTGGCCAAGGCGGGCGACGAACTCGCCCAGCAGCTCGACCGCGCCCCCACGATCGGCGAACTGGCGGAACGTCTGGGCATCTCCAACGACGAGGTCGTCGAGGGCATGGCGGCGAGCAACGCGTACACCGCGAGCTCGCTGGACGCCCAGCCCGAGGAGGACGACTCCGAGAGCGCCCTCGCGGACCGCATCGGCTACGAGGACCACGGCCTCGAAGGCATCGAGTACGTCGAGTCGTTGAAGCCGCTGATCGCGGAACTCCCGCCCCGGGACCGGAAGATCCTCTCCCTCCGCTTCGTCGCCAACATGACGCAGTCGGAGATCGGCGACGAGCTGGGCATCTCGCAGATGCACGTCTCGCGCCTGCTGTCGCGCACGTTGGTACGACTGCGCAAGGGGTTGACGGTCGAGGAGTGACCGGCGACTGGGCGACTCTCTGCGGGCGGGCTGGACTTTCCGATTCCAGCCCGCCCGACGTGTTTTCCAGCCCGTCTGGGGGCACCTCCCAGCGGTAGCTGGGGGAGTTTGAGGACGAGCCCGCAGGGCGATCCGGGGGCCAGGGGGCGAAGCCCCATGGTTACGGGAAGGGGCGGGGTGGGGGATAAAAACCGACGCCCGCCGCGCCCCGCATCGCCCCGTTACCGCGGGAAACACCTTTCCCCGAACGCCCGCTTCCACCACTATGGGCACTCGTTACTCGCCGGTACGCCGAAGTACCGGCCGCTCAGGCCTACTTGTACGAGGAGGCGTGCGGATGCGGATGGGGCGGCTCGACCGGACGGACAACAGCACTTCGGCCGCACAGCCGGCCGGACACCCGCCCGCACAGGGCATACACGCCCAGACCCCCGACGCCCGCCTCACCGAACTCCTCCGAGCCAACGCCCCCGCGGCCTACCCGGCACTACGCGAACTCCGCCGACGCCACCGTCCCGCAGTCCTCGGCTACGCCCGCCTGTGCGGCATCGGCGAGAACTCCGCGCGGCAACTCACGGCACAGGCGTTCGCCCTAGCCGCCCATGAGGTGAAGCAGGGCGCGGAACCGCGCGGGACATGGCGGCACCATCTGCTGCAGCACGTCCTGCGCGTAGCCCGCGCCTGGTCGGCGGACGCACGCTGCGGACGCCTCGCCCCGGGACTGCTCGCCCGACTCGACGCGGCGGCGGGGGCGGGGGCGGGGTCGAGTGATCCGTATGGTGCCGACAGGGTCGTCCAAACGGCCTTCCGCAGTCTCCCGATCCGTCTGCAGGGCATCCTCTGGTACGGCGTGGTGGACGACGAGCCGGACCCGAACACGGCTCTCTACATGGGCGTTTCCTCCGCCGAGGTAGCCCGGCTGAAGGACTCGGCCCTGAACGCGATGCGCAGAGCCTGGCTGAACTCGCACCTGACGCGCTACGGAGACACCCGCTGCCGCGGCTACGGCCGCCTCATCGAGGAGGCGGTACGCCCCGGATACGCCCGGCACAGCGCGGACCTCCACGCCCACCTGGCCGAATGCACGTGCTGCAGTACGGCGTACGCACGGCTTGCCGGCCTGCGGGACACCCCGCGGGAGGTGCTGGCGGAGGGGCTGCTGGGGTGGGGCGGGGCGGAGTACGCAGGCCGGGGCGTTGCGTACGCAGGGGGCGGCGGCGGTAAGGCGTGCGGCGCCGGCGTCGCGTATGGCCGTTCGCGGCGCGCGTGCAGGGCGGGTCGTGCGGGAGTGCGCGGGCACCCCCAGCGCCTCGTACTCGCCTCGGCCTGCATGGGCGTGGCTCTTGCTCCGCTGCTCGTCATGTTGTTGTCGAGCGACTCGGAACCGGCCGGACGCGGTGCGATGCTGCCCCAGCCACCGGTCACGGTGACGGCGACCGCGACCGCGACGGTCTCCGCCTCGGCGTCCCCGCCGCCGACGATGTCCGCGAGCCCGACCACTACCCCGCCACCACCGTCACCGACCCGTACGAACTCCCCCACTCCCCCGCCACCGGGCGCCCACTTCACCCAGTTCGTCAACGCGGCCTCGGGACTCTGCCTCGACATCCGCCCATACGCCTACCCGCGGAACGGCACGGACGTAGTCACAACGCCGTGCACCTCCTCCCCCACCCAGCAGTGGCACGTGGACGCCGACCGCGGCGTCATCCAGTCGTACGCCGCCCCCGCCTACTGCCTGGACAGCCGCGGAGACGCCGACAGGGCCATCGGCATCTGGACGTGCTCCTCCATAGACGGCCCCAACGGCATCAACCTGACCTTCACCGTCGACACCCGCGGCACGATCCACCCGGCGATCGCCCCGGCCCGGGCCGTCACGGCGTACTCGGAGCAACCGGGCTCCCTGCTCATCCAACTATCGGCCAGGGGAAGGGCCGAACAGCGCTGGACGGCGGGGGCGGCACCGGCCTGACGACCTGCACCCTGCCACGACGGTATCCAGGCAGAGTGCCGGGACGTGCGCACGCTGGTCGGGCTCGTCGACTCGACGACTGCCAATATCTCGACAGCAGCCGATGAAGTGATCAGCGGCGTTCCCCCACCCGCCGTGCCACGATCGCTGCCCGCCATTCCTGGGCATCGCGCACATCGTCTTCGGTGAAGTCCGGGCGCAGGTTCGCCCGGATGTACGCGATCGCCCGCACCGTGGCGACGTCCTCTCGCTCGCAATTCACCTACACCACCACCTCGGCCCACGCCGTCTTGCCGGGGGCTCCGGTGCGCGGCTCGACACCCCAGCGCGTGGCCGTCCGGGCGACGAGCCACAGCCCACGCCCACCGTCCGAGAGCGGATCGGGCACCACCGGTTCAGCGACGGGCAGCTGGCCACCTCTGGCGTCCGTGACTTCGATGCGTACGACGTCCGGCGCGGCCGCCAGCCGGAGCCGGAAGTCACGCCCGGGCACCCGCCCGTGCCGCACGGCGTTCGCCGCGAGCTCGGCGACGATCAGCGTCACGGTGTCGTTCACGCCACTCCCGTAAGGCCAACCCCAGGTGTCCAACCGCTGCGAGGCGAGCCGCCGGGCAAGGCGGGCTCCGCGGGGTGTGGCGGTGAAGCACATAGTGAAGTCCCGGGATGTGGTGGGCGGTTGGGCGTGCCAGCGCTCGGACGAGGGAGTTTCGGTCGTCATGGGTTTGAGGCTGGCGTCCCGCTCGTACGTTGACCAGCGACGACACCCCTACAGCCATTGGCTGTAGGGGTGTGGGTACAGGCATGTCTGGGTGCTGGGGAGGCGCGATGACGCCACATGGACGGGCGGTGCCGCCAAGGGATCAAGACCCCAACGCGGGTCTGCTGCGGTCGTTCGGGCGCCAAATCAAGCTCTTACGCGAAAGGTCCGGTCTCACGCAGGCCGAATTGGCCACTCAGCTCGGCTACGGAGAAGCCCAGGTCGCCGCAGTCGAGCAAGGGCGGCGCATCCCTCGACCCGAGTTGATTGAGAAGGCAGACCGAGTCCTCGACGCTGGGGGCTTGCTGCTCGCCAGGAAGGACGAGCTGGCCCTAGCGCGCTATCCAGCGTTCTTCCGTGATGCGGCTCGGGTTGAAGAGGAAGCAGTCGAGTTCCATGCGTATGCGACTCATGCCATCCCCGGCCTGCTTCAGACCGAGGAGTACGCGCGCGCAATCTTCACCATGGGACGACCTCGACGGGACAGCGGCACCACCGAGCAACTGGTCACAGCCAGGCTGGCCCGACAAGCCATCTTCGGCCGTAAACCGGCGCCAACACTGAGCTTCGTCCTTGAAGAAGTCGTCCTGCACCGCCCACTGGGCGGCTCCTACGTCCGTCGCGGACAACTGGAGCACCTGCTCCTGGCGGGCCAGAATCCGAATGTCGAAATCCAGGTCATACCGACATCGGTGATGGACAACGCCGGTATGGACGGCCCATTCACACTGATGACGCCGAACGGCGGCGAGCAGGTCGCCTACGTGGAGAGCCAAGAGGAGAGCAGGCTCATCACCGACCGCGAAAGGGTCCGGGTCTTGGCACTGCGCTATGGGATCATCCGGGCACAGGCGATGCCCCCGCAGGAATCCCTGCGCTACGTCGAGAAGTTGCTGGGAGAGTCATGAGCATCAAGCAGTCCAGCCCCGAGCAGACCACCTGGACCAAGAGCACCTACAGCGGCTCCGCTGGTGGCGAGTGCATAGAGGTTGCCTGGGTCAAGTCCTCCGCCGTTCACGTCCGCGACTCCAAGGACACCACCCGCGGCAGCTTCACCGTCTCGCCTGCCGCCTGGTCGTCGTTCCTGGCCCTGACCCGACAGGGCTGACCGGAAGTCCTCATCTCACCGCCGGGTCGGGCATTCCCCGACCCGGCGGACCGCGTCCCGGAGGCGCCCGACGCCCCGTAAAGAACTGCGGGAAAGAACCTCACCAAGCCCAACCCGAGCGGCAGCGCGGCCGCCTCACACGATCGAGTGAGCAAGTGGTCGCGTGCCCGGTGGAGCCTGTACGTTCACCCCAACTCACCACAACCAAAAAAGACTTCGGCCCCCGGTCGGGACTGCCATCCCGGTCGAGGGCCTGATCACCAGGAAGCGAACCCTTCCCAATGACTGCACCGCAGTTTAGCGCGGTGGCGTCCACGCACGCCGCCTCCGCCGGAACCTCACCGGCCGCCGGAGTGATCCACATCCGGCACCACCACGACGAGAAATTCACCATCGTCGGAAACCACCTGGCCCAGAACCCGAACCTCTCGGCATGCGCGATCGGCATCGGGGTCTACATTCAGTCCCTCCCGGACAGGGTCTGCGTGGGCATCAAGACGCTCGCGGCCCGTTTCAGGGAAGGCGAGACCCGCATCGCAGGCGCCCTGCGGGAGCTGGAACAGGCGGGCTACCTCGTACGACGACGCGAGCGGACGGCGACGGGCCGGATGGTGACCCGAACGCTCTGGTACGAGTTTCCGGGCCGGGTAGACCTGCTGAAGCGCCCGCGTACGACACCGACGTACGCCAAGACACGCCTCCCAGCGAAGCCGAAGCCGTCCGCTGTGGCAGCGGAGCCACTGTCACCCGAACTACTCCCCGCAGCCGACCTGCTGGCGACCCTGCGCTCCCTCGAACCCCGCCTGCTCCTGTCCGAGGCCGACGTGACACGCCTCGCACCGCAGGTGCGCGACTGGCTGGACCGAGGGGTCACCCCAGATGCGGTTGCCCGCACGCTGACGACCGACCTGCCCCCAGGCACGATCCGCTGGCCGTCCCGCCTCCTGGCCTACCGGCTCCGAGAGTGGCTGCCGCCCGTTCTCCCAGCACAACCCGAGAAAACGGCGCAGCAGCCACGAACCCCAGCACCCCTCCAGAACTGCGACGGCTGCGACCGCGCATTCAGGGCAACGGAGCCAGGGATGTGCCGAAGCTGCGCCTCCGCCAGACACACTCCCTGACTCCGACTCGTATTACCGGAGCATCACGCCCCTGCGCTCTTCTTCCACCCGTGAGCGCCGGCTTTCCGCAGCAGGGCTTCCACTGCGGTATCCGCAAGGAGTGGGTGCACGCGGCTGACGTACTCGGCCTGGCCCTGCAGTGACTTCCTGAGTTGCTTCAGGTTGCGGGCGCTGTACGAGAGCGCTCCGCGCCTCTCCACGACCTGCGTAGCGATGGCCAGTTCCTCGAGCCCGACTCACAGCATCGCGGCGTCTGTCTCGGTTTCGACACTGCACCCCACAGTGCCACCTTCCGTGATGTCGAGAAAGACCGTGTATGCGATACCGCCGCCGCTATAGGTGGCTGCCGGAATGACCTTCTCAGTTGCGACCGGCCCACTCAACCCCAGAACCGTCGCCGTTTGCGCGTAGACAACCTGGACCTCTTCGAAGAAGACTTTCGCTGACGGGACCATCGATACAGCAGTTCCCTTCACGATTCTCGATGTTGTTCAGACATAGAGGAATGTCGGGCCGGAACCTACGCCTCTGAGACCCATGGCCTGAAGCGACTTGCCACTCTCCTCGCGTTCATCGAATTCACGAAGACCGGGCAGCGCCGATGGAGGCAATCGATTCGCCACGTCAGCGATCAGCCTCCCGAGGGAAGTACCGATCAAGGACGCACCGTCATTGACAGCGGCCAGAACGAAGAGGTTGTCACGTGGATCTTCAAGCCGCCCCTCTGCCAGTCCCACGGCGACGACACCACGTCGTAGCACCTCCACCGAGTTGGTCCGGACGGCCATCGACGCCATCCGCTGCCCGTATGCGCTGAGCACTGCGGCAACTCGCGATCCCACCCTGGTGATCGTTTCTTGCCTGGCCCGTTCTGAGCTGCTCATGTATGCGGTGATAACGGACGTAACCTCGGCGTCCAGATCGTGCGGAAGCCTGACCTTCAAATAGCCACGGAAACGGCTGCCTTGGAGACGCGACAGAGCGTCGGTCGGCACGGTCACAGTCTGGGCACGACGTCGGCGGGTCATGGTCTTCCCTCCCACGAGGGCCAGGGTTCTTGGCGAGTTACGTTCCAAAATTCCCTGCCGCGCGCGACGTATACATTGCCCGCGGCGATCAGCGATCCACTTCGGCCGGGCTGCCCCGTAACTGAATTGAACCGTCAGGGCAGGGTGCGGTGGTAACGCACTTCGGTGAGCACCGTGTCGCCGTAGGTATCGCTTTGGGTGGCTCCGTCGGCGGTGTAGCCGAGTGATTCATAGAAGCGGCGGGCGCGTAGGTTGTCCTGGAGTACCCAGAGCATCATTGTGTCGAACTGTTGGTCTGTGGCGTGGGAGTGCAGCATGTTGATCAAGACGGTGCCGATGCCGTTGCCGGTGAGATCAGGGCGGATGTAGAGGGCGTAGACCTCGCCGGTTCCCGGGGGCGCGTCGCCTCGGTAGGGTCCCAGACATGCCCAGCCCACTGTTCCCGCGTGGTCGTCGATGGCGATCAGGTTCAGCACCCTGCCTGGCGATCGCCTGAACCAGGCTCTGCGTTCACGGGCATCGTCCTCGACGGTCATGCCGTCCAAGTAGGAATGCGGGACGATTCCGGCGTAGGCAGCTTGCCAGCCGCGCACCCGGATCGCGGAGACCGCGTCGATGTCGGCCCCGGTCGTCTCCTGGACTCGCAACATTCCGGCACCGTAGACCACGACCGCCAGTAGCCGCTCCTCCATTTCAGCGCCTGTCCGAGGCCGGCCTGTGGGCGCAGCTGATCATGGGAGGAGCCGCAGCTGAGTTCCGGCCGCGACCGCCCAAGCGGTCGCGGCCGGCCAGGTGGGACAGGCGTACGGCGGTGAGCCGGGGATCAGTTGCCCAGGACCGAGCCGAACTCGGCGTTGGCGTAGGTGAAGCCGAAGGGCTTCTCGCTGAACGAGGTCGCGCCGATCGTCGTCGGTCCGGTTGCCGAGCCGCGCAGCACCCAGTCGGCGCCGTCGCGTGTCGACCCGGAGAAGACGTCCTCGCCCTTCGCCGCGATCGCGACGTCCGACGCGCCGTTGCCGTCGATGTCGGCGACGCGTACGGCGGAGCCGAACCAGTCGTCGGCCTCCGCGGCGCCCGGCACACCGCTGGTGGCCTGGTGGAACGCCTGGGCCCCGGTGCCGGTCAGGCCGGTGGCCGTGCCCTTGAGCAGGACCGCGGCGCCGGTCTGCGACACGCCGCCGACCGTCTCGCCCGGCACGCCGACCGCGACGTCCGCGTAGCCGTCGCCCGTGACGTCGCCGACCGCGAGGGACGCGCCGAAGTTGTCGCCGGGCTCGTTCGCGCCCGGTACGCCGGAGGTGTCCTGGTCGAGTGTGGCGGTGCGCTGGGCGCCGAGGCCCTCTGCGCTGCCGTAGCGGACGTGGACGAAGCCTGCGGCGTCCGAGTACTCGCCCGATGTGGCCGCCGATGCGGGTATGTGGCCAGTGACGAGGTCGGTGTAGCCGTCATGGTCGATGTCCCCGGCGGCGGCCGCGACGGTGGGGGCCTCGTTCTCGCCGGAGGCGCCTGCGCTCGGGTCCGCCAGGGACACCGAGTCGAGCCGGTCGGCGCCCCAGGTGTAGACGCCGGTGTGCTGGCAGTCCGTGGTGCCGTCGCAGCTCTTGGAGCCCGTGACGGCCAGCTGGGCTCGCCCGGCTCCGGTGAAGTCGCCCGCGGTCAGGGTGTTGGGCGCGATGTAGGCGTTGAAGTACTCGGAGTACTTCGCGCCGGTCGGCGCCGTGCGGCCCCCGAGATCGTCGTACACCCACAGCTTGTTGCGGCTGAGCGCGGCGAGCTGCGGAGTGCCGTCGCCGTCGAGGTCGGCGACGACGACCTTCTTCGCGAAGTCCTTCTCGGCTTCGAAAGCGCTGGCGGCGAGCGGGCTGTCGATCTCGACGCCGCCACTCACCAGGCCGTCCGCGCCGCCCCACAGGACGGTGAGGCTGCCGTAGGAACCACTGCTGTAGTCCATCCGCTCGCCGGGGGCGCCGACGACGAGGTCGGTGTAGCCGTCGGCGTCGAGGTCGCCGGTCGCGTAGGTGCTGCCGAAGCGGTCGCCGGATTCGGCAGTGCTCGGGACATCCGGGGAGTTCTGGGTGACGGTCGCCGAACGGGCGGGGGACACGCCGTCGGCGGAGCCGTAGAGGACAGTGACCGAGCCGGCGTCGGTGATTCCGTCGACGCCGGCTCCGGGGGTGGCCACGACGAGGTCGGCGACACCGTCGCCGTTGAAGTCGTCGGCGGCCGTGGTGGTGACCGCACTCGCCGTGGGGACGAGGGTCAAGGACAGGCCCGCGGATGCCGCCGCGGCGACGGCCGCGGCGGTAGCCAGGGTGCGTACGCGCAAGATTGCTCCAGTCTCGGGGGGACGCAAGAGAAGCGTGGGGGGGGCCAATGGCACGACGCTTATACAGGAGCGCGGGACGCGGGAGCGAACGTACGGATATCACGGATATCGCGGGATACCCAGGACAAAAGCGATCAGCCGCATGTACGGGCAGCCATGACGCGGCGGCCCGCACAAGTCCGGTCCAGTCCGGGGCGCGTACGCCTCCGTGCCCCTGCCGTGGGCCTCGGCACGGGTCAGCCGGTCACGGGTGTCCACCGGATCTGCGTGCTGCACAGGGACACCACGAGCGCCGCGGCGGCGACAACCCCCAGGCCCCACACCAGGCTGCTCGAGTTCGCCACGAAACCGATGAGCGGCGGCCCGGCCAGCAGGCCCGTCGTACCCATGGCGGCAACGAGAGCAAGCGCGTCCGAGCCCTGTTTCGCCGCGGCCACGTAGACGCACGGGGTCACGGCCGCGCATCCGAGGCCGACGCAGGCGAACCCGATGAGGGCCGGCACCACTCCACCGCTCACCAGGGCGAAGGCCAACCCGGCGGCGGCCAGCGCACTGCCGAGGAGGACGATGCGCCCGTCGCCCCAGCGGCTCCGCCAGCCGTCGGCGAAGAGGCGGGCCAGCACCATCATGCCCGACACCACGGCGATACCCATGGGCGCCAGTTCCGCCGTCGCCTTGGCCACGTCCTTCATGTAGAGGGCGGACCAGTCGTTCATCGCGCCCTCGGTCACGGTGCCGAACGCCATGGCGCAGCACATCCACAACGTCATGCGGGACGGCAGGGTCCATCTGCCGCGGCTCTTCTTCTCCTCCTCCTTCTCCCCTTCGGCAGGCGCGCCCTCGGCGAGAAGACCGGGCCGCGCACAGGCGCCCAGCAGCACGAGGATGACGGCCGCCACGCCGAAGTGGACCATGATCGAGGGGGTCGCCGCGTTCATGCCCGAGGCAAGGAGGGCCGCGAGCAGCGAGCCGCCGCTGAATGTGGCGTGCAGTCTGGCCATGGCGTTGCGTTCGTGCAGGGTCTCGAGGGCCGCTCCCTGCGCGTTCATGGCGACGTTCAGGCCCCCTACGAAAACGCCGTCGGCGAACAGGACCAGCAGGGCGACCGGATAGTTCGGTGCCGCGGCCAGTGCCAGGAGCAGCAGGGTCAGGCAGAGGGCCGACAGGAGGGCCAGCCGCGCCGAGCCCAGCCGTTTCATGGCCACCGCCACCAGGGGGAACGACGCCACCGCGCCGATCCCCGCCGCCATCAGCAACAGACCCACCTGGGCCGCGGTCAGGCCGAGGTCCGCCTTGATGGCGGGGATCCGCGAGGCCCAGGTGGCGTACTGGAAGCCGAGGGAACAGAACAGTGCCGCGATCGCCAACTGGCCGCGGAGGAAGGGGTCATGCACACGGAACACGCACATCAGCTCGCTTCGTCGTGGAAGGACGGGCCGCGCGGCACCACGCCGGTCGGCTCAGGCTGTGCGGCCCGGTCGGCCGGCACCGCCTTGGACATGTAGACGGCGTTCGTGCCGTAGCCGCCGGGAGAGATCCCCGGGTGCGCGGTGAACCCGCGCGTCGACCAGAACGTCTCGCTGCAGCCGACGGCGATCAGCGAGATCCGCTCGTGCCCGTGCGACCGGGCGGTCAGGGTGAGGTGGTTCAGGAGGCGCTGCGCCAGTCCCGTGCCGCGAAGACTCTCCGTGATCACGATGTCGTGCAGATGGAGATTGCGCGTGGCGGACGACGGGGCCACCGTCTCCTCCGCGCGGTCCAGGTCCGGGTACCGGAAGGCGGGATAGGGCAGTGCCAGCAGGTACCCGGCCGGCCGGGAGCCGACGTCCAGTACGAAGCACGTGCTCGGCGAGGCGTCCGCCCTGGACCGCAGCGCCGCGCGCCCCTCCGACAGGCCGAGTCGGGCGTAGGCACGGGACTCCATCGCCACGATGCCGTCCCAGTCGGCATCGGTGATGTGGCGTATGTGGATGTCGTCGCTCACGGGCGCCCCGCGTTCGTCACGGTGTACGGGAGCGGGTCGAAGCCGTTGAAGCCCCGGCTCATGTAGCTGATGGCGTAGGCACCGCTGGACAGCACCCAGACCGGATCCCCCGATGCCACGTCCTTGGGCACCTGGACGAGACCGTGCTCGTGTTCAGAGAGGTAGGCGTCGTCGCTGTCGCAGGTGGGACCTGCCACGACGGCGGGAACGTACTCGGTATCACGGTGCGTGGGGAACACGAGGCGGTACTGCAGCGCGTCCATCTCGTACAGGCCGTTGAACTTGCCGCAGCTCAGGTAGAGCCAGTACTGGCGCTCGCCGTTCGGTCCTCGCCGTTTGGACAGCCGGGCCACGTGGGCCCGGATGGCTCCATGGTCGGCGACGAGATGGCGCCCCGGTTCCATGACGAACTCGAGGTGGTCGCCGTGGACCTCCCTGAGGTACCGCATGCCCTCGCGGATCACGGCGAAGATCTTGTCCATCGGAGGGTTCAGTGGTGTGCCGTACCTGTCGAGGTACCCGAGCGCCGGCAGGCCGCCGCCGAGGTTGACGTGGTCCAGGGACATCCCGCGCCGGCCCACGGCGGTCAGGACGTCCGCCAGGCATTCGACGGCGCTGTGCCAGGCGTCCGCCGTCATCTGCTGGGAACCGACGTGGACGGACAGGCCCGCGGGTGTCAGGCCTCTCTCCCGCGCCGTTTCCAGCACCCGCACCGCGTCGGCGGGCGAGCAGCCGAATTTGTTGCTGAGGCCCCACAGCGCCCCTGCCCCGTCGGTGGCCAGTCTGCAGAACACCCGGGCTCGCGGAGCATGGGCCGCTATCGACGCCACGTCCTCCAGGCTGTCGGTCGCGAAGTCCCGCACGCCGAGGCGGTGGGCGTCGGCGATGTTCCGGTCGGACTTGACGGTGTTGCCGTAGTGCATCCTGTCGAGCGGCACGCCCGCCCGCAGCGCCTGCTCCAGTTCACGGGGGCTTGCCCCGTCGACTCCGGCCCCCTTCCTCGCCAGGCACTCGAGGACCTCGTCCACCGGACAGGCCTTCAGCGCGAAACGGAATGAGACTCCGGGCAGTTCGCGCCGCAGCGTCTCGTAGCGGTCCTCGATTCCGGTCAGGTCGAAGACGATCTGGTCCTGGGTAGCGGCGGCGAGCGCAGCGAACAGAGGCGCGGGCTCATGCGTCATGGTCGCCCTCACCCCGTATTCCCCGGCTGTCCGGGCGACTGATGTACGGGGGTGAGTCCGGCCGCACGCACCAGCGGCTCCCATGCCTCGATCAGCAGGGCGAAGTCCTCGATGTCGCTGCGCGCTTCGTCGAGAAGGCGTTCGCGACGCGCCGCCAGGAGATCCGCGAAGGTGGCGTATCTGCCGCCCAGCTTCTTGTATGCGGCGTCGAGGGTGTCCAGCCGCTGGACGTTCTCTGTCCGGTCGAGCTGTGTGCTCTCTCTGACCATCCGGGCGACGGCGGACGCGCGCACCTGCCCCCGGTCGTCGAGTAACGCCTCGCCGGCCTGGGCCATCCTGTCGTAGATGAAGTTGAAGTAGAGCATCGACAGCAGGAATTTGACGAAGCGCATCTGGTACGCCTCGAACCCGAGGTCGGTCCTGCGTTCGCCGGTGTAGAAGTTCACGATGTTCCGGTTGTGCAGAACACCCGGGAGCGCGGCGTCGTGGACCAGATGGATCAGAAAGTAGTCACTGCCGATCGTGTCGGTCGCGGGCGGCAACGGCACGCGTTCGTGCACCCCGTGGAAGCTGATGTTGCACATGTCCACACGCATGGGGTCGACCAGGGTCAGCGTCGAGTGGTCCCGGGTGAACGCGTCGGAGCCGGCCCCGCGGAAGGACTCGTCGACCAGTTGCCTCTTCTGCTCGCCGGACCAGTGGACGGGCGCCCACAGGCCGACCATGTCGTAGTAGACGTCGGGGTCGGCCTGGAGGATCTCGCCGATGTCCACGGACAGTTCGCCGACGAAGGAGCTGCCCACCATCGCGACCCGTTTGCCGGTGTGCTTCGCGGCCAGCGCGTTGTCGGTGACACCGTGCGCGGCGTCGGCCGCGCGCTTGCCCAGCGACATGAGTTCGTGATGAATGGGAAAGACCGTCTCGCCGTTCACCACCTGGTACCGGCTGTCGGAGTCCCTGCGGTGAACGGACTCGCAGCCGAGCGCGACGCCGATGAGGAACGCGCGGTTGGTGCAGGCACCGTAGGAGAGGCCGGCCGGGAGCATCAACTCCAGCAGGAGGTCGGGCTTCATGGCCCCGGCCCGGCCGATCACCCGCTGGAGGAAGTCCCGCTGCCGCGCCTCGTCGAGGTGGTGCACGACGATCCGCGAACTGCCGGGCATGCGGCGCAGGGCCTCGGCGTGTTCCGCATACGCGGGTGCGTCGCAGGAGTCCAGGATCAGCAGGTGCACCTCGGCGTCGAAGTGCTCGGCGGCGTAGGCCGCTTCCTCACCGATGGCCTCGATCGTCGCGGAGCACGGCCTGTTGGTGGGAAGGGTCAGACAAATTCTGCGCATGACTCTTCTCCGACCGGCTCGTCGAGGTCCGCCCCGCTCCAGGACGTGAGGCCCAGCAACTTCTCCCCCAGCTCGTCGAGGGCGGCCCTGCCGTACCGCAGGGATTCGTGCTTGGTGATGTCGCCGAGCAGCGTCCCGTTCCAGTCCGGCGTGCTGAGAGTGCGCCACGAGTCGACCCGTGAGCGCCTGAGGGCCTGGTGGGACTCCAGGGCCGGCATCATCGACAGGTACTGGGCCGCCCGCACTCCGGTCTCGGAAGTGTTGGGCCCCACACCGTGCGCCAGCAGGCCGTTGAAGATCAGCAGGTCGCCGGCCTGGAGTTCCGGTCGCACCACGGGGAACTCAGCGGGGTCGACGCTGGGCCGGATGGGGTCACGGCCGTCCGGCTGGAGTGCCTTCCACCGGTCGAACTGCCGGAACAGCTCGGGGCAGCACTGGAAGCCGCCTAGTTCCGGCCTGGTGTCGTTCAGGGCGATGATCCCCTGGACCCGCTGCGGCAGCACACCGAGCGTGGTGTCGACATCCCAGTGGAGCTTGATGTCGAACCCCTTCTCCGTGTGCGGGATCAGGGCGCGGTCGCGGTTCTTGATGTTGGGGGGGTTCAGGTTGAGCCGGTCGAGGGTCACCCACAGCTCTTCACAGTCCCACACGTCGGCGAACGCGTCGTAGACCCGTTGCGTCTGGCGGCTGTCCCATATGAGCTGGTGGTGGTAGGCCTCGACGAACCCGTAGATGTGCAGTTCCCGGTCCAGGTCCGAGCGGTACTCGCGGTCCTGGTACCACGTGTCGGGACGATCGGGGTCGAGCCCCTGGAAGTCCCAGGCGAAGTCCAGCAGGCGTCGGGCCGACGAGGCGGGGATCGCCTGCTTCACCACGACATAGCCGTAGGTCTGCCAGAAGGCGAAGTCCTCCTCGGACAGCACCCTGAGCCGGCGTGTCTTCGTCAGGTCCCGCAGCGGCGTCTGTGCCAGGTATGTCTCGCCGTCCGAACTGAAGTAGGGGACGTCCGATGCGGCTCGATGCAGATAGCGGTCAGGCGTCGGCATGAAGTACTCCAGACCTCGATCTCTTGACCGGTGGCCCCCGGCCGGGGGTCGCCAACTGTGCAAGGTGCATGCGGTCGGAGCCGGGAACACCCTGCGCGCCCCGTCGACGCATGTGGCGATGGGGACGGGAATGTGGTCACTGATGGGCTTGCGGCACATGAACGCGGATGTGCGATGGTCTGCGCGCCTCGTCATCGGGACGCGCGCTGGCGCCGGGCGACTGCGCTGGAAGGAGCGCACTGTCGCACGGTCTGAAGAGCGGCGGTCGGCTCACAGGGTCACTGCGCCACGTGCCGCACCAGTCCTTCTTCGAACCCGCGTCCCACTAAGTTGGACTAGACCAACGAGCACTGTCAAACATGCGAGTTGTGCGCGTGTCGCCATCAAGAAGCAGTCGTTCAGGACCAGTTGACGTCAGACGAAAGGGGGCAATCCCACGTAACGGACTCAGCGGCGACGCCGGCAATCGAACCAACACCCCTCTTGACACGAGCGGTTAGCCAGGGCGTCATTGGTCTGTACCAAGTCGATTCCATGCCGTCGATGCGAGTTCATCGGCGGCATGCACGCGCGTGCCCTACCTGAAAGGCGTCCTCGATGGCCTCTGGCAAGCACAGCAAGAAGTTGCGACGACTGGCGCTCTCCGTCCTGCAGCCGGGGTTCGTGGGCACCGAGGCGCCGGACTGGGTCCTGCGCGAGATCAGTGACGGGCTGGCATCCGTCGTGCTCTTCTCCCGCAACATCGTCTCGCTGGACCAGGTCGCCCGTCTGGCCGAGCAACTACGTGCGGAGAACCCCGCGTTGATCATCGCGATCGACGAGGAGGCCGGCGATGTCACCCGCATCGAATCCGCGACCGGCTCCACCCGGCCGGGCAACTTCGCCCTCGGCACCGTCGACGACACCGAACTGACCGAGTCCGTCGCCGCCGACCTGGGCCGCCAGCTGCGCGCCGCCGGTGTGAGCCTCGACTACGCGCCGAGCGCGGACGTCAACTCCAACCCCGACAACCCGATCATCGGAGTCAGATCCTTCGGCACCGACCCGAAGGTGGTCTCCCGGCACACCGCCGCATGGATCCGGGGGCTTCAGTCGGGCGGGGTCGCCGCCTGCGCCAAGCACTTCCCCGGCCACGGCGACGTCGCCGTCGACTCCCACCACGGCCTGCCCACCTACGATGCCGGCCGCGACGAGATCGCCGCCCAGGCCCTGCCTCCGTTTCGGGCCGCCGTGGACGCGGGCGTTCGCGCGGTGATGACCGGCCATCTCCTGGTCCCCGCCTACGACCCCGACCTGCCCGCCACCCTCAGCCGACGCATCCTGGGCGACCTGCTCCGCCAGGAGCTCGGGTTCGACGGCCTGATCGTCACCGACGCCATCGAGATGGGTGCCGTCGCCGATCTCTACGGAATCGGCGGGGCCACGGTGAGAGCGGTCGCGGCCGGTGCCGACGCCGTCTGCGTCGGCGGGGAGAACGCCGAGGAGGCCACCGTCGACCTGCTCGCCGGCGCTCTCGTCGACGCCGTCGTCTCCGGGGACCTCACCGAAGAACGACTCGATGAGGCGGCTGACCGCGTACGGGCGTTCGGGGACTGGTCGGCGGGCCTCGGCCAGACCGGCACCGTCGACACGGTCAGCGGCGACATCGGCTTCGCGGCCGCCCGCCGCGCCATCCGGCTGACCGGAGACGTGCAGGACGCTCTGCCCCTGTCCGCCGCGCCGCACGTGGTGGAGTTGGTGCCCACCACCAACCTGGCCATCGGCAAGGAGACCCCTTGGGGTGTCGCCGTCCCGCTGCGCGAGCGACTGCCCGGAACGACCTCTGCCCGGGTGCACCACCAGGAGCTGCACTCGCGGACCGCCGCCCTGGAGGCGCGCGTACTGGAACCGGCCTCAGGGCGCCCCTTGGTCGTCGTAGTCAGGGACGCCTCCCGGCATGAGTGGATGGCCCGCGCCCTCGGGGACCTCACCGCGGCGCGTCCCGACGCGATCGTCGTGGAGATGGGCCTGCCGGGCGCCGCTGTCCCCGGAGCGGTACAGATCTTCACGCACGGTGCCACCGCCGCGTCCGGGGTGGCCGCCGCGGAGGTCCTGGCTGGTGCCCGGTAGGCGGTGATCCCGAAGGGCTCGCCCACGGGCATGAAGCCGCTGCCGCTGAGCGTCGTCAAGTAGCCGGTGTTCACCAGGGCACGGTCACGGAAAGCTGCGGCCGGACCCTGGCGCGCGTCGGCAGAATGAGGCGACGCCCCGGCCGACGCTTCCCGGCGCGCACTTCCACGTCGCCTTCCTCGCACGGATGCCGGGTTTCCGTTGCGCCCACGATGGGACCTCCCCGCTGATGCCGGTCACTGTCTGCAACGGGTCGTCGTGGCCGCCACGGTCTGCAACGTATTCGCCGCGAAGCGGCTGTCAGACCGCGCGTACCCCCCGCCTCCACACCCCCGAAACCAGCGGCACCCCCGGCCGGTACGCCAGGTGCACATGGCTCGGGGCGTCCAGCAGGGCCAGGTCGGCGTAGGTGCCTGGGGCGATGCGGCCGATGTCGTCGCGGCGCAGTGCCGCCGCCCCGCCCGCCGTCGCCGACCAGACCGCCTCGTCCGGGGTCATCCCCATGTCCCGCACCGCAAGGGCGATGCAGAACGGGACCGAGGACGTGAAGGACGAGCCCGGGTTGCAGTCCGTGGAGAGCGCGACGGTGGCTCCTGCGTCGAGGAGGCGGCGGGCGTTCGGCCACTCCGCCCGGGTGGAGAACTCCGCACCGGGGAGGAGGGTCGCCACCGTCTGCGAGGTGGCCAGGGCGTCCACGTCCTCGTCCGTGAGGTGGGTGCAGTGGTCGGCCGATGCCGCGTCCAGTTCGACCGCCAGTTGGACGCCCGGGCCGTACGAGAGCTGGTTCGCGTGGATTCGGGGGTGGAGGCCTCGCGACCTTCCCGCCGTGAGGATCGTGCGGGCCTGGTCGCCGTCGAAGGCGCCCTTCTCGCAGAAGACGTCGATCCAGCGGGCGTGCGGGGCGCAGGCGTCCAGCATGTCGCCCGTCACCAGGGCGACGTACGCGGCCGGGTCGTCCGCGTAGTCCGGGGGCACGATGTGGGCGCCCAGGTACGTCACCTCGTCCGTGTGGGCCGACGCGATGCGCAGGGCACGGGCCTCGTCCTCCACCGTCAGGCCGTAGCCGGACTTCGTCTCGAACGTCGTCGTGCCCTGGTGCAGGGCCTCGCGGAGGTAGCGGGTGAGGTTGGCCTCCAGTTCGGCGTCCGTCGCGGCGCGCGTCGCGGCCACCGTCGTGCGGATGCCGCCCGCCGAGTAAGGGCGGCCCGACATCCGGGCGTTGAACTCCTCCGTACGGTCGCCCGCGAAGACCAGGTGCGAGTGCGAGTCCACGAAGCCGGGGATCACGGCCCGGCCCTCCGCGTCGTACGCCGTGTCGGCGGCCGGGGCCCCGGACGCCGGGCCGATCCAGGCGACGCGCTCGCCCTCGATCACCACGGCCGCGTTCCGCAGGAGGCCGAGGGGGCCATCACCCGCGCTGGGGTCGTTGGTGACCAGGCTGCCGATGTTGGTGATGACGGCTGTCTTTGCTGCGGTACTCATGGAGTCCTCGGAGTCCTCTCGGTGCGCTACGAGCGCAGCGCTTCGATCGATTCCGCCAGCGCCGACGGTACGTCCGGGATCAGGGTGTGCACCCCGTCGCGTACGACATGGCGGCCCCCCACGACCGTATGGCGCACATCCGCCGCCGTGGCCGCGAAAACCGCCGTCTCTGCGCCGAGGCGGGGCAGGGTACCGGCCGTGCGGACGGAGTCCAGGGCGACGGTGGTGAAGTCGGCGAGGGCGCCCGGTTCCAGTACGCCCGCTTCGGGTGCGCCCGTCTCGTCGGTCCAGCCCAGCGCCGCGTAGCCGTCCGCCGTGGCCGCCCGCAGCAGGGCCGCCGCCGTCCAGTGGCCGCGGGTGCGGGTGCGCAGCCGCTCGTTCAGCTCCATCGCGCGCGCCTCCTCCAGGAGGTCGATCACCGCGTGGCTGTCGGAGCCGAGCGAGAGCGGCGAGCCCGCCTTCTGGAGGGCTGCCGCCGGGCCGATGCCGTCCGCCAGGTCCCGTTCCGTGGTCGGGCACATGCAGGTGCCCGTGGTCGTGGAGCCGATCAGGTTGATGTCCTCGGGTGTGAGGTGCGTGTTGTGCACGCCCGTCGTGCGCGGGCCCAGCACGCCGTGGTCGGCAAGGAGTTGCGTGGGTGTGCGGCCGTACGCCTCCAGGCAGGCGTTGTTCTCGGCGGTCTGCTCGGAGAGGTGCACGTGGAGGGGTGCCCGGCGGGCGTCGGCCCATTCGGCGACCGTCGCGAGCTGGTCGGCCGGGACCGCCCGTACGGAGTGGATCGCCGCGCCGATCCGCGCGTGGTCCTGGTCCTTCAGCTGGGGCGCCAGCAGTGCCGTCCGCTCCGCCCACGCCTGCGCCGTACCGTCGGAGAAGCGCCGCTGGTGCTGGTTCGGCGGCTCGCCGAAACCGGACGAGACATACGCCGTGTCGAGGAGCGTGATGCGGATCCCGGCCTCCGACGCCGCCGCGATCAGCGCCTCTCCCATCGCGTTCGGGTCGGCGTACCGGGTGCCGCCCGGCGCGTGGTGCACATAGTGGAACTCGCCGACCACCGTGACGCCCGCGAGCGCCATCTCCGCGTACACCGCCCGCGCCAGCGCGTGATACGTCTCGGGGGTCAGCCGGTCCGCGACCGAGTACATGACTTCCCGCCATGTCCAGAACGTGCCGGAGCCGACCTGCACCGTGCCGCGCAGCGCCCGGTGGAAAGCGTGCGAGTGGGCGTTGGCGAGGCCCGGGATGGTCAGGCCGCGGAGGATCTCGGCGCCGGGGGGTGGGGTGCCGACGCCCTTGCGGACGGCGATGATCCGGCCGTCCGCGACGTCGGCGTCGAGTGCCACGCCCGGCTCGACGTTCGTGTCCAGCCACGCCTGTTCCAGCCAGTACGTCTTCACGTGCACGCCAGACCTTCCAGTACGTCGGCGAGTGCGGTCACCCCGGCCAGGCAGTCGTCCTCCGACGCGTACTCGGCCGGCGAGTGCGAGACGCCGGTGGGGTTGCGTACGAACAGCATGGCTGTGGGGACCGAGCCGGAGAGGATCCCGGCGTCGTGTCCCGCGCCGGTGCCGAGGACGGGGACCTCGCCTCCTTCGCGCGTGAGGATCCGGGCCATTTCGTCGCGGAGTGCGTGTTCGAACTCGACGACCGGGGTGAACGATTCCCGTACGACGTCGAGTTCGATGCCGTGGCGGTCGGCGTACTCGCGGGCCGCCTTCTCGATGCCTCCGACAACCGTGTCGAGAGTCGCCTGGTCGGCCGCGCGGGAGTCGAGCCAGCCGCGGACGAGGGACGGGATCGCGTTGACGCCGTTCGGCTCGACCGTGATCTTGCCGAAGGTGGCGACCGCGCCCGCGAGTTCCGCCTCGCGGCGGGCCGCCAGGACCGTCTCCGCGTACGACAGCATCGGGTCTCGGCGGTCGACCAGGCGGGTCGTGCCCGCGTGGTTGGCCTCGCCACGGAAGTCGAAGCGCCAGCGGCCGTGGGGCCAGATGGCGCTGGCGATGCCGATGCGGTCGCCTGACAGGTCCAGGGCGCGGCCTTGCTCCACGTGGAGTTCCACGAAGGCGCCGATACGGGACAGGCGGTCCGGGTCCGGGCCGATCTTCTCCGGGTCGTGGCCGGCCGCCTCCATCGCCTGGGGGAGGGTGATCCCGTCGGCGTCGCGGAGCTTGTACGCCTGCTGGGGCGTCAGCTGTCCCGCGGTGAGGCGCGAGCCTACGCAGGCCAGGCCGAAGCGGGCGCCCTCCTCGTCGCCGAAGTTGACGATCGCCAGGGGTCTGGTGAACTCCGCTCCCCTGCGGCGGAGTTCGTCCAGGGCTGCGAACGACGAGACGACGCCGAGGGGGCCGTCGAAGGGGCCGCCGTCGGGGACGGAGTCCAGGTGGGAGCCCGTGACGACGACGTTGCCCTGGGTGGGGTCGCCCAGCCACGCCCACTGGTTGCCGTTGCGGTCCAGTTCGTAGGTCAGGCCCCTGGAACGGGCCTGGGCCTCGAACCACGCCCGGCAGTCGGCGTCCGCCGGGGTCCAGGCGTAGCGGCGGTAGCCGCCGCTTTCCGGGTTGCGGCCGATGGGCTTCAGGTCCTGCCACATCTGGTGGAACGAGGGTGGGTTTTCTTCCCCGCTGTGCCCTTTCAGCGCGCTCCGCGCGCGGGCGCCCCTTCCCGAAACCAGGGGGCTCCGCAGTCGCCCTTCGGGCTCGTCCTCAAACGCCGGACGGGCTGAAAAATCAGCCCCTTCGGCGTTCGAGGAGCCGTGCGGCATGCTCACTGCCCCTCCCGCATGGGAACCCGTACCCCGCGCTCCCGCGCCACGTCGTCCGCCCGGTCGTAGCCCGCGTCCACATGCCGGATGACGCCCATGCCGGGGTCGTTCGTCAGGACGCGGCGGATCTTCTCGGCCGCCAGCGGTGTGCCGTCCGCGACCGTCACCTGGCCCGCGTGGATCGAGCGGCCCATGCCGACGCCGCCGCCGTGGTGGATGGACACCCACGACGCGCCCGAGGCCACGTTCACCATGGCGTTGAGCAGCGGCCAGTCGGCGATGGCGTCGGAGCCGTCGAGCATCGCCTCCGTCTCGCGGTACGGGGATGCGACCGAGCCGCAGTCGAGGTGGTCGCGGCCGATCGCGAGCGGGGCCGCCAGCTCTCCGCTCGCGACCATGTCGTTGAAGCGTTCGCCCGCGCGGTCCCGTTCGCCGTAGCCCAGCCAGCAGATACGCGCGGGGAGGCCCTGGAAGTGGACGCGCTCCCCCGCCAACTTGATCCAACGGGCCAGCGACTCGTTCTCCGGGAACAGGTCCAGGATCGCCTTGTCCGTCTTGGCGATGTCCGAGGCCTCACCCGACAGCGCGGCCCAGCGGAACGGGCCCTTGCCCTCGCAGAACAGCGGCCGGATGTAGGCCGGTACGAAGCCGGGGAACGCGAACGCCCGGTCGTAGCCGGCGAGCTGGGCCTCGCCGCGGATCGAGTTGCCGTAGTCGAAGACCTCGGCGCCCGCGTCCATGAAGCCGACCATCGCCTCCACGTGCCGGGCCATCGACTCCCGGGCGCGCTGCGTGAAGTCGGCGGGCTTCTCCGCGGCGTACGACGCCATGTCCTCGAACGCCACGCCGAGCGGGAGGTACGACAGGGGGTCGTGGGCCGACGTCTGGTCGGTCACGATGTCGATGGGGGCGTTCATTGCGAGGAGCTGCGGGACGAGCTCGGCGGCGTTGCCGAGGACGCCGATGGAGAGCGGGCGGCGGGCGTCGCGCGCCTCCACCGCGAGCTGGAGCGCGTGGTCGAGCGAGTCGGCCTTCACGTCCAGGTAGCGGTGTTCGATGCGGCGCTCGATGGCGCGCGGGTCGCAGTCGATGCAGATGGCAACGCCGTCGTTCATCGTCACGGCGAGCGGCTGGGCGCCGCCCATGCCGCCGAGGCCCGCGGTCAGCGTGATGGTCCCGGCGAGCGTGCCGCCGAACTTCTTCGCCGCCACGGCCGAGAAGGTCTCGTAGGTGCCCTGCAGGATGCCCTGCGTACCGATGTAGATCCACGAACCGGCCGTCATCTGGCCGTACATCGTCAGGCCCAGGGCCTCCAGCCTGCGGAACTCCTCCCAGTTCGCCCAGTCGCCGACGAGGTTGGAGTTGGCGATCAGGACGCGCGGGGCCCACTCGTGCGTCTGCATCACGCCGACCGGGCGGCCGGACTGCACGAGCATCGTCTCGTCCTGCTTCAGCGTCCGCAGGGTGCGGACCATGGCGTCGAAGGAACGCCAGTCGCGGGCCGCCTTGCCCGTGCCGCCGTAGACCACGAGCTTGTCGGGGTGCTCGGCGACCTCCGGGTCGAGGTTGTTCTGCAGCATCCGCAGAGCGGCCTCCTGCTGCCACCCCAGGGCGCTCAGCTCGGCACCACGCGGCGCTCGTACGGGGCGGGGTCCTGACATGGTCTGCCTCCTTGGGGCGGGCCGGCGGATGTTGCGTCGGATATTCACATCCTGGCTTCCTGAATAGAACTAGTCAATACGTTCCCTTCAGCCGGTACGGGCGCGCGGGCGCGCGTCGGGTGGTTGCCTGGAAGGCATGGCCGAGGGTGCGGAACACGACGACGAAGCGCAGGAACCGGCACGGCGCGACGCGGGCGCCCGACGCGACGCGGCCGTGCGCGCCGCCGTCGAGCAGGGGCTCATCGGCCCCCGGAGTCCCATCATCGGGCTCCTCGACGTGGCAGGCATCCGCGCCGCCGCCACCGCGCTGCGCAGCGCCTTTGCCGAGGTCACCCCGCCCGGTACGCCCGTACTGCACGCCTTCGCCGTGAAGGCCACCCCGCTCGTGCCCGTACTGCGGCTCCTCGCCGCCTGCGGCATCGGCGCGGAGGTCGCGAGCCCCGGCGAGCTGGCGCTGGCCCGCGCGGGCGGGGTACCCCCAGACCGGACCGTGCTGGACTCCCCCGCCAAGACCGTCGACGAACTGCGCGAGGCTCTCGCCCTCGGTATCGCCGTCAACGCCGACAACCCCCAGGAGCTGGCCCGCCTCGACGACCTGGTCGCCTCGGCGCCGACCGCCTCACCGCTCGGGCTGCGCGTGAACCCCGGCGTCGGCCGCGGTTCGATCGAGGCGCTGTCCACGGCCACGGCCACCTCCAAGTTCGGGATCGCGCTGCTCGACGAGGGCGCCCGCGCGTGGGTGGTGCGCGCGTACCTGGACCGCCCGTGGCTGACCCGGCTGCACGCGCACTCCGGCTCCCAGGGCCTGCCGCTGGAGCTGATGGCGCGGGGTGTCGCGACGACGTACGAGCTGGCCGAGGAGATCAACGCGAAGGCCGGGCGGCAGCAGATCGACACCATCGACATCGGCGGCGGCCTGCCCGTCGACTTCACGACGGACGATCCGACGCCGGCCTACGGCACGTACGCGCGGCTGCTCGAGCGGGAGGTCCCGGGGCTCTTCGACGGGCGCTACGGGGTGGTGACGGAGTTCGGGCGGTCACTGCTCGCCAAGCACGGAACCGTGCTGGCGCGCGTCGAGTACGCGAAGTCGTCGGGCGGCCGGCCGATCGCGGTCACGCACGCGGGCGTGCAGGTCGCGACCCGTACCGTCTACGCGCCCGAGCTGTGGCCGCTACGGATCGCCGCGTACGACGCGAAGGGCCGCCCGAAGACCGGGCCCTACGTCGTCCAGGACATCGCGGGCCCCGCCTGCTTCGCGGGCGACCTGCTCGCGACGAACCGCTCGCTCCCGCTGCTCGAGCAGGGCGACCACGCCGCGGCGCTCGACACCGGTGCGTACTACTTCGCGCACCACTACGCGTACAACTCGCTCGCCCGGCCGGGGATCTACGGCTTCACCGCCGCCGACGACGGAGCACCGGGCGGCGGCGTCCGCTTCGCCGGGATCCGCTTCGCCGTGGTCCGGGACCCGCAGACGCTCGACGAGATCGTCACTGAGTCGGGCGGGGCCCATGCGGGGGCGCTCACGGACGGCATCTGACCTGCGTCGCGCGCCCCGCCGGCTGTGAGCGGACTAGGCTCTGTCGTCAAATTCCCGCCTGCCTCGCGGCGCCTGGCACGCACGCTCGCCGCGTTGCCGAAACGCCCACGTGGCTCCGCCACGAGGGCGCTCCGG
>NZ_JBSFWK010000065.1:0-41026 GCF_053594815.1 Streptomyces sp. NPDC002577 | reverse complement strand
TTCATGGATCGGCCCACCGGAGAGGTCATCCGCCGCTACGAACGCGCCCGTCCCGGCGAGCTGGTCCACATCGACGTCAAGAAACTCGGCCGTATCCCGGACGGCGGCGGCCACAAGACGCTGGGCCGCCAGGCCGGCCGGGCCACCCGCGGCGGCATGGGCTTCGACTACATCCACTCCGCCGTCGACGACCACTCCCGCCTCGCCTACAGCGAGATCCACCGCGACGAGAAGGTCGACACCTGCGCAGGCTTCCTCACCCGCGCAGCCGCGTTCTTCCACGCCCACGGCATCACCCGCATCGAACGCGTGCTGACCGACAACGCCTGGGCCTACCGCAAGGGACAGGCCTGGAAGCAAGCTCTCGCCGAGATTGGCGCCACCGGCAAGCTGACCCGCGCCTACCGGCCCCAGACCAACGGCAAAGAAGAATGCCACCCACTGGTCGCGGAAGTCGATGGCAGACCACAGTGGCCTGTCCAAGTCCACCGTCGGCCGGATCTGGCGGAAGTTCCAGATCAAGCCGCACCTGACGGACACCTTCAAGCTGTCCACGGACCCGTTCTTCGTGGAGAAGGTCTACGACGTCGTCGGTCTGTACTTCAACCCGCCCGAGGGCGCGGTGGTCCTCTCGGTGGACGAGAAGTCCCAGATCCAGGCCCTGGACCGGTCTCAGCCGGTGCTGCCGATAATGCCGGGCATGCCCGAGCGGCGCACCCATGACTACGTCCGCAACGGGCTGACCACCTTGTTCGCCACAGATCTGCGGCTGCGTCGCCCACCTGCGGGCCCAGGCCGGCACCGAGCCCGACGCCCCCGACCTCACCAACCTCGTCGGCGAACTCGTTCTCAAGAGCCCCGACTTCGCCAGGCTTTGGGAACGCTATGACGTCAAGGGCCGTAAGTCCGCGACCAAGACCTTCCGCACCCGCAAGTCGGCAAGATCACCCTTGCCTTCCAGGGGTATGAACCTGGAGGGCACGCCCGGCCAGAGGCTCGGCGTCTACATCGCCGAACCCGGTACGCCCGACCACGACGCCATGCTCCTGCTGGACATGACTGCCGCCACGCACACCGAGCCAAGGCCGTCCGGGCAAAAGCGGTAAGCGGCCAACCATTAGTGCTGCGGATCAAGCGGTTGCCGACACCCACCGACCCACTGATCACTACTGCGTATCAATACCCGTGCGCGGGCGGACAGCGTCGGTGAGGAGGTCGAGCAGGCGGTCGGTCTGCTCCTGGGGCGAGCCGGCCGTGATGGCCACGAAGACGCCGACGAGCAGTGTGGTGACGTCGTCGGGGTCGGCGTCGGCGCGGAGCGTGCCGTCGGCGGCGCCGTGTTCGAGGAACGTGGCGATCGTGGCGGTGACGCGTTCGCGTGAGGGGGGTGTGATGCGCCCGGAGGAGAAACCCGCGCGCAGCGTGTCCGTCATGCCGCGCTTGGCGGCGACGAAGGTCGCGTAGCGGCCCATCCAGGCCCGCAGTGCGACGTCGGCGGGGTGCCGGCCGAGCAGGGCGGGGGCATTCGCGGTGACCTCGTCCAGCTCGGCGGCGTAGACGGCGTCGACGAGGCTCTCGCGGGTGGGGAAGTGGCGGTAGAGGGTGCCGATGCCGACCCCGGCCTGGCGGGCGATGGCCTCCAGTGTGACCGGGCCGTCGGCGGCAGCGAATGCGGCCTGGGCAGTGGCGATGAGCTTCTCGCGGTTGCGGCGGGCGTCGCGGCGGACCGGCTGGGCAGCGGTCTCGGGCGTGCTGGCACCGGCAGGGGGGCGGGGCGACGGCGTATCGGATCGATCGGACCGACTCAAAACGGAGGCACCTCCGGTAGTGCTACTGTGGACGTAACGGAGGATCCTCCGGTTCTCGCATTCTCTCACGAGAGCAGGTCGTCATGACGTCCGACAACACCCCCACCCCCGAGACCGCACCCGCCCTGACCCCGCCCCCCGGAGGCCCCGGACTGATGGCCGGCCGCACCGTCGCGCGGGTCGGCTACGGCGCGATGCAGCTGGAGCGCCTGCACGGCGACCGCCGCGCCGCCGTCGCCCTGCTGCGCCATGCGATAGACCTCGGCGTCGACCACGTGGACACCGCCCAGTTCTACGGCGACGGTTTCGTCAACGACGTCATCCGCGAGGCCCTGAGGCCGCAGGACGACGTCCTGGTCGTCAGTAAGGTCGGTGCCGTTTCCGACCCCGGCGGCCCGGCCCCGCTGCGCCTCGCACAGCGGCCCGAGGAACTGCGGGCCGGCGTCGAGGACAACCTCGTCACGCTCCAGTTGGAGCAGATCCCGGTGGTCAACCTGCGCCGTGTCGACACCGGGATCACCGTCGCCGCCGCGGACGACCAGGTGGTCGACCTCGACGACCAGCTCGCCGAGCTGATCGCCCTGCGCGACGAAGGCAAGATCGGTGCGATCGGGCTCAGCAGCGTGACCCTTGACGTCCTGCGCCGCGCCCTGCCCGCGGGCATCGTCTGCGTACAGAACGCCTACAGCCTCGTAGCGCGCGACGACGAGGAGACGCTCCGGCTCTGCGCGGACGAGCAGATCGCCTGGGTGCCCTACTTCCCCCTCGGCGGCGCGCTCCCGGGCCTGCCCAAGGTGCTCGACGAACAGGCCGTTCAGGCCGCTGCCCGGGCGCTGGGCTGCACCCCGGCACAGGTCGGCCTGGCCTGGCTGCTGCACCACGCTCCCAACGTGCTGCTCATACCGGGCACCGCCGACGCCCGCCACCTCGAAGCGAACCTGGCGGCGGGCGCGATCACCCTCGACGAGGACACCCTCACCGCCCTCGACGCAGTCCAAAGCCGCCCTTTCGCCGTCGCGCACCACTGAGCCTCCGCCACCTTGAAATCGCAGGTCAAAGGGCTGGTGTGACGGTCTACCGGGGTGCTCACGCTGGCGTGGGCGGCAGTCTGTGGAGTAGAGCGTCTGTCAGAGTGGTCGGCTATGGGCCGGCTCGGCGGGGTCGTGGGTGATCAGGTCGCCCGGCTGGCACCGCAAGACCTCGCAGATCCTCGACAGGGTCGAGAAGCGGATGGCCTTGGCCCGCCCGTTCTTCAGTACGGACAGGTTGACGACGGTGATACCCACCTGCGCGGACAGTTCGGTCAGTGTCATGCCGCGCTCGGCGAGAAGGCGGTCGAGGTGGATCCGGATCGCGTGGGGTTCCTCTTCGGGCATCAGATGGTCCCTTCGAGGTCCTCTCGCAGGCGCACGCCCTCACGCATGATCTTCCCCATGATCACTGCGGCGAGGCCGGCGAGGACGAGCACCAGCGGCCCGGAGACCGTCGGCCCAGAACCCACGATCGGCGCCATGCTCCCGACGAGCCAGGACTGCGACCAGCCGACGATGAGGCCGGCCAGCGGCGTGCCCACGGTGACGAACCAGCCGAGAACGGAGAGCCGTTGTGCCACCGGCTCGGTGAACGGCCCCTGCAGCAGGACGGTCTTGAGTAGCCGGGAGAAGAGCAGCAGCGCGAGCGCACCGAACAGCAGCCAGGGCAGTTCGCCCCCGAGGTCGGCGGCGCGCTGCCCCGCAGAGGGGCTGTCCTGGCAGAGGCGCGTGGCACTGCTGGACACCTTCACGTCCGTGCCCACCGGCAGTGGGTCGGCCAGTGAGGGGTTGCGCCAGAAGTCCGTCTGCACGCAGACCGCCCCGTCGTCGAGCATGTGCGTGACCCCCGTGCCGATGAAAGCGAGCCCGCAGAGCACCGCCAGCGCAAAGGTCACCGAGGCCAGGGTCCTGGTGAGTCGCGTGTTCATTACATCCCCCTATCGAATTTCGATATACCCAAAGTAGAGGAACGTATCGATATTCGACAAGCCCGTGGTCGCTGACGGGACCGGTCCGGCGGGCTGGAAGGCCGGCTGATCCGGAGGCTCACTGACAGCGTCCGAGCCGCTCCGCCGGCCCGCGACCGATGCCCAGGCCATGCGCCTCGGCCGGCGCCTCACCGCGCGACGCCTGGCAGGCCACCATGCGGCACATCGCCAGCCGAACCCGACCTCGAGACCATGGCGCGCGCCGCCATCGCCCGGCGTCCCAAGACCCGCTACCAGGTCGGTTTTTTCGGCGCCCGGCCCGTGATCTTTCTCGGCCGGGTCCTCCCGGACTGCATGTTCGACTCCGTCATGAGGCGCACATTCGCGCTTCCCCGCTGCCTGACCAACCTGTCAGTGGCAGCCCGTCTTGCCGATCTTGACCGGTGTCCGTCGAATGGAAGTCTCTATCGGGTGATCGCCGCTGGCCACGGGCATGAGAGCGGGGTTAGCAGGGCCTCTTGGCAGCTCGAGGATGTCACGAACTCGCCTGCCAGGAGGCCCTGTTGCCGCAGTGGCATGCCACGCCGGGGGCGAAGTCTCTTCGTTGACCAGCCCCCTGGAGGAACTGTCCGAGCAAGGCCCGGACGCCTCCTACACCCGGAGGTGGCCTGGGCCTTTCCTCGGTGCGGGCGAACATGAGTGTCTCGTAGGCGGCGAGCGCGGCCTCGGTGTCGCCGGGGTGCTCGGCGAGCGCGGCCGAGGTCGGCGCCGTCGGCCATGGCGAGGTTGGCGCCTTCGCCGGCGAAGGGCGACAAGTGGGCGGCGTCGCCCAGCAGGGTCACGCCGGCGACGCGCTCCCAGCGTTGGCCGGTGGGGAGTTGGGGCAGTCAGGCCGCGTGCCGGGCGGCCCGCTCCTGTTCCGCGACGTCCTTGCGTGTCACGGCCAGGTACACGACCAGGCCGAGGATGACCGTCAGGAACAGCGCGCTGGTGATCACGGTGCCCAAGCCGAGACCGCCGTCGCCGCCCGGCTGGGAGAGGTAGTCGCCTATGGAGGCCCCGAGCGGGCGGGTCAGGATGTAGGCGATCCAGAAGCTCCACACCGCGTCCAGGCCCAGCGCGAAGTGGGCGATGCCCACCGTGGCGATGGCCAGGGCGAACAGCACCGCGGACAGCCAGTAGCCCAGGTTCATCCGCTCGGAGACCAGGTCGCCGGCGGCGGTGCCGAGCGCGAACGTGAACAGCACAGCCAGCCAGTAGAAGGACTCGCGGCTGGAGGTGTCGATGCTGTGGATCGACAGGGTCCGCTCCCGCCGGTACCAGACCACGAACACGACCGCGAGGACGATCGCGAACACCGTGGTGCACGTCTCCAGCGGTACGCCTATGTTGTCGGTCAGGTTGTCGCTGATCAGGGTGCCTACGACGCTGATCAGGGCGACGGCGAGCCAGTACACGCCCGCTCGGTACGCGGTGGTGCGGAACTGCACCACCAGCACCACCGCCAGCAGCGCGCTCATCAGCACCGACACTCCGGTCAGGCCCAGGCCGGCCTTCTCGTTCAGCAGGTCGGCCGCGGTCTCGCCGACCGTCGTGCACAGCACCTTGATGATCCAGAAGTAGACGGTGACTTCGGGCACCTTGTTCCAGCGCAGCCGAGGACCGGGCGACGGCGCCGCGGGCCGTTCCGCCGCCGGGATCGCAGATGTCTCAGAGTTTTCGTAGGTCATGGCGCCCGACCGTGCCACCGGATACCTGAACGCATCCTGACCACCGCGCGGCACCACTCCCTCTTGCCCGCTGCACGCGAGCAGCATGGAGACCATGAACACCTGCGCAGTCCGCCTTCGCATAGCGGCCCTCCGTCCCGCCCCTGCCCCCGTGACGGAAGAAGGCCGCCTTGAAGACCGCACGACCTGCCGCCCACCCGTCGGCTGACCGCGCAACCGTCTGGCTGCGCCGCCGGCTCGGCCGGGCGGTCGTCCTGTCTTATACGGCCGCCGTGCTCCTCCCAGGGCCCGGGCTGTGGCTGCGCCGGACCCACAGCATGCCGCTCGGGGATGTGGCCCAACTGCCGCTGCACTCCGCGCCGATCCTGCTCGCCCTGGTGCTCTTCTCGGCCGGACTCCAGGTCCGCGTCCGTGCGCTCGGCAGCGTGCTGCGCCGCCCGAGAGCCCTGCTCGCCGGGCTCGTCCTGCATCTGGCGATCCCGCTGCTGGTCATCCCCGCCGTCGCGTTCCTTCTGCACCAGACCCCTGACACCGACGGCGGCAGCGGCCTGATCACCGCGATGATCCTGATCGTGGCGATGCCCGTCGCCGCCGGGGCCACCGTCTGGACCGGCAAAGGCGACGGCGACCAGCCGACGATGGTGGGGCTCGTCCTCGCCTCCACCCTCCTCAGCCCCCTCACCATCCCCCTGGTCATCAACGCCCTGCTGCCGCTCCTGAACTACGGCTACGCGCACACGCTCACCAAGACCGGACACACCACGCACGGCGGTTTCGCCTTCGTCAGCGTGGTCCTTCCCAGTGCCGCCGGCATCCTGTGCCGACTGGCGCTGCCCGTTTCGTGGCTGAGCCGGGTACTCGCCGTCATCGTGCCCGTAGCCCTTCTCGGCTCGCTCGTCCTGACCTACGTCAACGCCAGCGGCGCCCTCGGTTCCTTCCTGGCACGTCCGCGCCCGCTGCTGCTCGCAGCCGCGCTGGCCGTGGCGGCGCTGGTCTGCGTTCTGTCGTTCGCACTCGGCCGCTCCGCCGCCCGCCTCCTGAGACTGGACACCCCCGCCGCCTCCTCGCTCACCCTCGCCTGCGGTATGAACAACAGCAGCGCCGGCGCAGTCCTCATCACCACCGTGATGCCCGACAAACCGCACCTGCTCCTGCCGGTCCTCGCTTACGGGCTGCTCCAGAAGACGGCTGCCAACCGAGTCGTACGGAGACGACCTCCACGCGCCGTCCGCCCGGCCCCGCCCTGCGCGTCCTGACCGGCAGGGGTTCCTGTGCTGTCAGGCGAAGGTCGAAGCCGACGGACCGTACCCGAACAGCACCGCGGTCCCTGCCCAGCTCCAGACCTGTGCGCCGGTCGGCCATCCAGGGTCAGCGGGGGTGGGCTGTTGCCCGGCGGTCGCGGAACCGGGGGACAGGTGGCCGGAGAGGGTGTGCCGGGGTGGGTTGGTGGGGCGGCCGAGGGTTTGGGCTATCGGGGCCATGTCGTTGTCCCTTCCCGTCCAGTGTGAGTGGGGCGGGTCCCGCGCCGCAGGGGGAGGCGCACGGGACCCGCGAGCAGAGGGTGGGTCAGGCCGCGGTGCCGGAGGCGTTGAGCGTGACGGGGATGTTGTCTCGCGTGGCCTTGGAGTACGGGCAGATCTGGTGGGCGGCGTGCGCGAGTTCCTCGGCGGTCGCCTGATCCACGCCGCCGAGGACGGGGCTGAGGACCGCGGAGAGGGAGAACTCGCCGTCGTCGCCGTGGGTGAGCGTGATCTCGGCGGTGATGGTGGTGCTGGTGAGCCGGATCTTGCGGGTGGCGGCGGCGCGGCGCAGGGCGCCGAGGAAGCAGGCGGCCCAGCCGGCGGCCAGCAGCTGCTCGGGGTTGGTCGCGTCGCCCGCGCCGCCGAGCTCCTTGGGGATGGCGAGCCGGGTTTCCAGGAGGCCGTCGGAGGAGCGGACCTGACCGCCGTTGCGGCCCTCTCCGTCGACGTCGACATGGGCGGTGTAGGTGACTGCCATGGCTTGTGCTCCCCATCTGGGTCGAAGGATTCGATTGGCCTCAGATCCGAAACGCCCGTCTCTGCGTCACCGGTTGAGGTGGTGACGTCAGCATGGCAAGTGGCCGCGTCACCAGTCAAGGGGGTGACGTTGTGGATTGTTTGAGCGCATACGGGTCACAGGTCACGTGCGGGTCGTCATGCGGGTGCTAAGTCCTGCAGTCCCTGATCGGCTTCTTCGTCTGCCACGTCATCGGATCGCGCCCCGGGGCCCCTGAGCAGGCCCGCCGCGGATCGGCAACATTAAGTCATTCGACTGTCGCCTCTGACCGGTGACGGAACCGATCCTGGGACGGTCGCCCGCGTGCAGGTGCGCGGGCGGTCGGCATGCTCGGAGGGACCAGCCGTGAACCGTACTCCCGTCGTCTTCATCCATGGCGCGTGGCTGCACGCGCTGTCCTGGGAGTCCTGGGCGGATCGCTTCGCCGGCCGCGGGTTCCTCACCTGCGCACCCGGCTGGCCGGGGGAGACCCACACCGTGGACGCGCGTACGTCCCCGGAGGTGCTCGGCGGCGTAGGACTGGACGCGCTGACGGACCGCTACGCTGGGATCGCCCGGTCGTTCGACATCTCGGAACGGACCAACTGCTGGGCCTGGTCCAGCAGTCCGGCGTGCCCGGCGATGAACGCCGCGTCGCCCAGCAGTCTGGACCGTTCCTCGTGACTCTCGCTCAGTTCCGCGGCGCGGGTCAGCCAGGACACGGCAGCCCGCGCCGCCGCGCCGGGTCGCGGACTCGGCCGCCGCCTCCAGCGCCGCCGCGGCCTGCGCGTCCGGGTCGATCGTCGAGGCCGCCAGATGCGTGGCATGCCGCTCCACATCGTCGTGGTGCACCCGGGCGAGCACCGCGTGGGCCGCGCGCCGCTCGTTGGGGGTCGCCACCTGGACGACGGCCGACCGCACCAGGGGGTGGCGGAAGACGAAGTCGCCGCTGAGCGTGTCGATGTCCAGCAGGCCGCAGGCCGCGGCGTCGTCTACGTCCCTCATGCGGTAGCGCGAGCCCCGCGGCAGGCCGCCGTGCCGGCTCTCCTACGCCGTCCAGGGCGCCGCGCAGCAGCTGAGCGCGCACGGCGTCACCGGGCCTGCCCTCGGGGGCCGCCACGAGCGACGACAGTACCTCCTGCTCGCTCTCACGACCGACTATGGCCCGGGCGCTCAACTCCACCGTCCCCTTGCTTTCTTCACCGCTGAACCGGCGGCCCCGGCCGGGTGGCGTGATCCCGAGACCGGATATCCGTCCCGGGCGCCGTCACCTGGTGACCGCATGCTGAGGATGTGTCAGGCCGCGCCGATGCCGCGCAGCAGGGTGTCGACGACGACGTCCGCCGCCCGCGCGGGACTCAGCTCCGGCAGCTGTCGGGACACGAGGTGCATGAGCTGGGGCAGCAGCGCTGCCGCCCACCCCTGCGGCATGCCGGGCCGCAACAGGCCCTCGTCGGTGGCGCGTTGAAGGAAGGCGTCGACTTCCCGCACGGCGGCGTCGCGGCGTGCGTGGACGGTGTCGTCGGCGAGCATGCGTGCGAGGTCGACGGGCCAGGTGCGGTTGACGCCGATGATGTTCTCGACGTAGCGGTGCAGGGCGACGGCGACGGGTGCCTCGCGCAGCCGCGCGTCCTCGATGGCCTGCTCGATGGCCGTCAGCCGCGCGTCGTAGATGGCGGCGAGAAGCTCCTCGCGGGAGACGAAGCGCCGGTAGACGGTGCGCCGGTCCACGCCCGCCTCGGCGGCGATGCTCGCGATGCTCGCGCCCGGATCGGCGGCGAGCATCCGTGCCCCGGTCGTCAGGACCGCTTCCAGATTGCGTACTGCGTCGGCTCTCACCGGACCGAGTCTAGCCGCCGAATGTGAAACCTGAGACCCCTAACGCATCTTCAGCGTGAAACCTTCCTCGACAAGTGCTACATTGATGTGACAGATAGGCGGGGTACCGCCATACGCATGAGGTTTCTCTCTTCTGGAAGGGCATGTGACGATGCCGAACGCACAACAGTCCGCAGCACCCCGGGCAGGTGGTGCCGCTGCCGCGATGAGCGCGCTGATCCTGGCGGTCCTTCTGTCGGCCCTGGACCAGACGATCGTCTCGACGGCGTTGCCCCGGATAGCGCAGGACCTGATCGGGTTCGACGACATCGCGTGGGTCAGCGCCGCATACCTGCTCGCGTCGACGGCCGTGACCCCGCTGTGGGGCAAGCTCGGCGACATGTTCGGCCGCAAGCGCCTGTACCTGGCCTCGACCACGATCTTCCTGATCGCCTCGGTGGCCTGCGGCCTCGCCCGGAATCTGCCCGAGCTGATCGGCGCCCGCGTGCTGCAGGGCATGGGCGGCGGCGGCATGATCGTGCTGACCTTCGCCCTGGTCGGCGACCTCGTGGCCCCGAGTGAACGCGGCCGCTACCAGGGCATGTTCGGATCCGTCTACGGCGTCGCCAGCATCGTCGGCCCCCTGCTGGGCGGTGTCTTCACCGACCAGCTGTCGTGGCGGTGGGCGTTCCTGGTCAACCTGCCCGTCGGCGCCGTCGCCCTGGGCATCGCCGCGCGGGCACTGCCCGTGACCGTCAGGGGAGCCAGGGCCCGCATCGACTACGCGGGCTCGACGCTCCTGGCCGCGATCGCCACGGGCCTGATCCTGATCACGTCGTTCGGCGAGCGCTGGGGCTGGGGCTCACCGGCCATCGTCGCGCTGATCGTCACCAGCGTCGCACTGGCCGCCCTGCTGGTACCCGTCGAGCGCCGCGCCGCCCAACCAGTGCTGCCGCCGGCCGTGTTCGGCTCCCGGACCGTGGTGTTCTCCTCGATGATCGGGTTCGTCGCCAACGCGGCCATGTTCGCCGTCCTGGTCTACCTGCCGACCTACCTCCAGATCGTCCACGGCGTCTCGGCCACCCTGTCCGGCGTCCACATGCTGCCCCTGGTCGCCGGTCTGGTCGTCAGCCAGTCTCTGGCCGGACGCTGGGCCGCGCACGCCGGCCGGCTGCGCCCGATCCTGATCGCGGGTCTGCTCGCCAACCTCGCCGGACTGCTTCTGCTGGGCACCATCGGGGCCGGCACCCACACCCTCGTCCTGAGCGTCTACTTCCTGATCACCGGGATCGGCGTCGGCATGGTGCCCATGGTCGTCCTGACGACGGTGCAGAACAGCGTGCCCGCCGCGGACCTCGGCGCCGCGAGCGCCGCGGTCACCTTCGCCCGCTCCATCGGTGCGGCCTTCGGCGTCGCCGTCTTCGGCACGCTCCTCAACACCGGTTTCGCCGATCGCACCCGGCCACTGCCGACCGACGGCGGCTTCGACGCCGCCCGCCCCGACACGATCGCGCAGCTCCCTGGGGGCCTGCGGGACACCGCGCTGGACGCCTTCGCCCACGCCACGGCCACCGGCTACCTCTGGATCGCCCCCGTCCTCGCCGTCGGTACCGTCCTCGCCCTCTTCCTGAAGCCCGCGGGCAAGACCCGGCCGACGACCGGTGCCGGTGCCTCCCGCCCGGCTGCCGCCAAGGATGTCGTCCCGGCCGCCTGCCGCCGAGTCCCGGAGCGCGCACCGTGCCCTTGACGGACACAGCGCGCTCAGGGGCGCATCACGCAGGCGAGACCGTCGTCACCGCTCTGACCGGCGACGAATACGAGAGGTTCATTCGTCACCCTTCAATGCGGTGGCGAGGAGTGGCGGACTCTTACGCCCTGGGCGGCGTCGCCTCAGTCGGATGACTCAAGCTCCCGGTGCCGCCCGCCCGGTGTGGCCAACTGTGGCGCACGGTCATGCGACTGATGTGTCCGGTGCCGTGGCGAGGAAGGGTGTGTGCCGCAGGGGCAGGCCTCCCATCACTGCATCACTCAAGGCGACTCACTGTCGTCACCCGTTTGACGGGTGACGCACCCTGTGTGAGGGTAGTCGCGCCACACTCCGCGGTGACCTCGCATCCGATGGTGCGAGCGGGAGGCTCCCGGCCGCGGACCGGTCACCGCACAACACGCGACGGAGGGGTTTCTCATGATCAACAGGCGTACGTTCACCAAGGCTGTCGGCCTGGGCACCGGAGCGGCCGCGGTCTCGCTGACCGGCCTTGAGTCCACCGCGTCCGCCGCAGGCGGCGCGACGGCCTCGCACACACCGGGCGGCACACCCGCCCCCACCGTGCCCGCCGTCACCCCCGGCACCCACACCGCTTTCCGCACGGTCAAGCACATCAGGGCGGGCGTCCTCGACATCGGTTACGCCGAGGCCGGGCCCGCCCACGGCCCGGTCGTCCTGTGCCTGCACGGCTGGCCCTACGACATTCACAGCTACGTCGACGTCGCCCCGCTCCTCGCCGACCTGGGGTACCGCGTCATCGTTCCCTATCTGCGCGGCCACGGCAGCACACGTTTCCTCTCCCGCAGCACCCCCCGCACCGCAGAGCAGTCCGCCGTCGCGCTCGACATCATCGCCCTGATGGACGCCCTCAAGATCGACAAGGCGGTGCTCGCCGGGTTCGACTGGGGCTCACGCACCGCCGACATCATCGCGGCGCTGTGGCCCGAACGCGTCAAGGCCCTTGTCTCGACCGGCGGTTACCTCATCACCAACCTCAAGGCGCAGCAGGAGCCCGCCGCCGCGGCAGTCGAGCACAACTGGTGGTACCAGTGGTACTTCGCCACCGAGCGCGGCAAGAAGGCGATGGAGAACGTCGACGAACGCATCGCCCTGTGCCGTTACGTGTGGACCCTCGTCTCGCCCAACTGGGACTTCGACGACGCCACCTTCCAGCGCACCGCCCAGGCCTTCAGGAACCCCGACTACGCGGCCATCGTCCTGTACAACTACCGCTGGCGCATCGGCCTGATCGAGGGGGACCGCCGCTACAGCCGCTACGAGGCGCAGCTCGCCGCCCAGCCGCCCGTCCGCGTCCCCACGATCACCCTCGACCCGGCCCTCGATCCCTTCACGCCGGCCGGTGACGGCTCCGCGTACCGCGACCACTTCACGGGCCCCTACGAGCACCGCACCATCGCGAACATCGGCCACAACCTGCCGCAGGAGGCGCCGACCACCTTCGCGCAGGCCGTCGTCGACGCCGACCGCCTCTGATGGTGCGCCCACAAACCGAAGGAACCAAGGGAGACACACGCATGATCGTCTACGACCGGCTTTTCATCGGGGGCTCCTGGACGGAGCCGAGCGACCCGGCGCTCCTCGACCTCGCCTCACCGCACGATCAGTCGGTGATCGGCCGCGCCGCCCAGGCACGGCCGGCGGACGTGGACCGCGCGGTGGCCGCGGCGCGGGCCTCGTTCGACGCAGGCGCGTGGCGCACCACCCCGCCGGCGCAGCGGATCGCGCTCCTGCGACGGTTCGACGCGCTGCGCGAGGCGAACGCGGAGAAGGTCGCGCAGCTGATCTCTCTGGAGAACGGCTCGGCGCTCTGGTTCACCCGCGCCGGACAGCCGAGCCTGACCAGGCAGGCGAACGCCTACCTGAAGGCGGCCGAGGCGTTCGCCTGGGAGGAGACGCTCATCCCCTCCGACCCGGAGTCACCGGTGCGCAGCGTGGTGCGCCGTGAGGCGGTCGGTGTCGTGGCGGCCGTGATCCCGTGGAACTCGCCGTTCTCCTCGGCCACTTCGAAGATCATCCCGGCCCTGGTCGCCGGCAACTCCGTGGTCCTCAAGGTGTCCCCGGAGAACTCGCTGAGCATGGGCTTCCTGGCCGAGCTGCTGGAGCGCGCAGGACTGCCCGAGGGTGTCGTCAGCGTCCTGCCCGCGGACCGGGAGACCAGCGAGTACCTGGTGTCGCACCCGCAGATCGACAAGATCGCGTTCACCGGCTCGACACGGGCCGGCCGCCGCATCGCCTCGATCGCGGGGGAGCAGCTCAAGCGGGTCAGCCTGGAACTGGGCGGCAAGTCCGCCGCCGTCATCCTGCCGGACGCCGACATCGACGAGGCCGTCGCGGGCCTGAAGTTCGGCTCCCTGCTCAACAACGGCGAGTCGTGCATCGCACAGACCAGGATCCTCGCGCCACGCAGCCGGTACGAGGAGGTCGTCACGGCGCTGAAGGAACTGGTCGAGTCGTTGAAGGTGGGCGACCCGAACGACCCCGACACCTTCATCGGCCCGATGATCCGCCCCGACCAGCAGCAGCGGGTGCGCACCTACATCCAGCTCGGCATCGAGGAGGGCGCCCGCCTGGTCACCGGCGGCCCGCAGATCCCCGAGGGCCTGGAGAAGGGCAACTACGTCACCCCCACCGTCTTCGCCGACGTCGACAACTCGATGCGCATCGCGCAGGAGGAGATCTTCGGCCCGGTCCTGGTCGTCATCGCCTACGACGACGAGGACGACGCCGTACGGATCGCCAACGACTCCCCGTACGGCCTGTCCGGCGGCGTCTGGTCCTCGGACGAGGAGCACGCCCTGGAGGTCGCCCGCCGCATCCGCACCGGCACCGTCACGGTCAACGGCGCTCCCGTCGCCTTCGACGGCCCGTTCGGCGGCTTCAAGGCCAGCGGAATCGGCCGCGAGTACGGCGCTGTGGGCCTCGGCACCTACACCGAGTACAAGACCATCACCGCCTGACGGCCGCCCGCCCACCCGGCGACACACGTGTGCACACCCTCTCATCCGTCACCGTCTTGACTGGTGACGGAAGGGGGTGCAGGCTGATGGATGTCAAGGACGACAGATGGACGCGATCCACTCGGCAACAGAAGATCCATGAACTGGAGTACGGGCCATGAACAAGGAACTGGCGGCGGACGCCGCCGTGGCAGCAGCGGCACGGCGCGCACGGTACGGCAGGCTCCCCGAGCGCATTCGCTTCGAGGACATGACCGAAGAGGCTCAGGGCACGCCGGGCGGGGCCGATGCCTCCTACGACCCCGAGGGCTCATGGAAGTACTACTCGTGCCTCGCCCTCGACCTGGGGCTTTGAAGTGCTCTCCGCTCTTCGGTAGGCCTCAGGAAGGCGGTTCCCGCCTTTCTTGCGGCGACGGGCCTTGACGCCACATCGACACCTGACGCCCTCCCGGCAGCCGGGACGGGCGCGAGGCCCATCCGGTACAGGTGGAGGATGTTCCCGCAGCTCGGGCAGTACCTTGCCTGCAATCGGTGTGCGGTTTGTTGAGATGGGTGCGGCCTACACCTCGCAGCGCTGTCCGCGCTGCGGACACACCGAGCGGGCAACCGGCCCACCCAGGATCATTTCCGCTGTCGTAGGTGCGGGCTCGCCGGCCCCGCTGACGTCTCGGGCTGTCGCCGCCGGGTCAGCTCCCGGACGCGACCGGCGCCGTCTTCTTGCGGGCGCGGTAGGCCGCCGCCTTGATCTTGTTGCCGCAGGACTCCATGCCGCACCACTGCCGTCGCATGCCCCGGGAGCGGTCGATGTAGACGCGCGTGCACTCGGGGTTGCCGCACTCCTTGAGCAGCGGGACGTCCGGGCCGCTGAGCAGTTCGACGGCCTGCCGGGCGACGGTGGCCAGGGCCTGTCCGGGCGTCGCGTCGGTGTGCCGGCCCGCCAGGGTGAGCTGCGGCGTCGCCGGGACCTGGCGCGCGGCGGCGTTGAGTACCGCGAGGGCCTCCCGGTCGAAGTCCTCGCCGAGGCGGCCGTTGGTGACGAGCCGGTAGACGGCCTCGCGCACCGCGATCGCCTCCCGGACGTCGTCCTCCTCGCCGGGCGTGATCGTGTCCACGAGCCCGGACTCCAGGTACCAGGCGTTGAGCCGGCCCGGTGTCACGAACATCTCGAACCGGGTTGAGCGCCGGGCGCGCAGCGTGGCCGCGAAGTCGAGCGCCGGGATCCCGCACACGAAGACATGGTCAAGATTCACATCACCATCTTGACAGGTGACTGTGGTTCGGCGCAAGGCTCGGCACTGCTGCTGCCGGTGTCGCCGCAGCTCACCCCGGCGGGCCGGCGCCCCGTCCTGCCGCTGCCCCTCCCGGCTCCAGCCGCAGCTCACGGCCCTGCCACCGGCGGCGCAGCCAGCGGTCGTGGCTCGCGACCACGATCGCGCCCGGGCCGCTGCCCAGCGCCGCCTCCAGCTCGTCGCACAGGTGCGGCGAGAGGTGGTTGGTGGGCTCGTCGAGCAGCAGCAGCTGGGGCGGCCGGGCCACCAGCAGTGCCAGCGCCAGCCGTCTGCGCTGCCCCACCGACACCTGCCCGACCGGCTTGTCCAGGTCCGCCTCGGCCAGCAGACCGAGGCGGACGAGCGGCACCCTCTCGGCCCGCTCCGGTCCCAGCGCCAGCGTGTAGGTGTCCCGGACCGTGCGCTCGGGCCGGTCGAACGCGGTGTCCTGCGTGAGCAGTCCCACCGTCAGCCCGCGCCGCCTGCGCACCTCGCCCTCGGCCGCAAGGCGTCCGGCGAGCACCGCGAGCAGGGTCGACTTGCCCGCCCCGTTGCCGCCGGTGACCAGCAGCCGCTCGGTCGCCGACACCTGGAGGCCGGACAGCGCGAGCCGCCCCGGCACCCGTACGTCCTTCAAGGACACCAGAGGCTCCGGGTCGTCCTGCGCACCCGCGGCCAGCTGCGGCGCAGCGAACCGCAGCGGGGGCGGCGGTTCGGCGACCCGGGTGCGCTCCAGTTCCTCGAGCCGCCTGCTCGCGTTGCGCACCCGGCGGGAGATCTGGTTCTGCACGCGGCCCGCCCGGTGGCCGTAGCCCATCTTCTCGTTGTCGCGCGGCCCCCGGTCCGGTGCGACCCGGCGCGCGGTCACCCCCGCCGCGTGCCGCAGCTCCTCCAGTTCCTCCTGCTCCTCTGTGTACCGGCGTTCCCAGCGTTCCCGCTCGGCGCGCTTCTCGCTCACGTAGGCGCTGTAGTTGCCGCCGTAGCGGACCGGTCCGTCCACCGCCGGATCGAGGTCGATCAGGTCGGTGCACACGGCGTCGAGGAACGCCCGATCGTGGCTGGCGACGACCACCGCCCCGGGCAGGCCGCGCAGTTGCTCCTCCAGGAAGGCGGCGGCGCCGTCGTCGAGGTGGTTGGTCGGCTCGTCCAGCATCAGTGCCGGCGGCCGGCGCACGAGCAGCGCCGCCAGGGCCAGGCGGGCGCGCTGCCCGCCGGACAGCGAGCCGAGCGTCCGGTCGTGGGCGAGCGCGCCGAGGCCTAGCCCGACCAGCACCAGGGCCGCGCGGCGGTCGGCGTCCCAGGACTCCCGGTCCTGGGCCTGCTCCAGCCGCCTGCCGTATGCGTCGAGCAGGTCCGGGTGGCCCGGGTCGTCCTCGGGGACGCGGGCCAGTTCCTTACTGAGCCGTTCGAGCTGCGCGAGGTCCTCGCGGGCCTCGCGCAGCGCCTCGTCCAGCACCGCGGCGATGGTGGAGGCGGCGTCGAACGGCATCTCCTGGTGCAGGAAGCCGAGGTCGGCCGGGCGCGAGACGCTCCCGGCGTCGGGTGCGTCCACGCCGGCCAGCACCCGCAGCAGGGTGGACTTGCCGGCGCCGTTCTCCCCGATCAGGCCGATGCGGTGGCCGGGGGACGCGGTCAGGGACACGCCGTCGAGGACGCGGCGGCCGCCCAGGCTGCGGACGAGGTCATGGGCGAGCAGAGCGGGCTGGGGCACAGGGAACCGTCCCATACGAATCGGTGGTCGGCCCGCCGGGCACGGGGCCTCGGACGCGGGCCATTGCACACGCCGGCGGCTCACACCGCGGGCGCTCCCGTCTCCTCGGGCGTTCCGTCGGCAAGGCGCAGCCAGCGGTTCACCCCGATCTCGGCGAGGAACCGCTCGTCGTGGCTGACCACCAGGAACGCGCCCCGGTAGGAGTTGAGCGCGCTCTGAAGCTGGCCCGCGCTGACCAGGTCGAGGTTGTTGGTCGGCTCATCCAACAGCAGCAACTGCGGCGCTGGTTCGGCGCACAGGACGCAGGCCAGGGTGGCACGCAGCCGTTCGCCGCCGGAGAGCACGCCGACGGGCAGATGCGCCCCAGGGCCGCGGAACAGGAAGCGCGCGAGCAGGTTCATCCGCTCCGCCTCGGGCCGCTCGGGCGCGAACGCGGCGAAGTTCTCCGCCACGGTGCGGTCCACATCCAGCAGGTCCAGGCGCTGCGAGAGATAGGCGATACGGCCGTCGCTACGCTTGATCTCCCCGTTTTCCGGGGCGAGTTCACCGGTGATCAGTCGCAGCAGGGTGGTCTTGCCGACGCCGTTGGGCCCGGTCAGCGCGATGCGCTCGGGCCCGCGTACGGAGAGGTCGACGCCGCCCTCGGTGAACACGTCCTTGCCGTCGTGCCGGACCTGCATCCCCTCACCGAGGAAGAGGTTGCGTCCGGCGGGCACCTGGGTGTCGGGCAGGTCCAGGGTGATGCGCTGCTCCTCGCGCAGCACGCGCCCGGCCTCGTCGAGGCGGGCCCTGGCCTCGCCGACCCGGGACGCGTGCATCTGCCCGGCCCGGCCCGCGGACTCCTGCGCACCGCGCTTCATATTGCCGGCGAAGATGCGCGGCAGCCCGGCGTTCTTGAGGTTGCGGGCGGCGTTGCTCGCGCGGCGCTCGGCGCGTTCGCGGGCCTGCTGCAGCTCCCGCTTCTCCCGCTTCAGCTCCTGCTCGGCGTTGCGCACGTTCTTCTCGGCTACCTCCTGCTCGGCGCGCACGGCCTCCTCGTAGGCGGTGAAGTCGCCGCCGTAGAATCGCAGTTGTGCGCTGCCGAGCTCGGCGATGCTGTCCATGCGGTCGAGCAGGGCGCGGTCGTGGGCGACCAGCAGCAGGAGACCGTTGAAGTCCGCCAGCACGTCGTACAGCTTGTGCCGGGCCTCGAGGTCGAGGTTGTTGGTCGGCTCGTCGAGCAGCAGGACGTCGGGGTGCTTGAGCAGTTGCGCGGCGAGGCCGAGCGAGACGACCTGGCCGCCGCTGAGTGTGCTCAGGCTGCGCTCCAGGGCGAGGCCGGCCAGGCCGAGACGGTCGAGCTGGGCGCGGGTGCGCTCCTCGATGTCCCAGTCGTCGCCGATGGTGGTGAAGTGCTCCTCGCTCACGTCCCCCGACTCGACGGCGTCCAGGGCGCGGATCACCGCGGAGACGCCGAGCACCTCGGCGACGGTGAGGTCACCGGTCAGGGGGAGGCTCTGCGGCAGATAGCCGAGCGTGCCACTGACGGACACCGAGCCGGTGGCGGGCCGCAGTTCGCCGGCGATCAGCTTGAGCAGGGTGCTCTTGCCGGAGCCGTTGGGGGCGACCAGGCCCGTGGTGCCGCCTGTCACGGTGAAGGACAGGTCGTGGAAGACCGGGGTGTCGTCGGGCCAGGCGAACGACAGGTTCGAGCAGACGATGGCGGCGTCGGACATGGAGGCGACCTCGAGAGGGGTGGGGGCGAAGACAGCTCCGCCCCGGGCAGACATGGGGAAAAGGGGTACGACGAACGGGCCACTTCGGCGGCGCTTGTTCAGCGCGTCCGGTGGCCGTCAGATCCGGATCTCACCCGGAGATGTCGTCGTCACCCACCACGTCTGCGACTCCTCGATAGACGGTCTACGTCGTCGGCAGCTTAACAGCCCGGCCTCTCCTGCCCAGTTGGTTTCTCTGCCCCGCAGGCCGCCGCGGCCCGGACGCGTGTGTTGACAGCCCGATGACGCCCATGCCAGCATCGTTACCAGTTCAACAGGTGACGATAAGTTCCGCGGCGGCCGGCAGTGTTCACGCGATCCGTCGGCCCGGGCGATCGCCATCGTGGCTTCACAAGCAGCCGTCCTTCGACGTCTCCACCATCACCTGCAGCCGGTTCACGCAGCTGTTCCAGCAGGCCGAGGCCGAGTACGACCGCATCATCGGCACCGACGACCCGACCTGTCCGCCTTCCGTGACTCTGGCGGCAAGCTCCTGACCTGGCACGGCCAGGACGACGAGTACATCCCCACTCAGGGCACCGTGGACTACCGCAAGCAGGTCGAGCGGACGATGGGCGGCGCCAAGAAGACCGACGACTTCTACCGCCTCTTCCTCGCCCCGGGCACGCCGCAATGCGGCCTCAACAACGGCGGCGGCGCCACCGTCGACGACCTCGGCGCCCTGCGGACCTGGGTCGAACACGGCAATGCCCCCAGAGCCTGCCCGCCACCTTGCGCAACGCCTCCGGCGAACAGATCACCCGCAACCTGTGCAGCTACCCGCAGGTGTCCCGCTACAACGGCCACGGCGACCGGATGGCCGCCGCCAGCTTCCGCTGAGTGTCCCTGGCCGACCACTGACCGAACCTCCCGGCAGCCCTCTGCCCCTTTCCGGCCCGAGCCTTTCCGGCGCGGGCCGGGACGTTCTTGTGGAGTGGCGGGTGGGCCGTCGAGCGACGAGGCAGGGCACCGGGAGGACCCCCGCGCGGTGCTCCGAGGCCGATCGGCCCGACGACTGCGGCAACGGCATACGTGTGACGGTGGCACCGCCCCGCCGGGCCGACGACAACAACCCGGCACGTCACCGCTCTGACAAGTGATGCACCGAGGGGTAAGTCATCCTGACACCGCCCCCGGCCCATCGAGCAGATCCATGAGGAAGTCGCCCCAGTTCAGACCGTCCCACTCCGCCTCGGCCGGGACCACCTGATACGTGGCCTCGAGCCACTCCGCCAGCGGAGCCCTCGGCACCTCGAACAAGGCCTCGACCTCCGGGGACTCCAGGAACAGCCAGGAAGACGGCCGCTCACCGGGCAGTGTCGGCCACATCCGCACCTCACCGCAGCCGCTCATCGACGTCAGGCCGCCATGGAGCAGCTCGCGGCCGATACGCCACACGAGTTTCGGCCCACGTTCAGCCAGAAACTCGACCGTGACCACCGCGGGCACGGCCACGTCGAAACGGAACGTGGCCCGCATCGGCAGCCGGGTGAACTCATCGAGCATCTGGTCCAGGGCCAGACACAGCGCCGGCACCTGTTCGGGAACCGGGCGCGCCGGCAGTTGCGACTGATCAGGATGCATGACGGGAGTTCCCCTCCGTAGGACGAAGCTTGCGTCAACAACTCTTCGCCAGGGGCCCGGACCCGCACATCGGTCACTTGACGGCCGAAGAAGGTGGTAGGTACGGGCAGTTGACGGTGTGTCCGATGCCGGCGCGCCGCGCTTACGCGAGCTGAAGAGAGGATTCCGCCACCGAAGACCGACGCCGCACGGAACGTGACGTAAGTCAGCAGGACATGACCTGAGAAGCGGTTGTTCTTCCGAATCTGATGGGCGGACCGCGTCGATCATCTGGTGGTGGCGATAGCCTTCCGGCCGGCCGACCCGGCTGTCCAGACGCTCGGACTCTTGCTCAGGTGTTCTCCGCCGGGTACTGCCGGTGGTGTGTCAGGACGGTGCGGACCGCGTCGGCAGCGGTCGCGACCTCGGTCAGCAGGCGAGCGCCGGGAGACGCGACCGCCTGAGGCGGAAGACTCCAACTGTCCAGTGTGACCACTGGCTTGTGCGCGTGGAGCGCCAGGGTCACTTCGCTGAAGGTTCCCCAGCTGCCTCCCACCGCGACGAGAGCGTCGGAGGCATTGACCAGCACACCGTTGCGCAACTCGCCCAGCCCGGTGGTCAAGGCGACAGTGAGATATGGGTTCGCTCCGGTGCGGTCATGACCAGGCAGCACACCCACCACGACTCCGCCCGCCATACTGGCCCCGCGGGCACACGCCTCCATCACGCCACCAAGCCCCCCGCACACCACGACGGCTCCTTGCTGCGCCAGCAGGCAGCCGACTTCTTCGGCCAGTGTTCTCTCGCGGGCGGAGGCTTCGCTTGGCCCCACCACGGCGATATACGGGCGGGCAGGGCTGCCGGTATCGACCACACGGGCCTCCACTCCACGGGACGGGGTCGCCGACTCGCGCAGGACGGCAAACCAACGGAACTCGGGAGAGAGGTGCAGCCGCGCGGGCGCCCGATGCCAACGAGGAATCACATTCGGATGGACCAGATCGTCCTGCATGGGACCCGGTGCGGCAAAGAGGCACGCCAGGGTATGCCGGGGCTCTGCGGACCCACCTCATGGTGCGGCGTTCGCCTCGACGGCTGCCGTGCGTACCTGCTGGCGCACCTACGATGGCCGTCGTCCGTCATCATCGACGCGGCCACCCCCGCTTCCGGCACCAGCCCGAGATCACCAGCCCGAGATCACCAGCCCGGACACGGCCGAGGCGACCCACCGCAGCGTCTTCAACCACCTGAGTCACCGCGAGCGGCATCCCGTCGAGCCTCGGCGCGGACGACCTGCCGGACGGACTCACCGGCGACACGGCCAGGTGCTCAACGCGTGTGGTACCTCGCTTGGGACCGCTCGGTCTGATCTCCTGGTCAATACCTCTCACTCAGAGCTATTCTGCGGAGGTGGCCACCGAGATGTTCCCCGACGCACTCGCTGACGCACTGGCCGGGTTGCAGCGGCTGATCCGGCGCCGGCTGCGCAGCGGCATGACCGAACCGCCGCTGCGAGGTGCACAGGTCGAGCTGCTGCGCCTGGTCGCCGCCCGTCCGGGCATCCGTGTGTCGGACGCCGCCAAGGAGCTGTATCTGGCGGGCAATTCCGTCTCGACGCTGGTCAACCAGCTCGGCCGCGCCGGTTATCTGCTCCGCGAGACGGATCCCGACGACCGGCGCTCCGCCCGGCTGATACCCACGCCTGCGGCCGAGGCGCGGCTGCGCGACTGGCAGGAACGCCGCGCCGCGCTGGTCCGTACGCAGGTGTCCCGCCTCAGCGACGCCGACCGGGCAGCTCTCCTGGCGGCGCTGCCCGCCCTGCGCCGACTTGCCCAAAACCTGCACGAGGAGGTCGAGGGAACATGACCGAAACCGCTCCCGGCAAGAATCCCGATGCTGTCGTCTGCACCGGCCTGAGGTACTCCTTCGGCGAGACGGCCGCCGTCGACGGCCTGGACCTGTCCGTCGCCGCAGGCGAGGTCTTCGGCCTGCTCGGGCCGAACGGTGCCGGCAAGACCACCGCGATGCGCTGCATCACCACGCTGCTGCCGGTCCCCGGGGAGAGAGTCCACGTCTTCGGCCACGACGCAGCCAGGGAACGTATGCAGGTACGCCGCCTCCTCGGGTACGTCCCCCAGCAACTCTCCGCCGACGCGGGACTCACCGGCCGGGAGAACGTGGCCCTGTTCGCCCGTGTCTTCGATGTCTCCCGCCGCGAGCGCGCCGACCGTGTCGCCCAGGCCCTCGAGGCGGTCGGTCTCACCGATGCGGCCGACCGGCTCGCGAAGACGTACTCCGGAGGCATGGTCCGCCGCCTCGAACTGGCCCAGGCCCTGGTCAGCGCACCCCGCCTGCTGATCCTCGACGAGCCGACCATCGGCCTCGACCCGATCGCCCGGACCGGCGTGTGGGAGCACATCAACGCCGTACGGGCCGCCACGGGCATGACCGTGCTGGTCACCACGCACTACATGGACGAGGCCGACCAGTACTGCGACCGGGTCGCGTTGATGCACCGCGGGCGCATCCGTGCCCTCGGCACGCCCGCCGAGCTCAGGTCCGGCCTCCAGGAGCGCCTGCGCGCCGCGGGCGACGGCCGAAGCCGGAGCGAGGGGGACACCGACGCACCGCTGCCGACGCTCGAGGACGTCTTCCGGGACGTCGCCGGCAGCGGCCTCGACGATCAGTCAGGAGACTTCCGCGATGTCCGAAGCACCCGCCACACAGCGACCCGCGTCGGCTGACCACAAGCACGCCGAGGGCCTCGATCTGCTGGTCGTCCCGCCCCCGGCCCGTACGGGATGGCGCGTGCTGCTCGCACGCGTGGGCGCGATGTGCACGGTCGAACTGCAGAAGCTGCGCCACGACCGGACCGAGATCTACACGCGGGCCGTTCAGCCGGCGCTGTGGCTGCTGATCTTCGGCCAGACGTTCACCCGGATAAAGGCGATACCCACCGGCGGCGTCCCCTATATCGACTACCTGGCGCCCGGCATCATCGCCCAGTCCGCGATGTTCATCGCCATCTTCTACGGCATCATGATCATCTGGGAGCGTGACGCGGGCATCCTCACCAAGCTCCTGGTCACGCCCACCCCGCGCTCGGCCCTGATCACCGGCAAGGCGTTCGCCGCGGGTGTGAAGGCGCTGATCCAGGCGATCGTCGTGATCCTCATCGCCGCGCTGCTCGGCGTCGCCCTGACCTGGAACCCGCTGCGCCTGCTGGGCGTGGCCGTTGCGGTCGTCCTGGGCTCTGCCTTCTTCTCCTGCCTGTCGATGACGATCGCAGGCATCGTCCTGACCCGGGACCGTCTGATGGGCTTCGGACAGGCCATCACGATGCCGCTCTTCTTCGGTTCCAACGCGCTCTACCCGCTGTCGGTTATGCCGGGCTGGCTCCAGGCGATCAGCAAGTTCAATCCGCTCAGCTACCAGGTCGACGCATTGCGCGGCCTGCTCCTCGGCACGCCCTCACATCTGGCCCTCGACTACGGCGTCCTGCTTGTGGCCGGCACGCTGGGCATCATCGCGGCGTCCTCGCTGTTGGGCCGGCTGGCCCGCTGACGGCACCGGCTGTCCGCGAACCCGGTGTCCGAGGCCCAACCTGGCCCAAGCCCGGATCGCCGGGCCGGAGATCGTCTCGGCATACACCTGCGCAGGCTGGTAGCACCCTGCTACCTTCGTGGCATGGCGAAGACCCAGACGAACCTGCGACTGGCCCCCGAAGCGCTGGAGGCCGCAAAGGACGCAGCGAAGAAACGCGGGCTGAACCTCAACGCGTACGTGGAACTGCTCATCACCGAGGACACCACCGGCACCCGCGGCCGCGGCATGGCAGCCGCGCAGCGCATCATCGACGACTTCGGATCCTTCCTCGACGAGGTCGAGCAGGAACTGGACCATCGCACCGAGCGCCCCGGCGGGAGCGCGGCCGCCTGATGGACCTGCACGTCGACCTGTCCTGGATCCTCGAAGTCGCGGAGCGCGCCGGCCGGGGCGACCCGCAGCCGGACGATTTCGGTGTTCCGGTCGCGGCAGTGGCCAGGCATCGCGCCGAACTCCTGGACGCCCCGCTCTACGGCGGTCCCTACGCGCGCGCCGCCGCCCTCGCCCACACCCTGGGCCGCTGCCGCTGGCTGGAGCGCTCCAACCTCACCGTCGCCTGCGCCGCCACCGTCATGTATCTCGCCGCCAGCGGCATCGACGTCCACCCCGGCAAAGAGCAGCTACGCGCCCTGGCCGAGGAACTGTACGACCCCCGCAGCACCGCGGCCCGTATTGTCGAACTGCTGCGTTCCTGGCCCGTCTGAAGTGCCCGGATCCTGGCTGAGATCGGGGAGGATCGCACCCGCTTCGTCGACGCGCGCGGGCTGAGGGTTACGCCGGCTCCTCCCCGGTCACCATGACGCGCCGGCATCCTGAGGTGTCTGCGGACCACGAGTCCCATCGAGTTGACGTTCGCCACCGTGCGGCTGCGGACCAAGGTCACCCGCAGTGCCGGGTCCCGCACCGCCGCCCTCGCTAGGGTGTTCAAGCTCGTCGAGTCCGCCCAGGCCCGCTGGCTAGCGGTGAACGCACCCCACCTCGTCGCCCTCGTCCGCGCCGGAGACCGCTTCGAATCCGGTCACCTCATCGAACATCCCCAAGAGCACACTGCCCCGTACATCAACGTGGCTGAGCACTGCAGTTGATCCGTGAGCGCTTCAGTTGGCCTGAGTGCGTGCTCGGGATGGCCTGCAGGGCAATGAGCGCCCGGCTTCAGCCGGGCGCTCTCCCGCACTCAAATGCGGTAGGCGCCCGTGGGTACGCCGTGTACGACGCCGTACGGAGTCAGGGCGATGACGCCGGTTCCGTGCGACGGCGTCTCCGGGCTGATGGTGAGGGGGCTGACGCCGAGGGAGTGGGCGATGTCCGGGGCGAGGTGGAACGCGGCCCATTTCCACTCGTGCTCGTCGTCCTGGCTCTCCTGCGCCGCGTCCCAGTTGGGCCGTAGGCCCAGTTCCGCACGGCGGGTGCGTTCGTACGGCAGGGGCTCGCCCAGGGTCAGCAGTTCGTCGTCCGCTTCGCCGGTTTCGCAGTAGCGCCGGATCACCGTGCCGTGCTCGGCGACCAGCCAGGCGGAGCCATCGCCCTGGGCTCCGTAGTAGTACGCCTGGGTCTGGCCGTAGCGGGCGCTGAGTTCGGTGCACAGGCGCAGGACGTCCTCGCTCCGCTCCTCGCCGCAGGGGTCGCACCAGGCGCCGAGGACAAGCGTCCAGCCGTCGAGCTCGGGGGTGACGAAGACCCGTCCGTAGCCATCGTCATCGGCTTCGCCGCAGCCGTGGCCATCGGTGTCGACGATCTCGTTGCCGAGCGTGAAGGTCACGGGCCTGGGATGGGCCAGGCCCAGGGCCTCCATGATCCCGGCCTGGTCCCCGCTGGGGACGGCCATCCAGTGATTCCAGCAGGTCCACAGGGATGCGGGCCGGTCGTCCAGGAGCTTGATGCGGATGAGCCGTTCGACCGCGGCCACGTCGGCGGGAGACAGCGCCGGTTCGCCGCCGAGCTCGGCCAGTACGGTCAGCGCCCGCGCCCGCTGTCGGCCCGGCCCCCGCTTGCGGACGCGCTGGAGCAGCGGGATCACGTGCTGTCCGCGGAGGACCAGGGTGTCCTGCGCCTGCTGAGCGACCTCCTGGTCCGGGTCACCAAGCAGCGGCACTACAGCAGGGACGGCGGGCAGGCCGGCCTCGCCGCAGTGCTGGATCCCCCGGACGGCCTCGCGGCGCACCAGCGGCACGGGGTGCGAGAGGGCGGCAGTGTAGTGGTCGAGGGCGACCGCGCCAAAGTGGGTGAATGCGAAGCCGACCCGGTCGCGGGACGTCTCGGTGGACGCGGAGACGAGGCCCTGGAGCAAGCCGTCGAAGCCCGCATCCCCGAGCCGCCCGAGCACAGCGGCGATCTTCCGCCAGCCCATCGGGGACTCCTCGTCCATCAGCTCCCGCACCAGCAGCTCCACCCCGGCGGCGCCCAGTGCGACCAGCGTGTCCGCAGCTGCCTGGCATCGGTGCGGCGCATCGAGGTCCCGCACCAGGTCGCTATCCACCATGTCCCCTCCAACAGCGTCACCCAGCCTCCTCACCGATGATCGCGTATGGGGCCCGTACCTCCCGGCCGGGTCCCCCGCTGGGGACGGCCTCTCATTCTGAAATGATCAGTTGGTCGCGCGGCTTTTCGACAACTGGCCCGCGTCGTGGGTACGCCAAGAGCAGTCTTGCCGTCATGACGAGCCTTCGTCGGCGAGATGGCGAAGTCGTCGAAGACCAAGCCAGCTACCGGCGGCGGCAGAGAAAATCACCATGTGTCGGCGTGCGGGACGCGCGCGAGACGATGTCGAAGCCGGCCCGTTCCAGCATGCCCTCCAGAATCCAGGCGTATGTGGAGAATTCCTCCCGAACGTGCGCCTCGAAGTCCGCCCGGGTGAAGCCCTGGCCCTCGGGGCGGCCTGCGGTGTCGATCCACTGCTGCAGATGCTCTGCGGCGTCGGCGGGCGGGAAGCTGAAGATGACGTCCCACAGGTAGAAGGTGCCGCCCGGCCGCAGCATGCCGGCCGCGTTGAGGAGCGCCTGCTGTTTCCAGAAGTCCGGCAGTTGGTGAAGGGCCGACTTGGTGGTCACCACGTCCGCGGGCTCCGCCTCGTGGGCGTAGTCCAAGAACCCGGCCCGGTGCCAATGTGCGCTCGTACCGGCCCGTTCCGCCCTCGCCTGGGCGAAGGCGAGCATCTCCGCCGAGACGTCGATGCCGTGTGCCTCGGCCCCGCGTCGTGCCGCCTGGACCACCAGCGAGCCGGTGCCGCATGCCAGGTCGACCAGGCGGGTGCCGGTGGCAACGCCGAGACGGTCGAGCAGCGCGTCGTCGGCGTCCGGGTCGGTGCCCTGGTTGCGGTCGTAGGCGGCCACCGCAGCCGGGCTGCCCAGGTCGATGCCGACAGGCTCGTACTCGCGGAACAACCATGCGGGCCGTGAACGGGTGGTGTGGCTTCGTGGCATGACCCGTTTGTAGGGTGCGGGCGGATCCACCGGCAAGCGCAACCTCCGCAGCATGGCGTTCCGGAAGGTGAAAGATGCAGGACAACGACCAATACCGGCTCTTCCTCCATCTCGCCTCCACGCTGAGCTTCACCCGGACCGCGGCCGACTGCCACGTCAGCCCCGCCACGTTGTCCCGGACCGTGCAGCGGCTGGAGGCCGCTACCGGGCACCGGCTACTGGACCGGGGCCCGCATGGCGTGGCGCTGACCGAGCACGGACACCGCTTCCGCCGCTTCGCGGCTGAAGCCCTGGAGCTGTGGGACCGCTACTGCGACAACGACCTCAAAGGGGACCAACTCGGCGGCGAGTTACGAGTGTTCGCCTCGGTCACGGCCTGCCAGAGCTTGCTGCCCGACCTGCTCGCACCTCTGCGAGACGCCCATCCCCGGGTGCAGATCTCGGTGCGGACCGGTGACGCCGCCGCCGCCCTCGCGCTCCTCGACGATGGCGAGGCCGACCTGGCCGTCGCGGCCTTGCCCTCCCGGATCCCAGCGACCCTCCTCGCCCGCGCCGTCGCCCGTACCCCCCTCGTCCTCGCCCGAGCCGACCCATCACGATCAAGCGCGCAGCTTCCTGCTCCCGACGAGCCGTTCGTACTCCCCAGGCAGGGCCTGGTCCGAGACATCGCCAACCGGTGGTTCCGCCGCCTCGGCATCACACCCCGCATCGCCGCCGAGGCCGACGGACACGAAGCCCTGCTCACCCTGGTCGCTCTCGGCTACGGCACCGGCATCATCCCCGACCTCGTCCTGCGGCACTGCAGCATCCGGCACCGGCTCCACGTCGCCCCTGTCCCGTCCAGTCCCGGCGAACTCACCATCGGCGTGTGCATCCGGCGCACTGATCTCCACCGTCCCTTGGTCGCCGCCGCGTGGGCAGCCACAGGCCCCGGTCAAGCGCCTCATCCGTTACCGCCGACTCACCAATTCAGGTGACCTCTTACTCACGTTCTCGGGAACGCCTTCCGGACAAGGTGGCCTTGAACTGGCGAGCGAAGAACGGAGAGAACTGGTGATCCGTCACTCGTCACAACGGTTGGTGGACAACTCCTGGTTCCCTTTTCAGATGTGACTCTTCGCCAGGTCAGTACGCCTTTCACGGCAGGCCGGACCCTGTGCATAGTCCCTGGGCGGCCAGGAGGCTCGCAGGACGGAGATCCGGCACACCATGAGAACCGACAGGACGTCCGACGACACGTCGGCCGGCACACTGCCGCAGGCGCAAGGGCAGCCTCGGCCGTCATGGCTGGTGACGCGCGGGCTGCTGCCCGAGCGTGGGCCACGGCGGACGCTGGCGCTGGCGACGTTCATCAGCATGATCGGCAACGGTCTCTTCATGACCGGCGCCGCACTGTTCTACACCCGCTCGGTCGGGCTGTCCGTGACGCAGGTCGGTCTGGCCATGGGGGTGGCGGCCCTGGTGGGCCTGGTGGCAGGGGTGCCGGCGGGGCGGGTGGCCGACCGGCGCGGGTCGCGGGAGATGTACCTGGCGCTCCTGTGCGTGCAGGCCGTGGCCATGGCGGCGCTGGTGCTGGTGCACTCGTTCGGGGCGTTCGTCCTGACCATCTCCCTCACCCAGCTCGCGTCCTCGGCCGGGGCCGCGGTGCGCGGACCGCTGACGCGCGGCTTCGCGGGGCCGAACCCGACGAAGTACCGGTCCTACCTGCGGGCCGCGGGCAATCTGGCCGGAGCGTGCGGTGCGCTCATGGCCGGCGTGGTGGTGCAGCTGGACACGCGAGGCGCGTACGTGGCGCTGGTGCTGGCCGATGCCCTGAGCTTCCTGCTGTGCGCGGCCGTCGTGACTCGGCTGCCGCACCTGCCGCCGGTGCGTGAGCCGGAGCCCGTCTCCGCCTCGGAGACGTCTCCTACCGACCGGTGGGGCGTGCTGAAGAACCACCCGTACATGGCGGTGACCGTCCTGGACTCGGTCATGTCGCTTCAGGGTCATGTTCTGGTGTTCGCGCTGCCGCTGTGGATCGTCGGGCACAGCGAAGCGCCCCAGTGGCTGGTCGGGGTGTGCGCGGTGGTCAATACGCTGATGGTGGTGGCGTTCCAGGTGCGGGCGAGCCGCAGGATCGTCAGCAACGCCTCGGCGGGGCGGGTCGCGGTCCGTTCCGGGATTGCGTTCCTGCTCGGCATGGCGGCGATCGCGGCCGCCGCGGGGATGCCGGGGTGGCTCGCCGCCGTGGTGATCATCGCGGGTGTCGTCGTGCACACGATCGGTGAGCTATGGCACACAGCGGCCTCGTTCGAGCTGAGCTTCGGACTGGCGCCCGCGCATGCCCAGGGCCAGTACTCCGGACTGCACGCCACCGGCGCCGGCGTGGCGAGCTCCCTGGCACCGTCGGTGCTGGCCCTGTTCTGCATCACCTGGGGTGTCCCCGGCTGGCTGGCACTGGGCGCCGTCTTCGTGCTCGCGGGACTGGCCATGCCGTGTGCCGTCCGGTGGGCTGAGCAGGCGCGCGCGGCTCGATAGTTGGCCGGCCGTCTCGTGAGGCGAATCTGCAAAAGATTCTTCGCAAGGGAATCTTTGCAAAGAGTGCTTTGTGGTCTATCGTGCATGTGCATGGCAGAGATTCCCGCGGAGCAGTCCGTCGTCCTGGATGCCAAGGGCCTGCGTGCCCTGGCTCACCCCGTGCGCGTGCAGCTACTTGGTCTGCTGCGGCTCCACGGGCCCGCCACTGCCACGCAGTTGGCTGACCGTCTGGGCCTGAACTCCGGGGCGACCAGCTACCACCTGCGCCAACTCGCCGCGGCTGGCTTCGTGGCTGAGGACGCCGAGAGAGGGAACGCCCGGGAGCGGTGGTGGCGTTCGGTGCACCAGCTGACCCGGTTCAACTCCGAAGACCTCGCAGAGCGGGAGCCCGAGGCGGCGTTGGCGTATCTGCAGTCGGTGCACAACGCGTACACCTTGCGCACCCAGCAAGCGCTCAACGGTCTACAGACGCTGCCGCGGCCGTGGCGGGAGGCGTTCGACATGAGCGACTCCGCCCTGCGACTCACTCCTGCGGAGGCCCGGGAGATGCGGGATGAGATCTGGTCCGTGATCGACCGGTATCGGCGGGCGTCGGGCGACAAGGAGCCCGAAGGTGCCGAGCGGGTATGGGTGAACGTCCATGTGCTGCCGGATGTCGACATCGCTGAGCAGGAGGCGGAGAGCTGATGCCGTCCGGGGGGAAAGGGGCGAAAAGTACGGCCGGTCTGGCGCGGTTGCGCCCGCTCGCCGGGATTCTCACGGCGCTGCTGGTCGCGCAGAGCGGCACCAGGATCTCGGCCATCGCCATTCCGTGGTTCGTGCTCGTCACGACCGGCAGTGCCACGCAGACCGGTCTGGTCGCGTTCTGCGAGATGGGCCCCTATGTGGTGATCAAGGCATTCACCGGGCCGCTGGTCGATCGGGTCGGGCCGCGCCGGGTCTCCTGGGTCGCGGATGTCGTCAGCGCGGCTGCCGCCTTGCTGATCCCTCTGCTGCACGCCGAAGACGTGCTGTCGTTCGGGGCGCTGTTGGCGCTGGTCGCGGTGATAGGCGCTGTCCGTAGCCCCGGGGATCTGGCGAAGGATGTCATGATCCCAGAGGCGGCGGAGCGCAGCCAGGTGCCGCTGGAGCGGGCGACCGGGCTGGAGGGCGTGGTCGAGCGGTTGTCCGGGACGGTGGGGCCCGCCGCCGGGGGCGTTCTGGTGGGGCTGGTAGGTCCGATGGCCGGGTTGGGAGTCAACGCCGCCTGCTTCGCGCTGGGTTCGTTGGTCATCGCCGTGGCGTTGCCGCGCGGCATGGGACGACCGTACGGGCGCGCTGCGCAGGAAGGAGGGGGCGATGGTGATACGGAGGGCGGTTACTGGCACAGCTTCCGACAGGGCTTCGCGTTTCTGCGCGGGGAGCCGCTGCTGCTGACGCTCTGCGCGATGATCGGCGTCACGAATCTGCTGGACGCCGCATGTGTGGCCGTGTTCGTGCCTGTGTGGGCCAAGGAGTCCGGCCACGGACCTGCCACGGTCGGACTGGTGTGGGCGACGTTCGGCATCGCGGCGACGGCCGGCAGCCTCGTTGCCGCAGCGGTTGCGCACCGATTGCGGCGTCGGCCGGTGTTCTTCCTCGGCTGGCTCGTCACCGGGGCGCCGCGGTTCCTCATCCTCGCGTCGGGGGCGCCGCTGTGGGTCGTGGCGGCGGTCATAGGCATCGGCGGTCTTGGGGGCGGCTTCATCAACCCGATCATCGGGGCGGTCACGTATGAACGGATCCCGCCGGAGATGGTGGGTAGGGTCCGAGGTATCGGGCAGGCCCTCACCTGGGCTGGGATTCCGCTGGGCGGCTTGCTCGGCGGCGCCGCGGTGGCAGGCGTGGGTCTCGGACCAGTGCTGGTGGCTACGGGTGTTGTGTACTTCCTCACGACCAATCTCGCAGGTCTGCGCCCGGAATGGCGTGAGATGGACCACCACCGCGGCAAGGGACGAGCCGGGCCGGTCCGTCCAGCCACCCCGGCAGACGCTACCCGATCGGCCTCGTAAAACCCGTTGATCTGGTCTGGTCACCTGCTGATGATTTGTGGTCAAGTGACCTTCTGCATGCAGGACACGATGTGCTCAAGGACGAGGGTGAGGCCCTCGCCGGAGCGTCGCGTCGCCAGCAATTCCGCCAAGCAGCACGAGGTTTCCATCCGATGGGAGCCGCGTACGACTCGGTGACCGACCCCGGCGCGCCCGAATCGCTGGTCACGCGGGCGATTGACGATCTGGGCGACTTGACATCTTCGTACACAACGCGGGAATTCTGCGGCCGGGCTATTTCGAGGATCTCACGGACGATCAGATCGACCTGGTTCTGCAGACGCACCTGCGCGCGGCGTTCTCGCTCACGCAGCCGATCTGGACCCAGATGAAGAAGCGCGGCTACGGCCGGATCGTCCTCACCAGCTCGAGCTCTGGCATGTTCTCCCACCAGGGACTCAGCAACTACGCCGCGGCGAAGTTAGGACTCTACGGCCTGACGAAGGCGCTGGCCTTCGAGGGAGCGCCGCACGGCATCAAGGTCAACGCGGTCCTGCCGTTCGCAGACTCAGGGCGCTTCGCCCGCGTCTTCGTGGGTGTCGCCGACGGCTGGCTGGCGCAGGACCCTGCCGCCGTCACAGCCGAGGCCATCGCCGAACACTTCGACGAGATCCGGGTTGTCCTCCTTCAGCGTCCCCATGTAACTGTTCGAAGAGATCGCAGATGTGCAGCGCCGGTTGAAGGGCTGACTCCTCCAGCGGATCGCGCCCCCAGGCCTCACAGGTCCATGCACGCTGCGCGGACCGCGCGCCTCGCGCGCCGACGCCCGTAGCACCAGGGAGGGGTGTGGATCGAAAGTGGTTGGTTGTGACTCTGTGCCCTGTGCTTCCATGCCGGAGTGAACATCGAGAACTCCGGCACTGCTGTGGAAAGGCCAGGCCAGTGGGTCCGGCCGAGAACTGATGGCGATCTCGAGACGTGCGTGCGGGTTCTCGAGGAAGTCCATCGATGTGACGGTTACCCGGTGAACTGGCCCGACCAGCCTGATGAGTGGCTGTCGCACGCCTCCCTGTTGGGAGCCTGGGTCGCTGAACTCGACGACCATCTCGTTGGCCATGTCAGTTTGTCCCGCAGCCGTGAAGGAGATCTGGCCCCCGGCTTGTGGAGCGAGCGGAACGGGACGAGCAAAGCCCTGACTGCGGTGGTCAGCCGACTGTTCGTTGCCCCGCAGGCCAGGGGACAGGGGATTGGCGCACTGCTGATCGGGCATGCCGTGGAGGAAGCACGACGTCGTGGCCTGCATCCGGTGCTCGACGTCGTGGCATCCGATACCGCCGCGGCAGCCCTGTATGAGCGGTTGGGCTGGAAGCTGATGGCCGCGGTCGAGCAACGATGGAGCCCGTCTCAGCTGGTGACCATCCGCTGCTACGCGGCGGCACCGTGATGTGGCTGCCGGCGCCGATGGGCCCCCTTACCCTCCGAAGCCGTGGCCGGGGAGGGGCGGCCGGGTCCAGTGCGGAGGCGGCCAGGGAGTCAACGGCATAGAGCGTGTCTCTTTGATGGGTTGGTCAGTTGATCGGACATGCCAGTCCGGTTAGTGATCACTGATGCGATGTGGGGCCGGATCGAGCCGCTGATGCCGGCCGATCCGGTCCGTGGGCGACGGTGGGCCGACCACCGCCGGACCGTTGAGGGCATTGCGTGGAAGTACCGCACGTGCTCACTACTGGCGAGACCTGCCCAGCGAGCTCGGGTCCTTCAGACAGCTCACAAGCGCTGATCAGATGGGCCGTGGACGGCACGTGGGAATGCATCCTTGCCGCGGTCCTTACAGTAGGCCCGTCAGAAATTGGAGTACGAGGCTGGTCCCAGACATGACGATCCATAGGAAACCGCCGAGGAGTATGGGGCGTGGGCCTGTGCGACGCAGGCCCGACAGGTCGGTGGAGAGTCCGATCGCAGACAGCGCCATGGTGATGAGGAACACGGACACCTCACTCAGGATGGGGTGCGCTCCGGAGGGGATCAGGCCGACGGTGTTGACCGCCGCCATCAGCAGAAAACCCACGAGAAACCATGGCACAAGGGCCCGTACGCGGACGCGTTTTGTGTCGTTGGCTTCCGTGCTCCTACGGCGGGCGCGACGCCGCACGAGGGCGGCCAGTATCAGGCAGACAGGGATGATCAGCAGCGTGCGTGTGAGTTTGACGACGACGGCGTAGTCGCCCGCCGCGTCGCCGTATGTGGTGGCAGCGGCTACCACTGACGACATGTCGTTCACGGCTGTACCGGCGAACAGGCCGAAAGCGTGCTGGCTGAGGCCCAGGAGGTGGCCGACCAGGGGGAAGAAGAGCACAGCGGCGATGTTGAAGATGAAGATGGTGGAGACGGCGTAGGCGACTTCGGCACCGCCCACACCGATGACCGGGGTGACTGCGGCGATCGCGGATGCGCCACAGATGCTCGTACCTACTCCGATGAGCGTTGTCAGGCCACCCGAGACCCTCAGCCAGTGCCCGAACAGGAAGGCTGCCGACAGACACACTGCGAGTGTGCCGACAAGGACGGGCAGTGACTGCGATCCCACCTGCACGATCTGCCGGAGGGACAGTTGGGTGCCCAGCATTACGACGGATACCTGCAATACCGTCTTGCTTGCGGTGGTGATGCCGGGACGAAGCCTGTCCCCGTGTTTGATCACGGTGGCCAGGACGGCGCCGATGACGATGCCCGATACCGCCCCACCCACGACAGGCGCCAGTTTGCCGATGACCGTGGCCATTGCCGCGACGGCGAGCGACACAGCCAATCCCGGTACACGCGATGCCGGGCCCTTGGACAACTCGGGTGCACACGGCATGCCCTGCTCGGCTCGCAAAGGCTGGAGGGGAGGCTCTTCACTCATGTACTTGACTCTGATGCCTCGCTGACCTGGGCTGTAGCCCCCGGCTGGCGATCAGGTCATAGCCCAACGTTATGACTGATGAGTGGCCATGCCGTAGCGTTGGGATATGACTCGGGTACCGGATCTGGATTCGCTGAAGCTGCTCGTGCTGGTGGGGAAACTCGGCAGCCTGGGCGCTGCGGCGGCACAGCTCGGTGTTTCTCAACCCGCCGCCAGCAAGCGGTTGTCCACCCTGGAGCGAGGTTTGGGGCTGGTGCTGCTCGAAAGGTCGCGACGCGGATCTCAGCTCACGGATGCCGGGCAGATGGTGGTGGGCTGGTCGCAGCGAGTGCTCGACGACCTGGAGGAGCTGCTGACAGGAGCTGAGGCGCTGCGTACCCGGCGTGACGCAGAACTGCGCGTGGCGGCGAGCATGACCATCGCGGAGTACCTGGCACCAGGGTGGATCGGGCAACTGCGCAGGCAGCGGCCCGAGTTGTATGTGGGACTCCAGGTGACCAACAGCGAGCACGTCCCGGCGCTGGTGCGTTCTGGTGCGGCAGACATCGGTTTCATCGAATCTCCGCGCGCGCCGGCCGGACTCGCCACCCGCCAAGTGGCCAGCGACCGTCTGATCGTGGTGGTGGCGGCTGGGCATCCTTGGGCTCGTCGTCGGCGGCCGCTCACCATCGGTGAACTCGCGTCAACGCCTCTGGTGGTGCGGGAAAGCGGTTCGGGGACGAGGGAGACCCTGGACGAGGCGCTGTCTCACGTGGGGGTCGGCATGGCCAAGCCATTGCTCGAACTCGGCTCGGCCACTGCGGTGCGCAGCGCGGTCATCGCCGCCACCGGACCGGCTGTGATCAGCGAACTTGCGGTACGCACGGATATCGCCGACGGCAGGCTGATTGCCGTGAGAGTGGACGGTCTGGAGCTCAGCCGGGCTCTACGAGCGGTCTGGCCGAGCGGTCGCAAGCTGGTCGGGCCGGCGGCGGAACTGTTGGCGGTGGCGAGGCGCCGCTGATGAGCTGCCGTCTGCGCGGGCACATCAGCGGTGCCACTCGGGCTGTCGGTCTAGGAGCCCCAGAGCGCGTGGCACCCGCGCATGTGCTGAGCAAGGCGACCTCGGTCTCGACGTGGTGCCAGTTGGGCAGTCGCCCGTCGGTTCCAGGGGGAGAACAAGATGGCTGTTGACACAGGAGTCCCCGAATCCCAGCGGCCATCACTCAGCCGAGCGGACCGCCTCGGCGTAGGGTGGCGGCGTGCTGGGCGTATGCATGACAATCCTGAGCATGACCATGCGACGCAAAGGCAGTAAACCCGCCGACGACGACAACGTCGGTTGGATCACGGACAAGTTGCGCGATGGCACCCTCATCCGCATGAAGGTCTACCCGGAGCGCATCGACCGGCTCTCCGACGACCACGGGGCCATCCTCACCGAGGAGGCACGTGACCGGGGGATGACGTTGCTTGAGTACGTCGGATGGGTGGGCAGGATGCCCAAGGCGGAGCTGCACGTGTACCGGGACCGGGTCCGGTCGGGCAGTGGCGGGCCGCGCTTGGCCGCAGTGTATGACGCGTGGTTGTCCGCACGGATGGCGGTGCAGGAAGTCCAGACGCTGCAGAGAGGCTGGGCGCCCGGGGAGCCGGACAGGTGGGTGTAACAGGAGGTTCCAGCTTGCCCAGGGAGCTGTCGTCAAACCCCATTTGCAGCCATCAACTCACCCTGCGGTGACATCCGGATGTCCTGGTGGCCGACGAGGGAGCCATTGTCAAGATATGTGGATCGGGCCAGGCTGACGCGGTTTGGTGGACATCCTGATCTTGATGTCGTTCTCGCCGTGACGAGTGACTTCGTGCAGGCCCAGTCGCCGGTAGAGGGCCTGGGCCCGCTGGTTGACGACGAGGACGTCCAAGGCGAGGTCCCGGCCCTGCCGGCGGGCTTGGCGCAAGAGGCTGCGGATGAGCCGGCTGCCGATGCCGCATCCCTGGTAGTTGGGGTGGAGCTCGATCCGCCCCAGGTAGATCTCTGTCGGCTGGTGCTCGACGTGGAGCATGCCCGCATCGGCGCCGTCGACGGTGATGATCTGCCAGCGGCCGGGGCTGAACACGCGGGCGTGGAAATCGCGTTGGATCTTCTCGTCCCAGCCCCAGATGGCCGTGACGTAGGCGCCCATGGCGGCTTTGTGCAGCTGGAAGCAGTACTCGCTGTCCGCGGAGGTGGCCGGCCGCAGGCCGATGGCCGTCATGCCGCTCGCTCCGTGGGCCGTTCGATCAGCGGGCCGCCTTCGAAGCGCGCTCCGGCGCGGACGAGGGTAACGAGGTGGGGTGCGTTCACGGCCCGCCACCGCTGCTGGGTAGACACGACGAGATTGAAGACCATGGCCGGGGCGGCGGTGCGGGAGCCGGCGCCGCGGGTGACCTTGGTCCGCAGCCGGACGGTCGAGAAGGTCGACTCGATAGCTTTTGTGGTCCGCAGGTGGATCCAGCGCTCGGTCATACCGACTTCTCCTGTACGGGTAGTGGTGGGGCATGGCGGACGGCCGGGCTGGCGGTGGCGATAACCGCGGTAACGAGCATCACCGCGCTGAGCACGCATACAGAGCCAGTTGGGCCAAGGGCGGTGAGCAGGTAGCCGGCACTGAGGGAAGCGAGGGGCATGACACCCGAGGACAGGGTCATGGCCGCGCTCGTGACACGCGCCAGTAGCTCGTTGGGGACCAGGACGGTCGCGTAGGTGATGATCACGACGTTCCACAGCGGTCCGATGAACGCGCAGGCAGCACCGATGGCTCCGATCGCCGGGGGCTGGACGCGAGCGCGAACAGGGGCAGAAGCGCAGCCCAGATCCAGTTGACTCCGACGATGACCGTGGCCTCGCCAGCGATCAGATCGGGGCGTCATCAGTCAGCGAAGGCACGGCGCACGGACGCAGGACCATGAGCGAGCCTTCCAAGGTCGCCACCATGGCAAAGCGGAACCGGTCGAGTTCAAGACAGAGCGCAACGTCATCAGGATGGACTCCTTGACGCACCCCGTCCGCCAGCTCGGCGGCAGCTCGCGACCCGGCAGCACGGCGGAGGAACTCGGCAGCATCCGTCCCAGCCTCGGTGGTTCTCCGAGCGATGTATTGAGCGCACGCCAGATCTTCATCGGCCCGCCCATCCTCGCCAGTGACCACGAACGTGACACTGTCACTCTTGCGCCTCCGCAAGAGCCGAGCCGTTGCCTCCGCGACCACGAAGCTGGCGCACAGCACCAGGGATGCCCCCTTCGCCGCGAGCGCGCCGACCGTCCCTGCCGTGGTCTTCTGCACAACGGTCCGTCCGCCGAGATCAATAGACCGCAACTGGCCCGGCGAGTTGACGGCGTCGAACCCGGGCGCGGGCGGACCGTCTTTGAGCGCCACCCAATCCGGGTGGCGAGCCTTGAGCGCCAAGGCTTCGTCCAGCGACTCAGCAAGAACGATCTTCTCCGCCCCCTGAGCAAAGGCCCAGGCGGCCACGGTGAAAGCACGCATGACGTCGACTACGACCGCCACGGACGGGGCTTCGACCAGCTCCGCGATGCCAAGGAAACGAGCGTTCATCCCGATCATGATCGCGTATGCCGGACCAGAAGCACCCGGAGAGTGATGCGCATCACATCAACGGCCTCGGAATGCAGCACCTCCGGCCTGCTACGTCGCGAAAGTAGTCCGCAACGGCACGCCTGCTCAATCGCCACACGAGGTCAACCGCACACGGCCTCTGCGGGCACAAGCCGCACCCTGACTTGGTTCATCATCCGCCGTCCCGGCGGGGTCGTCCCCGGCGCCATCCAATACCGTCACCACAGCATGCAGATGTTTGAGGGCCATGCCGATCACCAACACTCCCGGCCCGCCATCTGGCACAACCACCAGACCGGCGCACCCGCCACCAGGTCGCTGATCGCCCTCGACCACTGATCACATCGGACTGACTCGTCTAGCCGACACTCTTCGGGTAGCGCACGAAGAGGATCCCGTGGACCTCGCCGTGCGGGGCGCTGTAGAAGTGCGGCGCGTCGGCCTTCCAGTGGGCGTGGGCGTGGGCGCCTGCGCCCGCCGTCTGCGGTGCGTCCGGCAGGCCCACGACCGCGATCCCCGACAGCACCATCAGGCTCTCGGTGGTGTGCGGGACGTGGGCGGCGGACTCCTGGGTCGCACCAGCGGCGATCGTGACGCGGAAGACGTCGGTGGCCGCCTCCGCGTCCTCGTACCGTTCGAGCAGGACCGCGGTGACGGCGCTGCCGGAGACGCCGCCCGCGCCCGCCGCGACGGCCGACGGTGGGTCGTCGAGGACGGCGCTGAGTGGACGGCCGAGGGTGGTGGTGAGGGCGTAGAGGGTCTCCAGGGTGGGGTTGCGCAGGCCGCCCTCGAGTTCGGAGAGCGTGCCCTTGCCGACGCCCGAGCGGCGCGCGAGTTCGGACAGCGACAAGCCACTGTCCTGCCGCAACTGTTTGAGTCTGCGGCCCACCTCGTCGTTCAGGCCCATCGCTCCGGTGCTCCTCCTCGGCCCCTGAGAGCTTGTTGACGGGTCGGCACCCGCGTCCTTAGTGTTCCACAAACAGAACGTTCCGTTTATGGAACGATCAGCTCCCAGCCTCCGGAAGTGATGCCCGCATGTCCCCGCTCACCCGCATACGTGACTCCGCCCCGCCCTCGGCCGTCGCGGCGGGGCTGATCGCCGTCACGGTCGGCGTAACGAGTTCGGCGGCGCTCGTGTTCACCGCGGCGCGGGCCGCCGGGGCGGACGCGCGGGAGATCTCGTCGTGGATGCTGGCGCTCGGCGTCGGGCTGGCCGTCACCTGTGTCGGCCTGTCGCTCCGCTTCCGGGCGCCGGTGATGACCGCCTGGTCGACGCCGGGTGCGGCGCTGCTCGCCACCAGCCTGAGCGGGGTGACCATGGCGCAGGCCGTGGGGGCGTTTGTCTTCAGTGCCGTGCTGATTCTGGTGAGCGGCCTGACGGGGTGGTTCGCCCGGGTCATGGACCGCATTCCGGTGCCGCTCGCGTCGGCGCTGCTGGCCGGGGTGCTGCTGCAGTTCGGCACGGGGCTCTTCGCGCAGTTGGACGGCAGCTTCGCGATCGCGTTCCCGGTGTTCGTGCTCTTTCTGCTGGCGCGTCGGCTGCTGCCGCGGTACGCGGTCCTGGTCGCGCTCGCCGGTGGGGTCGTGGCCTCCGTCGTCACCGGTGGCTGGCACCTCGAGAAGATCCAACTATCGCTCGCCGAGCCGGTTTTCACCGCTCCGGCCTTCGACTGGAAAGTGCTGGTCAGTGTCGGCGTGCCGCTGTTCGTGGTCACCATGGCCTCGCAGAATCTGCCGGGGGTCGCGGTGCTGCGCGGCTCGGGGTACGAGGTGCCGGTCTCGCCGCTGCTGACCTGGACGGGGGCCGCGCAGGCGGTACTCGCGCCGTTCGGGGCGTTCGGCCTCAACCTGGCTGCCATCACGGCCGCGATCTGTACGGGCGAGGAGGCGCACCCGGACCGCGAGCGCCGCTATCTCGCCGCCGTCTGGGCAGGCGTCTTCTACCTCTGCGTGGGCCTGCTCGGCGCGACCGTCGCCTCGCTGCTGACCGCGATGCCGCACGCGCTCGTGCTCGCGATCGCCGGGGTCGGCCTGCTCGCCACGATCGAGTCGTCGCTGTCCACGGCCCTGTCCGACCCGCAGGCGCGTGAGGCGGCGGTCGTGACGTTCCTCGCGACGGCGTCCGGTGTGACGCTGCTCGGGATCGGGTCGGCGTTCTGGGGGCTGCTCGCGGGGGTGCTGACGAGCGTGATCGCGTCGGCGCGGCGGCGCAGGGCCACCCCGGAGCCGGCACAGGTGGCTGTCGGCACACCGCCGCGGACCGCCGCGTGAACTCCGACCACGCCGCGACCGCGCCTCCCGATGAACGACCTGGGCAACAGGACTACAGAAGCCCGGCCGCCTCGTAGCCGGCACCTGATGGGAAGACCGGGTCGATGCCGTACTCGCCCAGCCGGAACATCGACTCCGCCCGGTTCAGCCCCAATGCCCGGGTACAGATGAGGACTTCGCCCGGCCCCGGCGTCGGGTCGGGGATCTCCTCCAGGCGCAGGACCTCGGGTCCGCCGGTCTAGGTGTATTGATCACGAGCGTTGTTAACGGTCGCTGGGCTTGATCATGGCGAAGACCTCCGGTGTGGTGGAGCTGTCTAGGACTACACCGCAC
>NZ_JBSFWK010000064.1:0-42014 GCF_053594815.1 Streptomyces sp. NPDC002577 | reverse complement strand
GCCGTCGAGGTCGAGAACGCCTCCACCGCGGACGGCGCCAAGGTCGTGCAGTACACCGACTGGGGCGGAGCCAACCAGCAGTGGCAACTGGTCCGCGCGACAGGAGTGCTGGCACAGGTGCACACCGCGGGGCGGGTCAAGGACGCCGGAAACACCGTGCAGTACAGCTGGCCTGGTGTGTACTTCGAGGGCCGCGTCAGCGGCACCGGCGTGGGCATCGTGCTCAACGACTCTGCCGCCGACTACGACGTCCAGGTCGACGGAGCCACCGTCGCCACACTCATCACGCCCGGCGACACCACGCACTGGATCAACGGCCTGTCGAACAGCACGCACACCGTCCGGCTCGTCAAGCGCAACGACACCCCGGGGGACACCAGCACGTTCGGAGGCTTCGTCGCCGCGCCCGGCGGTGCCGTACTGAGCAAACCGGCCGCCCGCAACCGCCAGATCGAGTTCATCGGCGACTCCCTCACGGTGGGCTACGGCAACCTCTCGGCCTCCCACACCTGCACCTGGGATCAGGTCAAGCGGAACACCAACTCCGACGTGAGCTACGGCGCCCTCACCGCCCGGCAACTGAACGCCGACTATCAGATCAACGGCTATTCGGGCCTCGGCATGGTGCGCAACTACAACGGAGGCTCGCCGGACGTCACGTACCGGACCTTCTACGACCGTGCCCTGCTGAACGTGTCCGGCGACGTCTGGCAGAACCCGGGCACCTGGCGCCCCCGGGTCGTGGTGGTCAACCTCGGCACCAACGACTTCTCGACCGCCATCAACCCCGGTGAGCCGTGGACGCCCGACAGCCTCGCGGCCGCCTACCGCAGCGCCTACGGCGACTTCATCCAGAAGCTGCGCACGCGCTACGGGGCCGACACGACCATCGTGGCGGTGGGCGCAGGCCAGTACGCCGGCCATGTCCAGCAGGTGGTCAAGGCGCGCAACGACGCCGGCGACAGCCGGGTCCGCTACTGGTTCCTCGACGACTCGGGCCTGGACTTCCTCGGCTGCGACTGGCACTACTCGGCCCACGACGACCGAGTCATCTCCGACCGGCTCACCTCGTTCATCGCCGGTCTGCCGACAGGCTGGTGACGGCACCGACCGCCCAGGAGCACCACAGATCCGGCTACGGGACGGCGTTCTGACAGTACGTCAGTCAGCCGTCGGCGCCAGCGGGAGGATGACAGCCGAGTTGCCGACTCGAACGGCGATTCAGCCCCGTTGATTCAGCACTCACTCGTCATGAGAGGACGTCTGCATGAGAAAGTCCTGGACTCTATCCCTCATCACTCTAGTCTCTGCCGCGCTCGGGGTGACCGCGGCTGGTGTGACACCGGCCTCCGCCGCCTCGACCACGCCCTTGCGGGTCATGCCGTTGGGCGACTCGATAACCTGGGGTGTGGGAAGCAGTACGGGCAACGGCTACCGGGGTCCGTTGTGGGACAAGCTTGCGGCGGACGGCCATCCGTTGGACTTCGTCGGCACGTTACGGGGCGGTTCCATGTCCGACCCCGACAACGAAGACCACTCCGGATACCGCATCGACCAGATCGCCGCACTCGCCGACGCCTCGCTGACCCGCTACCGGCCCAACGTCGTGACGCTGGAGATCGGCACCAACGACCTCAACGGGAACTATCAGCCCTCCACCGCCAGCGCCCGGCTGAAGTCGCTGGTCAACCAGATCACCGCCGCCGTCCCCGACGCAACCGTCCTCGTGGCCTCCCTGGTCGTGTCCACCAGCGGCTCGGTGGAGCAGTACCGTGCCGCGTACAACCAGGCCATCCCCCACATCGTGAGCGACGCACAGGCCGCGGGCAAACACGTGGCATACGTGGACATGAGCAGCCTGACCACGGCCGACCTGGCCGACACCCTGCATCCCAACGACGCGGGCTACCAGAAGATGGCCGACGCCTTCCATCGCGGCATCCAGGCCGCGGACAGCGCCGGGTGGCTGAGGAACCCCGCCCCCGCCGCCGCACGCGTGGAGTCCGGCATCGCCGGCAAGTGCCTGGATGTGAACGGTGCCAACACAGCCGACGGGACCGCTGTCCAGATCTGGGGCTGCAGCGACGGTGCCAACCAGCTCTGGTCCACCTACACCGATGGCACCCTGCGCTCCATGGGCAAGTGCCTCGACGCCGCCGGCGGGGGCACCGCCAACGGCACCAAGGTGCAGATCTGGGCCTGCCACGGCGGCGCCAACCAGGTCTGGCAGCCCTACAACGGCGGCTACCGCAACCCCGCCTCCGGCCGTTGCCTCGACGATCCGGGCTTCTCCACGACCGACGGCACACAGCTCCAGCTGTGGGACTGCAACGGCGGCTCCAACCAGAAGTGGGCCACTCTGACCGCCGGATGACCCCCGCTCCCCGGACCCGAACCCCCTCCGCGTTCCGGTCCCGGCAGAACATCGGTGGCGGGCACCGCCGGGCGCGGCGCCCGCCGTGGCTGGGGTCACGAAGGCCCAATCGGCCCCTGAGCCGCTAGGCGGCCCCGTGCGGCGGCTCACCGTCAGTGGGAGCCCTGAGGGTCCCCCCAGGCGCGGCGACGGCCGGACCGTACGGGTGCGACATCGCGAACCGCTCGTCCACGTGGGCCGTTCGAGCATGCCGGCGACGCTCCGCGCCCCAGCGATCCGGGGCAGCAGAAAGAAAGCCGGTCAGTGGCGGAAAGGACGCCGAGCCCACGGCGCACACCCCTCGGGAGCCGAGTGTGGAACTGGCTCTGACGCATGGCTTGTCGAAGCGCTTCGAAGCTGCCATTCTCCTGATGGGCCGCCAATAGAGCAGCAGGAGAATAGGACCTTGCGGTAGAAACCCTTGTTTCACACGAGGCTTGTCCGCTAACTTGCGCCTAGTGGTGAAGCGCTTCGACAGCCACCACAGGAAGACCGTCGGCCTGCCGGCCGATGTCGGAAGCCGTCACCCGACACACACCCGACGGCCGCCACTGGCAGGTCCTGCTCCACCACAACCCCGAGGCCGTGCCCTTGCCGGACCCCGCCCACGACCTGCTCACCGATGCCCTCGCGCACGAACTGCCGCCCGGCGGTTGCGCGGTTCTGCGCGGGCACTGACCTCGAAAGAACCACCATGACCAAGGAACAAGGGACCTTCCACTGGGGGCACGAGGGCCTTCACCTCGAGATCGTCCTCGATGACGACGACAGCCCGCGCCTCACGCACCTCGGACTGGCCGGCGAAGCTGCAGAGAATCCCCGGTGCGTCCCTGCCCCTGGTGGAGGTGACGGCCGCGGGTCACGGCCGTGGCTGGTCGGGCAACCGCCTCGTGGGCACCGATCTCGGCGGGCGTCTGCGCCACCGGACCCACCGTGCGACCCACGACGGCGACCGGCACACGCGGCCGAGCTGAGCCTGACCCCGCCCACCGCGCCGTCCGCCGTTCTGCTCCGCATCAGCCCCACGGACCCTGGCGCCCCCTGAACCACCCCACTGAACCACCCCACGCCTGCATCACGAATCGACGAGAGGACCTATCGGGTGCCCCCTCTGCGCCAGCCGGACAGACGCTTCACCAACCCCGTGATCCCCGGCTTCCACCCCGACCCCAGCATCTGTCGCGTCGGCGACGACTACTACCTGGCCTGCTCCACCTTCGAGTACTTCCCCGGCGTACCCCTCTTCCACAGCCGCGACCTCGTCCACTGGACGCAGATCGGCAACGCCCTGGACCGGCCCGAGCAGCTGCGCCTGCCGGCGGACATGCCGTCCTCCGGCGGGATCTACGCCCCCACCCTGCGCCACCACGACGGCCGCTTCTGGCTGATCGTCACCAACTGCAGCGAGGGCGGCGGCAACCTGATCGTCACGGCCACCGACCCCGCCGGACCATGGTCGGACCCCATCTGGGCGCCGGGCGTCCCCGGCATCGATCCCGACCTGGCCTGGGACGAGGACGGCACCTGCTGGTGCACGGTCGCCGGGGTCTCGCAGGTCCGTCTCGACCCGTCCACCGGGCAGACGTACGGAACACCGCACAAGCTCTGGTCCGGCGGGCCCGGCGCCAAGGCCCCGGAGGCGCCGCACCTGTACCGGATCGGCGACTACTGGTACCTGCTCATCGCCGAGGGCGGCACCGAGCGCGGCCATGGTGTCTCGATCGCCCGCGGCCGTACGCCCGCCGGCCCGTTCGAGCCATGCCCGGCCAACCCGATCCTCACCCATCGCGGCACCGACCACCCCGTCCAGAACACCGGGCACGCCGACCTGGTCCAAGGCCCCGACGGCTCCTGGTGGATGGTGCTGCTCGGCGTACGGCCGGGCGGCGGCACGCCGGGCTGGCACGTGCTCGGCCGGGAGACCTTCCTGGCCCCCGTGACCTGGGTGGACGACTGGCCGGTCATCGGCGAGGTCGCCCTGGACCTGCCTGAGCTGCCGTGGCCGCTCTCCCCCAGCCCTGCCGAGGAGCACCGGGACGACTTCGAGCTCGCCGAACTGCGGCCGTCCTGGATCTCCCTGCGCGACCGGCCCGCCGAACACTGCACCACCAAGGAGCGCCCCGGATGGCTGACGCTCCGCGCGCGGGGCGGCTCCCTGGACGAGCCCGACGTGGTGTTCACCGGTCGGCGCCAGCAGCACAGGTCGTGCCGGGCGCGCACTCTGGTCGATGCCACGGAGGGAGGCGGTGGCCTCGCCGTGCGGCTCGACGAGCGGCACCACTACGAAATCGAGGTGTCCGGCACGCGGGTGCGGGTGGTCGCGCGTGTCGGCTCCCTGAGCACGGTCGTGGCCGAACAGCCCGTGCCCGCCGAGCCGGTGGTCCTCGCCGTCACGATCACGCAGCCGCCGTCTCCGGACGGGCCGTGCACGGGACCCGACGTCGTCTCCCTCGGCGTCGAGCAGCCCGACGGCACGTTCACCGAGCTCGCGACCCTCGACGGCCGCTACCTGTCGACCGAGGTCGCCGGCGGCTTCACCGGTCGGGTCATCGGCATGTTCGCCGCGACAGGCACCGTCCACTTCGACTGGTTCGACTACGAGCCGCTCGACGGCTGAACCAGGCCCCCCTCCCGCTGTCCCCCTCCGCTGACAGGAACAAGGAGGCTCCGCCATGTGGCGACGAGGGCCGGCTGACCCGTCCTCCCCGACCGGCTCGGCGGTCCGGCACTGAATCCCGAGAACGCCACGACACACATCACCCCATGGACCTGCAGCGGCAGGCGCGCCCGACGGTGGCGCCTGGCCACTGCCCGACCACGGATCGGATCACCCGTACAACCCACCGAAAGGCATGACACATGAAGGACATACGGCAACCCGCACACCACCGCAGCCGCGGCCCCGGACGCCTGGCCGGCCTGCTGATGGCGCTACTCGTCATCCTGGGACTGTCCGGCAGCACCGCGCTCGCCGCGCCCGGCGGCACGGCGCAGCAGGCACGCTCCACGATCAGCGTTCCGGCCCGCGCCATGGACGCCGTCGCGGCGATGCAGCCCAGCTGGAACCTGGGCAACACCCTGGACGCGATTCCGGACGAGACGTCCTGGGGCAACCCCAAGGCCACCAGGGAGCTGTTCGAAACCATCCGGGCGCAGGGCTTCCGCAGCGTCCGCATCCCGGTGACCTGGAGCGCACACCAGTCCGACACCGCGCCCTACACCGTCGATGCCGCGTACATGAGCCGCGTCAAGCAGGTGGTCGACTGGGCACAGGCCGAGAAGCTCTATGTCGTGCTCAACGTCCACCACGACTCATGGCAGTGGGTCTGGAAGATCTCCACCGACCACGACAACGTGCTCGCCCGCTACGACGCCCTGTGGACCCAGATCTCCGCGGCGTTCCGGGACGAGCCGCGCACCCTGCTCTTCGAGAGCGTCAACGAACCGAGCTTCGGCGACGCCACCGCCGCGCAGAAGACCCAGTTCATGGACGAGCTGAACACCTCGTTCCACAAGGTCGTCCGTGCTTCGGGCGGCGGGAACAAGGGCCGCCTGCTCGTCCTGACCACACAGGGCGGCACCCCCTCTCAGGACCTCATGGACGACCTGTACACCACGATCAGCGCGCTGCACGACAGCAACCTGGTCGCCACCGTGCACTACTACAGCTGGTACCCGTTCAGCGTGAACGTCGCAGGCGGCACCCGTTACGATGACGCAGCCCAGAACGACCTGAACGACGCCTTCGCCCGCATGCACGACACCTTCATCGCCAGGGGCATCCCCGTCTACCTCGGCGAGTACGGCCTGCTCGCATATCCCGACGACAACCACCCCTCCCGCATCGAGCGGGGCGAGGCGCTGAAGTACTACGAGCACGTCGGACACGCGGCACGCGTCGCCGGTGTCACCACCGCCCTGTGGGACCCCGGCTACGCCTACCTGAACCGAGAGACCCTGAAGTGGCGCGACCCCGCCCTCTTCGCCTGGATCAAGTCGAGCTGGACCACCCGCTCGGGAACCGCCTCCTTCGACAAGGTCTTCGTGGCGAAGTCGAGCCGGATCACAGCCCAGTCGCTCACGCTGAACCTGAACGGCACCAAGTTCCAGGGTCTGTGGCACGGCGACACCAAGCTTGTCGAGGGCCAGGACTACACCGTCGTCAATGATCGCCTCACCCTCACGGCACGTGCGCTGACCCGGCTGACCGGCGAGCGGGACTACGGGGTCAACGCGACGCTCCAGGCCCGGTTCTCCCGCGGCCTGCCCTGGCAGATCGACGTGGTCACCTACGACACTCCGGTGCTGTCGGACGCCACGGGCACACCCGGTTCGTTCGCCGTTCCCACGAAGTACCAGGGTGACCTGCTGGCGACCATGGAGGCCACGTACGCCGACGGCAGCAACGCCGGCCCGACCAGCTGGACTCCGTATCAGGAGTTCAACGTGGCCTTCTCGCCGGACTACCCGAACGGCACGATCATCCTGACCCCCGAATTCCTGAAGGCACTGCGTGACGGGGAACCGGCGACGCTGATCTTCCACTTCCACAGCGGCGCCAAAGTGAAGTACGAGGTCACGAAGTCCGGAGACTCAGTCACAGGTACAGCTGTCAACTAATCCTGACCGGCCGGCCCTCGCCCTGGTTGCCCACCTCCCGGGCAACCAGGGCACCGGCGTCTCTGCGCGCCGCCCCACTCCGTCTTGCTCCGTCTTGCTCCGTCTTGCTCCGTCTTGTTCCGTCTTGCTCCGTCTTGCTCCGTCTTTGGCAATAACCGTACTGGTGGATCAGTTCCTCGACGCGGGCCCGGGTCGCGTCCGACACTCCCGACCGGCCGTTGAGCACCTTGGTGGTGGTGATGTTCGAGGTCAGCACTCACCACCGGTTGCCCGCAGCTCATGGCCACGCGCGCGACCGTGCCAAGCCGCCCGTAACCGTCCTGCCGCGAGACTCGGCCACTTCCTGTGAGAAATCGTTGGCAACCTTTCCGCTTCCGGCGGTCACTCAGCAGTGCACCATCGGCTCGACCTTGCGAACGGACAGGAAATGAACACACCGAGGCAGGCCGCGCGGCAGCGCAGACAAAGACGCAGGCTCATGCTGGGCGGCACATCGGCGCTGATCGCCGCGGGCGTTCTCGCCTACCTGGTGATGGCGTTGCTCCCCGACCGCAACGTCGATGCAAGGTCCGCCGCGGCCACACCCCTCGCCACCACCCAAGTGAAAGCCACCGCCGCCGGCGAGACGAACACACCGACCGCGACGGCGAGCCCGACTGGCTCCCCCACCCCGAAGGGTGCCGCGACCACCACGTCAGCACGACCGTCATCCACTGACACTCCGCGGCCCAAGCGAAAGTCCGCCCCGGCCTCGCAGGCAGGACGGCTTCAGCCCCACACCACCTACCAGGGCGTCGCCACCGCCTACGAGGCCGGGGACGGAGACGGCGCCTGCCTGTTCGGCCCGAGCCCCGACCTCATGATCGCGGCCATGAACACCACCGACTACGAGACGTCCAAGGCGTGCGGCGCATACGTGCTCGTCCGCGCGGCCAACGGCAAATCCATCACGGTACGGATCACCAACGAATGCCCCCTGCCCTGCGCACCCGGGCAACTCGACCTCAGCCAACAGGCATTCGCCAAACTCGCCGACCTCAAGGTCGGCCGGATCCCCATCACCTGGAGCCTGGTGAGCCCCAGCACCTCCGACACGATCTCCATCCGGTACAAGACCGGCTCCAGCCGCTACTGGTGTGCCATACAGGCGATCGGCCACCGCAACCCAGTCGCCGGGCTGGAAGTCAGCACCACAGGCGGCTGGCGACGACTGCCCCGCACCTCCTACAACTACTTCATCTCCGCCGACGGCGGCGGGTGCGGCAGCGCGATCAGACTCACCGACATCTACGGCGAACGGCTGACCATCACCGGAATCGCGGTGCGGCCGAACGTCGCACAACCCACCCAGGTCCAGTTCGCCCGACACTGATCCCACGGCCCGCCCAAGGCCGCCGACGGCTCCCCACAAGTCTGGAAGCCACCTTCGCGGACTACAACGCGCTGCGGGCCGAGGTCGACCGCGCCTGAGGAAGGACGCGGACCGACCTCGGCCCCGATGTCGGGTCAGCCGCCGCTGACGGTCAGGTTGTTGGTGTTGAAGTTGAGCCCGCCGGACGACGAGGTGATCTCATAGCCGAACTGGACGTCGCCCGATGATCTCGTTGCCGGGCATCCAGCCCTTGGTGTAGGCGATCCAGTTGAGGATCGGCTTGACGTCCACGGTTCCGGAGTTGGAGTCGGACGTCCGCAGGAACGCGCCGTCGCCCGGTCTGGTGCCCAGGTCATTGCATCTCGATCAGTAGGGCGGGCAGGGTGTGGGCCGTGCCGGTCCAACCCCCCGGATGCTGCCCATCGTTGATCCGCGTCCAGGTCTTGGCCTCGTCGTCGGAGCGGTAGATGGCGTTGAAGTCCTCGATCCCGCCGGCCATGTAGATCGCCGGGTAGGAGGCGCCCTTGGCGGCCTTGCCGAACCAGCGGTAGGCGCCCCCGATGTCGGTCCGGACATAGGCGAGGCCACGAACGGAGGGATGAAAGAGCACGCCGGTGACAAACCCCGTCCCGCCGATGAAGACGTTGCGCCATCGACAGGAGGAGGCAGTGTCCTCGGCGGCATGCGCCCGAACCTGCCCGAGGGGAACGGCGGTGAGCGCAGCAGCGGCAGCGGCCTCGGCAAGAACGGCACGACGGCTCAGATGCGACGAAAGCATGACAAGCCTCGCTCTGCAGAAGGGGGGAGTCAGACCTATCTACGGACGCGGGGACCTGCGCGACCAGCCACAACGAACCCGCAGCCGCCGACGCGCAGAACCACCCCTCCGCGATGGTGACCGGTCAGCCCTTGATGGCTCCGGTGAGCATGCCCTTCTTGAAGTGCCGCTGGACGAAGGGGGAGGCAACCGCGACGGGGATCAGCGCGAGGACCATGACGGCCATCTGCAGTCCCAGGGAGGAGAGTTGGCCGGTGCGGACCGCCTGCTGGAGGCCGGTCGGCGCCTCGGTGTTCTTCTGGACCAGTTGGATGAGCACGTTCTGCAGCGGCATCATCTCCTGGTCGGTGAGGTAGATCGAGGCGTTGAACCAGGCACTCCAGTAGCCGACGGCGTAGAACAGCGAGATGACGGCCAGCACCGCGCGCGACAGCGGCATGATGATGGTCAGCAGGATCCGCAGATCACTGGCCCCGTCGATGCGGGCGGACTCGGTGAGTTCGGGTGAGATCCCCATGAAGAAGGCCCGCAGGACGAGGATGTTGAAGACACTGACCGCGCTCGGCAGGACCAGCGACAGATAGGTGTCGGTGAGGCCCAGCGACTGCACCAGAAGGTACGTCGGGATGAGCCCGGCCCCGAAGAACATGGTCGCCATCATGGTCATCAGGAAGAACCGATGGCCCAGACTCCCTGGCCGCGACAGGCCGTAGGCCGCCAGCACCGACACCGTCATCGAGAACAGGGTGCCGACGAGCGTGATCCCGACCGAGACCATGATCGCCCGGCTGACCTGGCCGCCGCCGAGGAGTTCGGTGTAGTTGATGAAGGTGATGCCCTGGGGGATCACGACGAGGCCGCCGACCCGGTCGATCACGGGTTTGGGAGAGAGGCTGGTGACGATCACGATCCACAGCGGACCGAGCACCCCCAGGCAGCAGAGCACGAGGAAGCCACTCTTGGCGGTGAGTCCTGCCTTGTTCGGCGGCTCCTCCCACACGGGGCGGGCGGGCGCCCTGAGGCTGCGGACGAGCTGCGTGTTGAGGCTCATTTCTTGTACACCCCCTGCTCGCCCAGCAGGTGCGCGAACTTGTTCGCGCCCAGGACGAGACCGACTCCGATGAGTCCCTTGGCCAGGCCGACCGCGGCCGCGTAGCTGAAGTCGCCGTTCTGGATACCCATGTTCCACACGTATGTGTCGAGGACCTCGCTGGCCCCCGCGCCGACCGCGTCCCGCTGGAGCAGGTACTGCTCGAAGCCGACGCTCAGCGCGTCGCCCACCCTGAGTACCAGCAGCAGGGCGATCACCGGGCGCAGCGCGGGCAGCGTCACATGCCACATGCGTCGCCAGCGCCCCGCGCCGTCGATGGCAGCGGCCTCGTACAGGTCGGTGCTGACGGCGGACAGGGCCGCGAGGAAGACGATGATCCCCCAGCCGGCGTCCTTCCACACGGCCTGCGCGGTGACCAGATACTTGAAGAGGTCCGCGTTGGTCATCAGGTCGAAGCCGCTCCACCCGTGGTTCTCGAGGGTCTGGGCGATGATGCCCGCGCCGCCGAGGACCTGCTGGAAGACGGTGACCACGAGGACCCAGGAGAAGAAGTGCGGCAGATACATGATCGCCTGCGCCACGGCCCGCACCCGGGGCCGGATCACGCTGTTGATGACCAGCGCGAGGGCGATGGGGACCGGGAAGAACAGCACCAGTTGGAGCACGAACAGGACGATGGTGTTCTTCGTGGCGCTCCAGAACAGCGGGTCGTCGAGCACCCGCGAGAACTGCTCCACGCCCACCCACGGGCTGTGGAAGATCGCCGTGACGCCGTTGCTGGACACGTACGGGTCGTAGTCCTGGAATGCGACGACGTTGCCGAGCAGCGGGACGTAGTTGAAGAGCAACAGCAGCACGATGACGGGCAGCGTCATCAAGATGAGCGCCCGGTCACGGCGCAGCCGGATCCGGAACGGAACCTTGCCGGCCTTGCTCGTACTGCGCGGCGCCCGCACCTTCGTCCCCGCGGTGGCGACCGCGGCCGTCGACTCCTCGACGGCCGCGGGGGGACGAATGCCGTCTGGCCTACTCCCGGCCGTGAGAGACATCAGTTGCCGCTGCCGTTCTTGTCGAGGAGTTCCTTGTACCAGTCGCGCAGCTTGTCGCCGCCGGAGGACCTCCAGGTGGAGATGGCGGCCTGCACGTCGGACAGCTTCTTGTGGCCGCGTACGTAGTCGATCTGCAGTTGCTCGAACTGGCTGGCGAGGTTGGCGTAGCGGGTCGGCTCGATGACCTCCATGCCGTAGATGGAGGTCTTCTTCATGAAGGCGCCCATCCGCTGCTGCCACTCGGTCTGCTTGCGGGCGATGTCGGGGAAGTCGGGGTGGGCGAAGTAGGGAGCCGGGGCCGCCAGCATCACCCAGGCGTTGATCACCTCGGAGTTGCCCTGGTCGGTCTTGACCGGGACGCCGTCCTTGACCGTGTAGTGGGTGCCCTCGACGCCGTAGTCGACGAGCATCCGCTCCTTGGTGCCGTAGGGCGCTGCCGCGAAGTCGGCGGCGGCCAGCGCGTTCTCCACGGTCTCCTTCGAGGCGCCCTTGCGGATCATCGTCCAGATGTTGGCGGGCGAGGACGCGGTCAGCGTCGGGTTGCCGCCGTCGGCGCCGAAGATGTCCATGGCGTCCATCTCGAAGTCCGGGTTGGCCTTGGCCTGTTCGGCGGTCTTCTGGTACCAGGCGGAGGAGTCGCTGTTGAAGACCAGGATCTCTCCGGCGGTGAACCGCTGGCCCGCGTCGCCGGACTGCGCCTTGTCGTCGGGGTGAACCACGCCGGCGTCGAACAGCTTGCGGGTCCACTCCAGGGCCTCGAGGTACTCGGGCCGCTCGATCTGGTACCTCAGCTTGCCGTCGTCATCGATGTTCCAGCCGGCGAGGTTGCCGAAGATGGCCCCCGAGATCCAGGACATGTCACCGCAGGCGTACACCTTGGCCTTGGCGCTGGTGGCCTCCTTGGCCCAACTGAGGAACTCATCGGCCGACTTGGGTACGGAGTAGCCCTTCTTGTCGAAGATGTCCTTGCGGTAGTAGGGCGTGATGAAGCTCGCGGGGGCGGTGGGCATCGGAATGCCGCGCAGCGCGCCGCCGAAGATGCCCATGCGCCAGGAGTCGGAGGGGATCGCGGCGAGGTTCGGGTACTTCTTGGCCTTGTCGCCCGCCAGGTAGGGGCCGAGGTCCATGAACTTCGCGGTGACCGCGTTCGGGATCTTGCCGACCAGTTCCCAGCCGGGCACGACCACCATGTCGGGCATGGAGCTGGAGGCCAGGACGGCGCCGAGCTTCTGGCCGTATGTGTTGCCGTCCTGGTTCTGCCAGATGACCTTGGTGCCCGCCGCCGCGTCGACCGCCTTGTAGTACGCACACCCGGGCTTCGGCGGGGTGCCCCAGAGCGGGGACATGATCTTGATGGGGGCGCCCGTGCCGAGCTTGTCCGGGACCGAAGTGGCGAGGGCCGCGAGGTCGATCTTGCCGGTGTAGCCGGCCGACGAACCGTTCTTCGACGGAAGGTCCGGCTTGGCGACCGTGCTGGCGACGTATGTCGGGATCAGCTTGCCGGCGGCCTTGCCCGACGTGGCCCCCTCTCGCGACCCGCTGTCCGAACCGCCGCAGGCGGTGAGCAGTGGCATTCCCCCGGCCACCGCTGCGGTGGCGACCGCCGTGGAGGCGAGAAAGCTTCTCCGGCTCGGTCCGGAGGAGGCGGCATTCGGCGTCATTGCGTCAACCCTTCATTGCACACCTGCACACCCGGCGGTGGGCCGTCGGCTGCGGTGTCGTGACTGGGACTGGCTGAGCTGAAACGGACATCCAATCACTGCGACGCGATCAGCAGTCGAAGCGCTTCGATGTTGCTGTGAGGTTAAGTGAACGCCCATGGGCGCACAAGGGTCGCTTCCAAGATTCCTCCAAGGTCTGAAGGCCCTGTATATGCCCTGCTTGACGTAACGGCGTTGATTCCTTGACATGCACCCTGGCGCCTGATGCACCTCGAAGCGCTTCGAAACACTCGACGCTCCGTCTCAAGAAGATCCCATGTATCCGCCACACACTCCGCACACACCACCACCTTTCCGCGATCCGCAGCCGCCTTTCGCGAAGCGCATCGACGACCTTCTGTCGCAGCTCACCCCCGACGAGAAGATCGGATTCCTGCACCAGTTCGCGCCCGCCGTGGAGCAGCTCGGCGTCGCCGCGTTCCGCACCGGCCAGGAGGCCCTGCACGGCGTGGCCTGGATGGGTCCGGCCACCGTCTTCCCGCAGGCGGTGGGCCTGGGCGCGACCTGGAACGACGATCTCGTACGCAGGGCGGTGTCCAAGGAGGCCCGGGCGATGCGCGCCCGGGCCTCCCGCGTGGGGCTGAACGTCTGGTCCCCGACCGTGAACCTGCTGCGCCACCCTCTGTGGGGCCGCAACGAGGAGGGCTACTCGGAGGACCCGAAGCTCGCCTCGGCCATCGCCACCGCCTACACGCACGGCCTGCACGGCGATCACCCGACGTACTGGCGCACCGCGCCCGTCCGCAAGCACTGGCTGGCCCACAACAACGAGACGGGCCGCGACGTCACGTCCTCCTCGGTCCGACCGCGCGTCCTACACGAATACGACCTGCACGCCTTCCGCGAGACGGTCGAGGCGACCACCGTGGCCGGTGTGATGCCGGCGTACAACCTGGTCAACGGCCGCCCGAACCATGTCTCGCCGTATCTACTGGTCTGCTCGGACGCAGGCGCGCCCTCCAACCTGGTCGACTCCGAGCGCTACTTCGACACCCACGAGGAGGCGACGGCCGCCGCGCTGCTGGCCGGCGTCGACAGCTTCACCTCGCCCGAGGGCCCATCGCCCCACAGATGCGATCGAGGGAGGCAGGCCTGGCACCCACGGAGGACTGCGACACTTCTTCCATGGGGCATCTATAAAGCGGCGATATTTCCTGATAGACACCTATAAGAGCCTGCAGGTCACCAATGCCATCCGCTATGGCGCCGCCCCGATCCGGCTGCGGCTACTGCGCGACCGCAGCAGCCTTATCTGCGAGGTCGCCGACGGCAGCAGCACCTCACCGCATCTGCGCCGGGCGGCCTCCACCGACGAAGGGGGGGGCGGGGGTTGTTCCTGGTCGCCCAGTTCACGGAGCGGTGGGGCACCCGGTACATGCCTCGCGGCAAAGTGATCTGGACCGAACAATCCCTCCACGGCACGGCGCCAGAACTTGACGCAGACATGGCAGACGCCCTGCTGGACCAATGGGGAGATGCGGACTGGTGAGCGACATACCGCGAGCTACCCCCGCGGAGTGCGGGAGGCAGGACGTGGTGACCGAGCCCGAGGTGCGGCGTGAAGGGACCGTCCCCGCGAGCGCGGGGAGCAGACGTCCGATATCAGCGTGCCGAGCCGTATCGGCATCACATCACGATCACGTAGATCTTGCGCACGGTTTCGATGGTCTTCCAGACACCGACGAAGCCCGGCTTCATGACAAAGCTGTCGCCTGCCTTGTAGACCACCGGCTCGCCACCTTCTGGCGTGAGTTCGACGATGCCGGAGAGGATATGGCAGAACTCGAAGGACTCGCCCTTGATCGAGCGCGTCTCGCCGGGCGTCGCTTCCCAGACGCCCGTATGGATCATCTCCCCGCGGGCGACGTCTTGGGCCCAGGTCTTGAAGGCGGGGTTGCCGGAAATCAGGCGTTCCGGGAGCGCACCGGACTCGCGCGGTGCGAAGGAGGGATTGGTGTCGATGGTCTTCAGGAGCGACATGTTTTCCTTTCCTGGGCTTGAGAAGTCAGTAACGGCCCCGGTCGATGAGTCCGATTGAACAGAGCCCGGCGGCATGCGCCCACTCCTTTCAGCGCTTGGACACGGCGACCTGGTTCTTGATCCGACAAGGCGAGAGAGATCGTCCGGATCGTCCTCGGGCAGCTCAGGTCGCCGTCCGGTGAGCAGCAGGTTTGCGCCCTCGCGGCGGAAGTGGGAGGCGACTGTGACAGCAGGTGGTCAGGCCAGTACCTGGCCACTGCCTGCCACGACCTCGGGCTGTAGCAGGTCGGCGAGTGTCTCGGCCGGCAACAAGCTTTTCTCCAGGACGAGTTCGGCCACGCCCCGGCCGGTGGCGAGGGCTTCCTTGGCGATGTCGGTGGCGGCCGTGTAACCGATGTGCGGGTTGAGAGCGGTCACCAGGCCGATGGAGTTCTCGACGGTCGCGCGCAGTGCCTCGGTGTTGGCGGTGATGCCGGCCACGCAGCGTTCGGCCAGCGTCAGGCAGGCCGCGCGCAGGTGTGTGATGGACTTCGACAGGGAGTGCAGAATGATCGGCTCGAAGGCATTGAGCTGGAGCTGTCCGGCCTCGGCGGCCATGGTGATGGTGACGTCGTTGCCGATCACCTCGAAGGCGACCTGATTGACGACCTCGGGGATCACCGGGTTGACCTTGCCGGGCATGATGCTCGAACCCGCCTGCACCGGCGGGAGGTTGATCTCGCTGAGCCCGGCGCGCGGGCCGGAGGACAGCAAGCGCAGGTCGTTGCAGCTCTTGGACAGCTTGGCCGCGACCCGCTTGAGCACGCCGGACATCTGGACGAAGGCACCGCAGTCCTGGGTCGCTTCGACCAGGTTGGCAGCGGTGACCAGCGGCTGCCCGGTGATGGCCGCGAGGTGGCGGCGAGCCGACTCGGCATATCCGGAGGGTGCGTTGAGGCCGGTGCCGATCGCGGTGGCACCGAGGTTGATCTCATGTATCAGCTCCACGGCCTCGGCGAGCCGGCTGCGATCCTCCTCAATCATGACCGCGTAGGCGGAGAACTCCTGACCGAGCGTCATCGGCACTGCGTCCTGCAGCTGAGTACGGCCCATCTTAAGGATGTCGCGGAACTCGAGCGCCTTGGCGGCGAAGGCGTTCTGGAGCACGAACATGGCCCTGAGCAGGCCGTGGACCGCGAACACCGTCGCGATTTTCACGGCGGTCGGATAGACGTCGTTGGTCGACTGGCCCAGGTTGACGTCCTCGTTGGGGTGCAGGTACTCGTACTGGCCCTTGGCGTGGCCCAACAGTTCCAGAGCGCGGTTCGCGACGACCTCGTTGGCGTTCATGTTGGTCGAGGTGCCGGCGCCACCCTGGATGACGTCGACGACAAACTGATCGTGCAGCTTGCCGGCGCGAATCTCCTGGCAGGCCGCGACGATCGCGACCGCCTTCCTCGGCTCCAGCAGGCCCAGTTCCTGGTTCGCGAGGGCGGCTGCCTCCTTCACGGCGGCCAAGGCGTCGATCAGGTAAGGGTAGGCGGAGATCGGTGTCCCAGTGATGGGGAAGTTCTCCATGGCGCGCAGGGTGTGAATGCCCCAGTACGCCTCGGCGGGGACGTCGCGGTCGCCGAGCAGGTCGTGTTCGCTTCGGGTGGCTGCGGCGGTCATGGCGGTGCGGACCTTCTCTCGAAACGGGTGCGGGCGTGGTGTACGGAGGGTGGGCGAAGGAGCGAGCGCGCTGACCGGCTGGGCTCGGCTGCGAGCTCTGCTGACGAAGGTCCACGTCGGGCAGCGGCTCCCCTGCAACCCCGGCGCACGCCCGGGGGCCGACGCCGCGTCGGCCGTCGGGGATCGCCCGCGCCGCCGCCCGCGTGGAGGGCCACACTGCAGTCAGTGGGTCACCAGTCGCCACGGCGGGCGCCTCACCGTGAGGGAGGCGATGCGAAACTGCGGGGACTTCCCACACCCACTTCGCGGAAAGTCCCCGCAGTGTCACCGCCGTCGGTATCGGCTCAGAACAGCTTGTCCTTTGCCTTGTAGTAGGCGCCTCCGAACGGCAGGAACCAGGCCGTGCCGTTGTAGAAGGGGACGGGCACCTTCGGGAAGCCGAAGCCGCGCATCGGGTTGGCCTCGGGCTTGCCGTCCATCATCTCGGCGACCGCGCGGCCCATGTAGGTGGCCATCTGGACGCCGTGGCCGCAGTAGCCCATGGAGTAGTACAGGCCGTTGACCTCTCCCGCGTGCGGAATGCGGTCCCAGGACATGCCGACCATGCCGCCCCAGACGTAGTCGATCCGCGTCCCGGCCAGCTGCGGGAAGATCTCGGTCATCTCCCGCTTGAGGATGTCGCCGCTCTTGACGTCGGAGGCCGGGTTGGAGGGGGCGAAGCGGGCCCGGCCGCCGAAGGCGAGGCGGTTGTCCGGGGTGAGGCGGACGTAGTTGCCGACATTCTTGTGGGCGACCAGCAGGCGGCCGTTCGGGATGAGCTCCTTGGCGCGCGCCTCCCCCAGCGGCTCGGTGACGATGATGAAGCTGCCGACGTTGATCAGCCGCTTCCGGAACCACGGCATCGACTTGTCGGTGTAGGCGTCCGTCGCCGCCATGACCTGCTTGGCACGGATGGTGCCGTGCAGGGTCTCCACGAGGAAGCCGCCGTCAGGGAGGCGGGTGAGGCCGGTGGCGGCGTTGCGCTCGTGGATCTCGGCGCCGGCACGCTCGGCGGCGTCTGCCAGGCCGCCGACGAACTTGCCCACGTGCAGGCCCGCGCTGAGCGGGTCGAGCAGGGCGCCGTGGTAGCAGTCCGAGCCGAGCTCGGCCCGCAGTTCGCTCTTGCTCAGCACGACCGTCTCGTGGCCGAAGTTCTCGGCCAGGTCGCGCTGCTTGGCCTCCAGGCCCTTGAAGTGGTGGGGCTTGCAGACCAAGCCGAGGCGCCCGGAGCGGTTGAAGTCGCAGTCGATCTGTTCCTTCTGCGTGAGGTCCTCGACGACGTCGACCGCCTCGCGGAAGGCGTTGTACAGCTCGAGTGCGCGCTCCTGCCCATAGCGCTTGCGCGCCTCGGCGGGGCTGATGGTGATGCCCTGAGTGCACATGCTGCCGTTGCGCCCGGAGGCGCCCGAGCCGACCTGGTCCTTCTCGACGAGGACGACTCGGGCACCCTTGCGAGCGGTGTGGTAGGCGGTGGACAGGCCGGTGAGGCCGCCGCCGATCACCACCACGTCCGCCTCGTCGGGCAGGTCCTTTCCGGAACGGTCGGGCAGGGCGGGGGCTGTGTCCAGCCAGTAGGGGATCTGCTTCATGGCGTGCGTCCTCTGTGTTCTCTGTCTTGTGTCGCCCTAGGTCAGCAGCCGAGCAAGGCCGGCAGGCCCGACAGGTCGGGCAGCTCGTCGTACGGCTGGTAGTCGGCGCTGCCGGGGCGGCCGTAGCGGTTGATCCACACCCGGCGCTTCAGGCCGAGGTCGCGGGTCGGGATGTGGTCGTACTCCCAGCCCTGGGCGGTGTGGATGACCTGGGAGGGCTCGACGCCCATGGTCTTGTAGGCGTGCTCGAAGGTCTGACGGTCCGGCTTGTAGGCGCCGGCCTGCTGGGCGGTGATGACGTAGTCGAACTCGACGCCGATGTTCTCGACGTTCCGCGCGATCATGTTGTCGTCGGTGTTGGAGATGATGGCGATCTCGTAGCGCGACTTCAGGGCGCGCAGGGCGTCCGGGACCTCAGGGAAGGGGCCGAAGGTGGGGACGGCCTCGACGAGGGCGTCGCCGTCGGACGTGCGGTACTCCAGGCCGTGCAGGCGCATGGCGTTGCGCAGGCTGGAGTGCAGGATCTCGTGGTACGGGCGGTAGGCCTCCAGGACGGCCTGGAAGCGCATGACGCGGAAGTCGTCGAGGAACTCGTCGACATCCAGGTTGTCCAGATCCAGCCGGTCCTCGATGACCTTCAGGGTCGTGGGGCCGAGCTCGAAGTTGATCAGGGTTGCATAGGCGTCGAAGGTGACGATCTCTCGCATGGTGTTCAGCCTCAATCTCGCAGGTTTTCTGAGTGAGTGGTGGGGCTTCAGACGACGCGTTCGCCAGGGGTGACGATCGCGTCCAGTGCGGCCAGGTCGGCCTCGCTGGGGATCCAGTCGGCCGCCGCCGCGTTGGCGGTGACCTGTTCAGGTGTCATGGCGCCGCAGATGACGGAGCCGACCGCGGGGAGCGCGGCCAGTCCGCCAACAGCGACCTGAAGGAGCGTCAGACCGCGTTCGGCGCCGTGTGCGGTGAGCTCCTCGACCTTGTCGAGGGCCGCGTCGGTGAGCCAGCCATGCCGCCAGGACAGGCGGCTGCCGGGCGGAGGCTGCTCGCCGCGCCGGTACTTTCCGCTGAGCAGGCCGTTGGCCAGCGGGTAGTACGGCAGCACGCCGACGCCGTGGCGCAGGCAGGCAGGGATCAGGTCCTGCTCCACGCTGCGGTCGAGCAGGTGGTAGCGGGCCTGGGTGGACACGAAGGCATCCGTGAGGTGCTCGGCCGGGAGGTTGGAGCAGCCGATGTACCGGATCTTGCCCTCGTCGACCAGCTCCCGGAGCGCGGTCAGCGTCTCCTCCAGCGGGGTGACGCCGTCCGGCTCGTGGTACTGGTACAGGTCGATCCGGTCGGTGCAGAGGCGGCGCAGTGAGTTCTCCACGGCGTACCGGATGTACGCGCGGGCCCCGCGCGGACCGTACAGGTCGGCGTCCCGGCCCATCTCCATGCCGAACTTGGTGGCCAGCACCACATGGTCACGGTGGCCCTTGAGAGCGGCGCCGAGCAGCCGTTCCCCGTCGCCGCGCCCACCGTACATGTCAGCCGTGTCGAACAGGGTGATACCCGCATCGAGGGCCGCATGGACAACGGCCTTCGTCGCCCCCTCGTCGAGGCGGGAGCCGAAGTTGTTGCCGCCGACACCGACCGCGGAGACGGTCGGGCCGCGCTCGCCCAGGATGCGGTATCTCATCAGCGGTCTCCGAATCCGATGCAGACGTTCTTGGTCTGCAGGTAGCTGGCCAGGCCTTCGAGGCCCTTCTCCCGGCCCCAGCCGCTGTGCTTGTAGCCGCCGAAGGGGAGCTCGACACCGGTGCCGACTCCGGTGGCGTTGACATAGACCTGGCCGGCCCGGATGCCCTCCGCCAGCCGCATCGCCTTGTCGATGTCGCGGGTCCAGACGTACGAAGCAAGGCCGTACGGGCTGTCGTTGGCGATCTGGAGGGCCTCGTCGGCATCGTCGAATTCGATGACGGTGACGACGGGGCCGAAGATCTCCTCCCGGGCGCAACGGGCCTCGTTCGTCAAGCCGGTGAGCACCGTCGGCTGGACGTAGTAGCCGTCGGCCAGCTCGGGGTCGGACGGGGCGCCGCCGCCTGCGCGCACGGTCGCGCCCTCCTGCCGGGCCAGCTCCACGTAGCCCAGCACCCGGTCGCGCTGCCGGGCGGCGACCAGCGGGCCGACATCCGGGTCGGTGTGGCCCGGGCCGATGCGCAGTGAGCCGGCGTACGAGGCCAGCTTGTCGAGGAACTCCTCGGCGCCGCGCTGGAGCAGCAGCCGGGTGCCGGCCGAGCAGGTCTGGCCGGCGTTGCCGAAGGCCGAGGCCGCGACGGCCTTCAGCGCCAGGTCGAAGTCGGCATCGGCGAAGACGACGACCGGGGACTTGCCGCCCAGCTCGGTGACGGAGGGCACCACGTTGGCGGCGGCCGCCTGGGCGACCTTGATGCCGGTGGGCACCGAGCCGGTGAAGGTGACCTGGTCGATGTCCGGGTGGCCGGCGAGCGTCGCGCCGGTCTCACCGTCGCCGGGGACGACGTTCAGCACACCCGGCGGAAGACCGCACTCCAGGGCGATCCTGCCAATCTCCAGCGGGGTGAGCGGCGCTTCGGGCGACGGCTTGAGGACCACCGTGCAGCCCGCTGCCAGTGCGGGGGCGGAGCCCCTCGCGGTGTTCTGCAGCGGGTAGTTGAACGGGATGATCTGGCCGGAGACGCCGATCGGCTCGCGGACCGTGTAGTCGATCAGGCCGGGGCCCAGCGGGATAGTCGTCCCGCCGTGCTTGTCGGCGACGCCCGCGTAGAACTCGAAGTAGCGGGCCGCGGCCTCCACGTCGGCCTTGGCCTGACTGAGCGGCTTACCGACGTCCTGGCTCTCCAAGCGGGCCAGCCGTTCGCCCTGGTAGCGAATGGCTTCGGCGATCCGGTACAGGATCCGGCCCCGGTCGGCGGCCCGCATCCGGGCCCACTCGGGCGCCTCGAACGCCGCGCGTGCGGCGGCCACCGCCTGGTCCACGTCCGCCTTGCCGGCCAGCGCCACCTGGGCGATGCCCGTCCCGTTGGACGGGTCGAGGACGGTGAAGGAGCGTCCGTCGGCGGCCGGGACCTGCTTGCCGTCGATGAGCAGCTCGATCAACTGCAGTTCGCCGGTCATGGCTGGATCTCCCCCTGCACCTCACCGAAGATGACGACCTCGTCGCCCGGGCGGACCGTACGGATCCGGCGCACCCAGAGCACGATGCCCTCCTGCGGCGCGCGGACCTCCTCCAGCGTGTTGCCGTAGTGGTCGGAGATGGTCGCGATCAGGTCGCCTTCCTTGCAGGTCTCCCCCGGCTCGGCGTGAGAGACGAAGAAGCCGCCGGCGTCGGAGCGGGCGAAGGTGCCGGAGACGGTGGTGTAGGTGTCCCGCAGCTCCGCCTTGCCGTCGATCATCCCGAGCTGGCGCAGGATGTTGCGGATCGAGTTCATGTGCTGCTCGACGTTGGCCTCACGGTAGGTGGCGCCGCCGCACTCGATGGTGATGGCGGGCTTGCCGGCCTCGAGGGCGGGGTGGCGGACCGTGCCGCCCCACTTGCCGCCCTTCCAGACCAGCTCGTGCCCGGCGGCGAGGGCGATGTCCGTCGCCAGCTCCTCATAGCCGCCCTGGAGGATGACCAGCGGGGCGATCTCGCCGTAGGCGCCTCCGGTGTGCAGGTCGACCACGGCGTCGACGGCGGGGACGACCTGCTCGACGAAGGTCGCGGCCAGGCGCTGCGAGTACGAGCCCTCCGCGTCGCCCGGGAAGATGCGGTTGAGGTTGAGGTGGTCGATGCCGCTGGCGCGGGCGGCCGCCTCGAAGGCCGGAGTGTTCATGCAGGGGATGCCGACGAGGGTGCCGCACAGGGTGGCCGGGTCGATGTCGGCGAGGACGCGCCGGATGGCCTCCTGGCCGTCGTACTCGTCGCCGTGCACGCCGGCGTCCACGCACAGGACCGGGCCGGCCTGGGCGCCGTTGACGACGATCAGCGGAATGCCGAGCTCCACGCCGTAGCTGCTGGTACCGACCGGGATGAGGCCCTGAGCGCGCTCGCCGGGGGCGACGGTCAGTGGACCGATGGAGTACATGTCGTTCCTTTCCGAAACGTGGATCAAAGTCGAGCGGACGCCTCTTCGAGGGTGCCCGCGATGATCTCGGCGATACAGTCGAGGAGGAGACGGTCGCTGATCAGTGGGGGCGCGATCTGGAGCAGCGGCGCGGAGCGGTTGTAGACGCGGGCGAGGAGCCCGGCCTCGCGCAGCCGGCGCGGGATCAGGTCGGCGATCAGGGCGGCCCTGGCGGTGTCGCTGAAGCCGCCGCCGTCGAGGTCGCCGGCGAGTTCGCAGGAGTAGAAGAACCCGGTGCCGCGGACGTCGCCGACGATCGGCAGGTCCGTGAGGGACGCCATGCGCTTCGCGAGGTGGTCCTGGAGGCCGCGGACGTTGTCCAGGATCCGGTCCCGCTCCATGATCTCCAGGTTCCGCAGGGCGATGGCCGCGCTCAGCGGGTGCCCGGCGAAGGTGTAGCCGTGGTTGAGGACCGCACCGGGCCGGTTGATGACCTCGGTGACCCTGGTGCTGACGAGGGTGGCGCCCATGGGGGCGTATCCAGCGGTGATCCCCTTGGCGACGGTGACGATGTCCGGCCGGGCACCGTAGCGGTCACCGCCGAACCACTCGCCGAGCCGTCCGAAGGCGGTGATCACCTCGTCGGCGACGAGCAGGAAGCCGTACCGGTCGGCCAGCACCCGCAGACCCTGCCAGTAACCCCTGGGCGGGGTGATGCAGCCGCCCCGGTTCTGCACCGGCTCGGCGATGAGCATGGCGACGGTTGCCGGGCCCTCGGCCAAGATCGCGGCCTCCAGCTCGGCGAGCAGCCAGGCCGTGTACACATCGTCGTCCGCGTACTCCGGTGCGAGGCCGAAGCGGTTGGTGTTGGACACGAACCGGGTCTCGATCGCCGGCGGGCCGTACGGCTCCGTCAGGCCAGGGTCGTCGGTGAGCGACAGGGCGCCCACGGTCAGCCCGTGGTAGGCGCCGCGCCGGGCGATCGCCTTGGTGCGGCCCGGCTCGCCGCGCAGCGCGTGGTAGCGGCGGGCTATCTTCCAGGCGGTTTCGACGGCTTCGGCGCCGCCGCTCGAGAAGAAGGTGTGCTCGATGTCGACGGGGGCGATCCGGGACAGCCGCTCGGCGAGCTCGATGGCCGTGGGGTGCGCGGAGCCGGTCCACAGCGGGCTGTAGCACAGCTCGCGCAGTTGCCGTTCGGCGGCCTCGGCGAACTCGGGGCCGTAGGAGTAGCCGAGCTGGCAGCAGTACAGCCCTGACAGGCCGTCGATGTAGCGCCTGCCGTCGGCGTCGTCGACGTACGGGCCCTCGCCGCGCCGGACGACGAGGAGGTTCTCGCCGCCCGGGCCGAGCGAGCCGTTGTCGGTCATGTTGAGAAGCAGGTGCCTGGCTGCGGTGGCCGACAGTTCGCCGGCCGGAGTGCGGGCGGTGGTGATCATGACGCGGTCTCACTTCCCGCGGCGAGGCCCACGCCGGGCTCGGTCGGCAGGATGCCGTCCTGCTGGCCGGAGCCGCTGAGCCTGCGCACCACGCTCACCAGGGCCAGGGCCACGATGGCGATCCCGATGAGGATCGCGCTGACGGCCGTCACCGACGGGTCGACGTCGTACTGCAGGACGTTGAACACCTGGACCGGCAGGGTCACGGTGCCCACGGAGGACAGGAACTGCGCGACGAAGAACTCGTCGAAGCTGGTGATGAAGGAGAAGATCGCGGCGGCGATCAGTCCGGGCATGGCCAGTGGAAGGGTGATGCGCCGCGCGACGGTGAGTCGGCTCGCGCCCATGCTGGCGGCCGCGTCCTCCAGCCGTTCGTCGATGCCCTTGAGCGTGGCCATGAGGATCATCACCGCGATCGGTGAGGCCAGCACGGTGTGGCCGAGGGCGATGGCGATCGGGCTGCCGAGCATCGCGGCCGGTTCGAAGAGCAGGAACAGGCCGAGCGCGATGACGACTTGGGGGATCACCAGCGGGGCCAGGACCAGGCCGTAGACCGCCGTGCGCAGCGGCAGCTCGCTGCGGACCAGGGCCGTGGCCGCCGTCATGCCCAGGACGAGGGAGAAGACGGTGGTCAGGGAGGCCACCAGGGCGCTGAGGGAGAGCGCAGCCGGCCACTTGCTGCCGTCGGCGAACAGCACCTTGTACCAGTTGAGCGTCCAGGCCTCCGGCGGGAAGGAGCCGAAGGCGTCCTTCCCGAAGGAGGTGACGACGATGACGACGATCGGCAGCGCCAGGAACAGCAGGATCAGTGTGGACAGGACGGCCAGGGTGATGCGTCCGGCCAGAGTGGAGCGGAGTTCGGTCATGACGCCGTACCTCGGTTCCGGTACGCCTCGCCCGCCGACTTCAGCAGTCTGAGCAGCAGCAGCCCGGCGAAGGTGAGCAGCAGCAGGATGATGCCGAGCGCCGAGGCGCCGTTCCACTGGTCCTGCTTCATGACCTGCGTGTCGATGAGCGAGGCGACCATGGTCTGCTTCGGGCCGCCCATCAGGGCGGGGGTGATGTAGTAGCCGAGGCAGAGGATGAAGCACAGCACGCCGGCGTTGACCAGCCCGGGAGCGACCAGCGGCACGTAGACCCGGCGGAAGATGGTCACCCGGCCGGCGCCCATGCTGGCCGCGGCGGCCATCAGCCGCCGGTCGATGCCCTTCATGACCGCGTACAGCAGCAGCACGGTGTACGGCAGCATCACGGAGGTGGTGCCGATGACGACTCCCAGCTCGTTGTAGAGCAACTGGATGGGGGCGTCGGGGACGTGAAGGTCCGTCAGGACATTGTTGATGACGCCGTGTTCACCGAGGAGGATGATCCAGCCGTAGGTGCGCACCAGAGCGCTGATGAAGTGCGGGACGACCACGATCACCATCACCAGCCCCGCCCACAGGGGCTTGAGCCGTGAAACGGCGGCGGCCAGGACGAAGCCGATGACCAGGCTGAGCAGCGAGGTCTCGGCGGAGATCCGCAGGGTGGTGAGGAGGATCTCCAGGCTGGCGCCCTGGAAGGCGTCGGTGTACCAGTGGAAGGTGAATCCTCCGTCCTCGCCCTTGAGGCTCAGCATCAGGGTGCTGAAGATCGGGTAGACGAAGAGGACCAGCAGGTAGACGACGACGGGCGCGGCGTTGAGCAGCCCGAAGCGGGTGCGGCGTTCGCACAACGCGCGGCCCAGTCGTTTCTTGGGGGTCACCGGGGCTACGGGGCCCGGTGCCGGAGCGATCACGGCCACCTTCCTCACCCCCCGTCTTCCGCGTCGGCGAACACGCTGACGTTCTCGGGGTCCGCGGCGAGGTCCACGCGCGCACCGAGGGCGGGGGCGCGGCCTGCGGGCAGTTCCAGCCGCACGAGGTCGGTCTCCGAGCCGCCGAGGGGGCGGACAGTGACCCGGACGAGGGTGCCGACATAGGTGACCGTCTCGACGGTCCCGGTACAGAAGCCGTCGCCGGCGGGACACAGGAAGAGCCGGCCCGGCTGCACCGCCGCGCGTACCTTCGCCGCGGGCGACACCGTCTGTGGGCGGGCCTTGATCAGGCCGCCGGTGTCGAGCCGTACGAGTGTGTGCTCGGTGGTCTGTTCCTCGACGCGGCCGGGGAGGAAGTTCGCCGCGCCGAGGAAGTCGGCGACAAAGGGGGTGCGGGGGCGCTCGAAGAGCTCCTGCGGGGTGTCGAACTGGTCGATCCGCCCGTCCCGCATGACCGCGATGCGGTCGGAGAGGACGAGGGCCTCTTCCTGATCATGCGTCACATAGATGACAGTCAGGCCGAGTTCCTGCTGGATGCGCTTGATCTCGGTCTGGAGCTGGTCGCGCATCTTCTTGTCGAGGGCGCCCAGCGGCTCGTCCATGAGGATCACCGGCGGCCGGTAGACCAGGGCGCGGCACAGGGCGACGCGCTGCTGCTGTCCGCCGGACAGCTCGCGCGGCCGCCGGCGGGCCATCTTGGAAAGGCCTGCCATCTCCAGCGTCTCGCCGACCCGTCGGCGCTGCTCCGCCTTCGGCACACCGCGCAGTTGCAGCGGGAAGGCGACGTTGTCCCACACCGTCATGTGCGGGAAGAGCAGGTACTGCTGGAAGACGAAGCCCAGGCCGCGCTTCTGCGGGGCCAGGCGGGTCACGTCGTTGCCGCCGACGACGATGCTGCCGGAGTCCGGTTCGCAGAACCCGGCGATCATCATCAGGGTGGTGGTCTTACCGGAGCCCGAAGACCCCAGGAAGGTGACGAACTCGCCCGCCGCGATCTCCATGGAGACCTCGTCGACGGCCGTCACTCCCCCGTACGTCTTGCGCAGTCGCCTCACGGACAGGGGCTTTCCGCTGCCCGCCAGCGCCGCCGGGGCGGCGAGCGACTGCTCGGGCATCACACGGGTCTCAGGCATGCGTCCACTCCTGCCAGCGCTTGGCCACCACTTCCTGGTTCTCCAGCCACCAGTGGACGTCCATGTCGAAGCCGGTCTTGAGGTGCTTCGGCGAGCTGCCCAGGTTCGCTGCGGTGGCCGGGGAGAGCTTCTTGTAGGCGGCGGGCACCGACGGGGCCATCGGGTAGAGCTCGGCGTAGTGGGCCTGTACGTCGGGCCGCAGCGCGAAGTCGATGAGCTGGTAGGCGGCGTCCAGGTTGGCGGCGCCCTTGGGGATGCCGAAGGCGTTGCTCTGGCGGCGGGCACCGTTCCACTGGTAGGCGAGCGGCGAGCCCTGCTTGATCAGGGCGTCGAGGCGGCCGTGCCAGACGTCGGTGGCCACGACCTCCTTGCGGCCCAGCAGCACGCCGGGCAGGGCGCCGGTGTCCCAGTACTTCTTTATCGATCCCTTGATGTGGTCCAGGGACTTGAAGGCGCGGTCCAGGTCCAGGGGGTACAGCTTGTCCAGAGGCACCCCGTCGGCGAGGAGGGCGAACTCCAGCACGGGCCGGTCCGCGTCCAGACCCTGGAGGGCACGGTCGCCGGGGAACGCCTTGGTGTCCCAGAAGTCGGCCCAGGAGGAGGGCTTCTTCCCGCCCCAGACATCGGTGCGGTAGGCCATCACGCTGGCCCAGTAGTTCTTGCCGACCGCGTTGGAGGTGACGATGGACTTGGCGATGCCGGCCTTCTTGAAGTTCTTCAGCCGGTCGTAGTCCAGGTCCTCGGTGGCCTCTGCGTTCTTGAAGCGCAAGAAGTCGGACATCGAGTCGTCGATGACGTCGAACTGCGGCCGGCCCTGCTGGATCTGGGCGAGCATCTGCGCGTACTGGATGTTCACCACCTCGATCCGGATCCCGGTCTCCCTGGTGAACGGCTCGTAGATGGCCTTCTGGTTGGCGTCGCCATAAGTGCCGCCGCTGTCGCGGACGACCAGCGTCTTGGAGCTCTTGCCACCGCCGCCGGACCGGCTGGTGCCGGTGCCGCAGCCACTGAGGGCGGTCGCGGCGGCGACACCCGCCGTGACCCCGCCTATTCCGCGCAGGAACAGTCTGCGGTCGATCCGGGCATCTTTCATCGTGTGCCTCCTGGTGATGCTGGCCGTAAGAAGGGGAGCGGCCGGGGGACGTGAGTAGCGGCTGGGACGGGGGTCTAGGAGCGGGGGTCCGCCTCGTCGGATCCGACGCCCGCACCGGGGGTCTGGAGGGTGACGGATCGCGTGGCCTGGTGGGGGTCCCATGGGGTGGCGATGGCGGCCAGTTCGGCACCGGTGGCGACGGTGAGGCCGTGCATGCCGTAGAAGATCCGCCCGCCGGCCGGGGCGTGGACCGTGTGCTCCCGGCCGTCGACCGGGTCGACGATGCGGCCGAGGACGTCGCCCTCTGCCACTTCGCCGATGACGTGGCCGTCGAAGGAGAACTCCGGGTACCAGAGGCCGGTGGCCTCGGCCGTGACACCGGCGGACCAGACCCACTCGCGGATCGTCGCCGGGGCGGAGTCGTCCGAAGGCAGCACGCCCAGGTGGCGCAACGCCCGGAACAGGCCGTCGACGCGACGGTCGGCCGTGGCCTCGTCACGCTGCCCGAGTGAGCCGACCTCGACGAGTACCGCCGAGATGCCCCGGCGGGCGGCGGCAGCGTGGCTGTTGCCGCCGTCGGCCTTCAGCCCGAGGATGACGTCCTCGATGCCGAAGGACCCGGCCAGCTCGGCCGTCGCCTTGTCCAGGTCCGGGTCACCGGTGAGACGGTAGCCGACGAAGTCCCGCAGGACCTGGTCGATGCCGCCGCAGTGCAGGTCGATGTAGACGTCGGCGCCGTCGACCAGGTGGGCGAAGAGCCAGGCGGCCAGCCGCTCGGTGGGGCTGCCGTCCGGGTTGCCGGGGAAGACACGGTTGAGGTTCACGCCGTCGACCGGGGAGACGTTGAGCCGGCCCTGGTACACGGCGGGAGGGTTGGCGACCGGACAGACGATCACCTGCCCGCTCACCTCGCCGGGCTCCAGCAGGTTTGCCAGGCGCGCGGCGGCTTCGATGGGCGTGAACTCGCCGCCGTGCACACCCGCGGTGATGACGACGCGCGGACCCGGGCGGGTTCCGTTGACCAGGGTCAGCGGGATGTCCGCAGTGAGGGTGCCGAGATCGGCCTGGACGGTGCCGCGCGCCTTGGTGCCGGGCTGGGCCTGAAGGGAGCCGACGGAGAGGGTGGTGTCGTGCATGGTCATGCCTCCGTACGGCCGACGGTGGAGATGAAGTCGATGGGCTGGGGAGAGGTGCCGTCCAGCGCGAGGTCGGCCGCGATGTCTCCGAAGGCGGGTGCGAGCTTGAAGCCGTGGCCGGAGAAGCCGGCGAGCAGGACGACGTTCTCGGCGCCGGGCAGCGGGCCGACCAGCGGGCGGCTGCTCTCGGTGTAGCCCTCCATGTAGACGGAGAGGCGGGTCGGGTCCGGGTGCAGGTCCGGCATGTAGCGGCCGATCAGCTCGCTGAAGATCTCCAGCTCCTCCGGCTGCACAGTCCGGTCCAGCTGGTTCGGGTCGCCCGCGGGCCGGTGCAGTGCGCGGGACAGGCCGAGCTTGACGGAGACGCCGTCCGGGGAGGGCAGGCCGTAGCAGTGGGTTGGGGCCGTACGGATGAACGCGGGCCGCTCCTCGCCGAACCAGGCGTCGGTGGTGGGCACATACCAGGCGCTGACGAGGCGGCGGATGTCCACCTCCCACGGCAGGTCGGGCAGCAGGTCGTTGACCCAGGGGCCGGGAGTGACGACGGCCGTGTCGAAGCGCTCGCTGCCAGTGTCGGTGCGGATCTCGACGCCGTTCGCGACGGGGACGATCTCCCGGACCGTGGTGTAGCGGTGGATGACGGCGCCCAGCTGCTCGGCGTGGCGGGCCGCGGTCTGGATGGTCAGTTCGGGGCGGATGAAACCGGCGCGGCGGTCGAGCACGGCCGCGTCGCCGTCCTCGATGCGGTACTGCGGGAAGCGCTTGGCGAGGGCCTCGGCGTCGAGCACCTCGTGGTCGAGTCCGTGCTCGGCGATGGACTCGAGGACTGTCGCCATCTGCTGGTGCTCGGTCGGCCCCATGAGCAGGCATCCGGTCAGACGGCGCAGCTCTCGGCCGGTCTCCTGCTGCAGCTGCTCATACAGGGCGTCGGCGTGCTTGAGGAGCGGGACGTACCGGGAGTCCTCGAAGTGCGCGCTGCGGAAGATCCGGGTCTCACCGCCGGCGGCACTGCGGTCGTGGCCGGGGGCGAAGCGGTCGTATCCGACGACTTCGGCGCCGCGGGCTGCCAGCCGCCAGGCGGCCTGGCTGCCCATCGTTCCGACGCCGACGACGGCGACGCGCTTCCTGGCAGCTGACACAGGGGTTTCCTTTCGTATCGCCGGGGCGCATGCTGGGCCCGGCGCGAGGCTGTTCGATTCGAGTGGGTTTGGGCGGGGGCTTGGCCCTCATGGGACCCACGGCTCGCATCCGCCCGGTTTCTCGGGGTGTTCCGGCTCACAATCGGTTTCTCCCGGTGAGCCGTGCCACAATGTGAAACGCTGTGCTAGAATCTGGCACAGACAATGACAGTGGTACGGAGGGGAGTCAAGAGGGTGTCCACAAGAAATTCCGAGGATTAACAGGGGAAAACGGATGGAAATGAAGAGCGTCACCAGGTCGCTGCGCATCCTGGAGGCGGTCGCTCAGCATCAGCCGGTGACCGTAGGGGAGTTGACCAAGCTGTTCGGCCTCCCGAAGTCGACCGTGCAGCGCACCCTGGTCACGCTGGCCGAGGCCGGCTGGCTAAGGGCCAACCGCAGGGACACCACCCGCTGGGAGATCGGCGCACGCGTTCTTGCCGTACGACCCGCAGCCCTGCAGGGGTCCAGCCTGTTCGCCGCCGCCCGGGATCCCATGGTGCGGCTGAGGGATGAGGTGAACGAGACCATCCACCTGTCGGTGCCCGACGCCCTGCAGGGGATGGTCGTCGTCGACCGCGTCGACTGTGAACACGCCGTACGGACCTTCCACACCATCGGCGACACCTCACCCCTGCACGCCACCGCCGTCGGGCGCGCCGTTCTCGCCCACCTTCCGAAGCAGGACATCGAGGAGTTCATCGCGGGGGGACTGGAGCGCTTCAGCGACACGACGCCGGCCGACCCCGACCAGCTGCACGCCGAGCTCGACCGGATCCGCACCGACGGCTACGCGGTCAACCGCAACCAGTACCGGCCGGGCGTCTGCGCCGTCGCCGCACCCGTGCTGGACGAGGACGGCACACCGCTGGCGGCCGTGGCCATCTCCATGCCCGAGTCCCGGTACGACGCGGCTCGGGTGCCCGAATGGGGCCGCCTCGTCGCCGACACGACCGCGGAGATCACGCGGCGCCGCCTGGGCGGCTGAACGGACGGCGGTGGCCCTGGAGCCGCCGCCAGCGAGGGTGGGCTCCCACGCGCCGGCGTGGGAGCCCACCCTCAGTGCATGTCGCGGCAGCCACCGCCCTGTGCCCGGCCGAGGGGAGGGACGGACACAGTGCGGCTGCACCACGCGGCACGGTAGGCACGATCAGAGCGCTACCGCTCGCTGTCCATCGCCGCGAGGCATCGGACTCTCGCTACTCCTCGATGCCGGTCCGACCACCGGACAGACCCAGGATGCGTGCCGTATTGTGGAACGCTGTGCTAGAATCCGGCACGATCATGCCTGCGGCTCCGAGAGGGAGTCAAGAGGTGAGTAGGACGAATCCACAGATCCGAGGGGGCAACGGATGGAAATGAAGAGCGTCACCAGGTCGCTACGCATCCTGGAGGCGGTCGCCCAGCATCAGCCCGTGACCGTGGGGGAGCTGACGAAACTCTTCGGCCTGCCCAAATCGACCGTGCAGCGGACCCTGGTCACCCTCAACGAGGCGGGCTGGCTGCGCGCGAACCGCAAGGACACCACCCGCTGGGAGATCGGCGCACGCGTCCTTGCCGTACGACCCGCAGCCCTGCAGGGCTCCAGCCTGTTCGCCGCCGCCCGCGAGCCCATGATCCGGCTCCGCGACGCGGTGAACGAGACCATCCACCTGTCCGTGCCCGACGCCCTGCACGGCATGGTCGTCGTCGACCGCGTCGACTGCGACCACGCCGTACGCACCTTCCACGCCATCGGCGACACCTCACCCCTGCACGCGACGGCCGCCGGGCACGCGGTTCTCGCCCATCTGCCGAAGGCCGAGATCGACGAGGTCGCTGCGGGCACACTCGAGGGTTACGGCGAGGAGACCATCACTGACCCTGTGACGCTGCGGGCAGAACTACGCCGCGTCAGAGACCGCGGATACGCCGTCAACCACAACCAGTACCTTCAGGGTGTCTGTGCCATCGCGGCACCTGTCCTGGACGGTGACGGCGTCCCGCTGGCCGCCGTGGCCGTCTCCCTGCCCGACTCCCGCTTCGAGCCCGGCCGGCTCGCCGAGCTGGGGCGACTGGTGACCGACACCGCGGCGGACATCACCGCCCGCCACCTGCGCTGAGGGCGGCGGACCCGGGCCGGACGACAGCCGCGTATCACCGCGGAGCGACAGCCGGCCAGCCTGACCGCATTCCCTGGCGCTCTACGACCCCCGCGCCCCCTCAACTGTGCAGAGGCCCCGTAGCGGCAGCTGTGCAGGCCCCGTAGCGGCAGCTCGTGCACGTCAGCCCGGGCGCCGAACGCGCGTGCCCACCTCGCGCAGGCCGCCGACCGGGTGGGCGAAGGCAGACCGATCCCCGTGCTCGGCCTGGAGGACGGTTCGGCCGCACACGGGGCGGTCCGCGCGGTGCGCGATGGCGCGGATACGTCAGGGCAGGACTACCGCCGTCATCGCACGGGCACCGCGAGGTACTGGTACTCCAGGAACTCGTCGATCCCGACCCGGCCGCCCTCGCGGCCCAGCCCGGACTGCTTGACGCCGCCGAAGGGCGCGGCCGGGTTGGAGACGAGGCCGGTGTTGAGGCCGACCATGCCCACCTCCAGGCGTTCGCTGACGCGCAGGGCACGGTCCAGGCCCTCGGTGAAGACGTAGCCGACCAGGCCCCAGGGGGTGTCGTTGGCGCGGCGGACGACCTCGTCCTCGTCGTCGAAGGTGAGGATCGCCGCGACCGGGCCGAAGATCTCCGTGTCCATCAAGCGGCTGTCAGGGGCGACGTCGGCGAGCACGGTCGGCGGGTAGAAGCAGCCCGGGCCTTCAGGAGTGCGGCCGCCGACGAGGACCCGGGCGCCGCGCTCCACCGCGTCGGACACCAGTTCATCGACCTTGGCGCGTCCGGCCCTGTCGATCAGCGGGCCGACGTCGACGCCGTCCCGGGTGCCGGGGCCCACTACGAGCGCGCCCATGCGCAGGGCGAGGCGCTGCGCGAACTCCTCCGCCACCGACCGGTGCACGAAGAAGCGGTTGGCTGCCGTGCACGCCTCGCCCATGTTGCGCATCTTGGCGACCATCGCACCGTCCACGGCCTTGTCCAGGTCGCCGTCCTCGAAGACGATGAACGGGGCGTTGCCGCCCAGTTCCATCGACGTGCGCACCACAGTGTCGGCGCACTGGACGAGCAGCAGCCGCCCGACCTGGGTGGAGCCGGTGAAGGACAGCTTGCGAATCCGCCCGCCGCGCAGGAGCGGTTCGCACACCTCCCCCGCACGGGAGGTGGTGACGACGTTCAGTACGCCGTCCGGCAGCCCGGCCTCCTTGAGGATCGCGGCGAGAGCCAGGCTGGAGAGAGGGGTCTGCGGGGCCGGCTTGAGCACCATCGTGCAGCCGGCCGCGATCGCCGGGCCGATCTTGCGGGTGCCCATGGCGAGCGGGAAGTTCCAGGGGGTGATCAGCAGGCAGGGGCCCACCGGGCGGCGGGAGAGCAGCATCCGGTTGCGGCCGTCCGGCAGGGTGCCGAGGCCGCCGTCGATGCGGACGGCCTCCTCGGAGAACCAACGGAAGAACTCGGCGGCGTACGCCACCTCTCCCCTGGCCTCGGCGAGCGGCTTGCCCATCTCGGCCGTCATCAGGTGGGCCAGCTCGTCGGTGCGCTCGAGGATGATCTCGTAAGCGCGGCGCAGGATCTCGCTGCGCGCCCGCGGCGCCGTACGGGCCCACTCCCCCTGCGCCTGGACAGCCGCGTCCTCCGCGAGCCGGGCGTCCTTGGGCCCCGCGTCGGCGACGTGACAGAGGATCTCGCCGGTGGCGGGGTCGTCGACGGGCATGGTGGCGCCGTCCGCGGCGTCCACCCACGCCCCGCCGATGAACAACTGCGTGGGTGTGTCGGTCATGAGGTTCCTCCTGGTTGATCGGCGGCGGGGTCGAGCAGTTCCGCCAGGTGCAGGGCCCGGACGCCCCGGTCACCGGCGAGGTGGTCGATCTGGGTGGCGCAGCTGAAGCCGTCGGCCACAACGACTGTCGGCGTGTCCGGGTCGATGCCGTCGAGGCGGGGTTTCAGGGCCAGGTCGGCGACGGCCATCGAGGTGTCGTAGTGCTGCTCCTCGAAGCCGAAGTTCCCGGCGAGCCCGCAGCAGCCCTCGGCCTCGTCGACCTTCCGTACGCCGAGCCTGCGCAGCAGGTCGCGCGGGCGGCGGCCGGCGAAGGTGGCGTACTCGTGGCAGTGGGTCTGCAGGACGACGTTCTCCGGCAGTTCCGGTGGGGTCCAGTCCTCGGCGGCGAGGTCGTTCAGCGCTCCGGTGAGGGTGTGGACGCGGGCCGCGACGCGCTGGGCCGCGCGCGTGCCGAGGAGTTCGGGCACGTCACGCTTGAGGGCGGCCGCACAGCTGGGCTCGGCCACGACGATGGGCCGGTCGTCGCCGTTGTCCAGGCGCGCGACCGTGCGAGCCATGATGCGGCGTGCGACGGACAGCTGGCCGGTGCTGACCCAGGTCAGGCCGCAGCACAGGTCGTCCTCCGCTGTGCAGGGAATCCCGGCGTCGGCGAGCACGCGGCTCGCCGCTCCGGCCACCTCGGGGCGGAACGCGCGCGTGAAGCTGTCGACGAAGAGCAGGGTCTTCGCCGGTTCACCCGTCCTGGCCGTGCGCAGGGCCCTGCGGAGGGCCCGCCGGGGGGCGAAGGCCGGAATCGTACGCCGCGTGGTCACGCCCCCGAGGCGGGCGAGCAGCTTGCCGACCGGTCCGCGCAGCAGGGCGTTGAGGGGCCGGGCCGCGTATCCGGCGAGGGCGGAGGTCAGAGGCAGCCAGCCCAGCGAGTAGTGGGAGCGGGGCCGGAGCCTGCCCTTGTAGTGCTGGTGCAGGAACTCGGCCTTGTACGTGGCCATGTCGACGCCGACCGGGCAGTCGCTGGAGCACGCCTTGCAGGACAGGCACAGGTCGAGGGCGTCCTTGACCTCGGTCGAGCGCCAGCCGTCCTGGACGGTCCCGCCCCGCACCATCTCCTGCAGCAGGCGGGCCCGGCCGCGGGTCGAGTCGTTCTCCTCCCCCGTGGCCCGGTAGCTGGGACACATCACGCCGCCCGCGTCGCTGCGGCAGCGGCCGACGCCGACGCAGCGGCGCACGGCGCCCGCGAAGCCGTCCTCGTCATGCGGGAAGGAGAAGAGTGTCTCGACGGGCAGCACGTCAGAGGGCGTGTGCAGCGCGAGATCGGCGTCGAGCCGGGCCGGGGCCACGATGACGCCCGGGTTCAGCAGTCCCTCCGGATCGAAGATCTCCTTGAAGGCGGCGAACGCCCGAATCATTCGATGGCTGTACATGACCTCCAGCAGCTCACCGCGCGCCCGCCCGTCCCCGTGCTCGCCCGACAGGGTGCCGCCGTGCTCGACGACCAGGGCGGCGGCTTCGGAGAGGAACCGGCGCATGGCAGCCCGGCCGCTGTCCGTGGCCAGATCGAAGTCGATGCGCACGTGGACACAGCCGGCGCCGAAATGCCCGTACAGCACGCCCGTCAGCCGGTGAGAGGCCAGCAGCTTGCGGAAGTCCCGCAGATAGGCGGCGAGGTTCTCGGGCGCGACCGCCGCGTCCTCCCAGCCGGGCCAGGACTCCCCTCCGTCCACCAGGCGGGCGGCGAGACCGGCCCCGTCCTCGCGGACACGCCACAGTGAGCGCCGCTCGGCCGGGCCCTCCACGACCCGCCCGCCGATCATCCGTCCCCGGACCTTGAGCACGTCCAGCAGTTCGGTGGCCCGGGCGTTCACCGCGGCCTCGTCGTCGCCGTCGAGCTCGACGTACAGCCAGGCATGCCCCTCAGGCAGGCCGGTGACGGAGTCCGGACCACGGCGGGCCCGCATGGTGGCGACGATCGCCTCGTCCATGCCCTCAACGGCGGTCGGATTCCAGCGCAGGATCTCCGGCACGTCCTCAGCCGCGTCGACAACATCGTCGTAGCCGAGAGTGAGCAGTGCCGAAGCCTGTGCGGTCGCCACCAGGCGGACCGTCGCTGCGGTGACGACCGCACAGGAGCCCTCGGTGCCCACCAGAGCGCGGGCCATGTCGAAGCCGTGCTCGGGGAGCAGGTGGTGCAGCTGGTAACCGGAGACCTGGCGGGGGATGCGGCCGAGCTCGGTGCGGATCGGGGCCAGGTCGGCGTCGATCAGGCGCCGTAGGTCCGCTTCGAGCCGGGCGACGCGCTGGACGGCGTCCGCGTCGGCCGGGTCGGCGGCGCGCAGTCCGGTGCGGTCGGCGACGGCCCGGGCGCCGTCGGCCGTCACGATCTCCAGCGCCTCGATGTGGCCACTGGTACGCCCGTGCCGCACCGACCGGTTGCCGCACGCGTCGTTGCCGATCATCCCGCCGAGGGTGCAGCGGCTGTGCGAGGAGGGGTCGGGGCCGAAGGTGAGCCCGTGCAGGGCGGTCGCGCTGCACAGCACATCGAGGATCACTCCGGCCTCGACGCGCGCCGTCCGCGCGGCCGGGTCGATGTTCAGGATCCGGTTCATGTACCGGGAGAAATCCAGGACCAGGCCGGGCCCGACCGCGTTGCCCGCCATGCTGGTGCCGCCGCCGCGGGCGGTTACCGGCACGCCCGCTTCGCGGCAGGCCCGCACCACCGCGACCACGTCGTCGGCGGAGCGCGGGAAGGCCACGCCCCGTGGCGGCACCCGATAGTTGGAAGCGTCGTAGGCATAGAGGCCAGTGACACCCGGGCCCGTCTCCACCCTCAGGCCGGGAGCGGTCTCGGCGAGCCGCGCGACCAGTGGGTCCAGGGCCGTGGTGGTGTCCGTCGTCACCGCGATGCTCCCGATGTGCCGACTTCCACCGCGGTCGCCCACGCCTGGAGGCCCTCGTCCACCGCCGTCTCGTCGATCACCAGCGCCGGGATCATGCGCACGACCTGGTTCCAGGCTCCGCACAGCAGCAGGAGCAGGCCCTCGTCCACGGCGGCCCGCTGCACGCGGGCGGCGGTCTCGGGGTCCGGGCTGCCGTCCTCGGTGACGAACTCGGTGGCCAGCATCAGGCCCAGACCCCGCACGTCCCCGATGCCCGGTGTCCGGTCCGCCACCGCCTCCAGGCCGTGGCGCAGCCGCTTGCCCATCACCTCGGCGTTCTCGACGAGCTTCTCGTCACGTACGACGTCGAGGGTGGCGCAGGCCGCGGCGCAGGCGACGGCGTTGGCGCCGTACGTACCGCCCTGCGAACCGGGCCACGCCTTGGTCATCAACTCCTCGGATGCGGCGATGCCGGACAGCGGGAAGCCGCTGGCCAGGCCCTTGGCGGTGACGAGGATGTCCGGGGTGACGCCGAAGTGGTCGTGGCCCCAGAAGCGGCCGGTGCGGCCGACGCCGGTCTGCACCTCGTCGGCGATCACCAGGAAGCCGTGCCGGTCCGCCCGCTCCCGCAGCCCTTCCATGAACGCGCGGTTGGCGGGCACGTACCCGCCCTCACCCAGGACCGGCTCGACGATGATCGCGGCCGTGTCGGCGGGCGATGAGATCGTCTGGAGGGTGTAGTCGAGCTCCTTCAGGGCGAAGCGGGTCGCGGTCTCCTCGTCCCAGCCGTAGCGGTAGGCCGACGGGAAGGGGGTGACGACCACGCCGCTCATCAGTGGGGAGAAACCGGAGCGGAAACGGGTACCGGAGGTCGTCATGGAGGCGGCGGCGACGGTACGGCCATGGAAGCCGCCGTGGCAGACGATGATGTTCGGCCTTCCGGTGGCCTGGCGGGCCAGCCTCAGCGCGGCCTCGACCGCCTCGCTGCCGGAGTTGGTGAAGAACAGGCTGTCCAGGCCGGTCGGCAGGACCTCGCCGAGCTTGTCGACCAGCCGCCGCAGAGGCTGGTGCATGATGGTCGTGTACTGGCCGTGGACGAGCGTGGCCACCTGCTCCTGGGCGGCTTCCACAACCCTGCGGTGGCAGTGTCCGGTGCTGGTCACGCCGATGCCGGCGGTGAAGTCGAGGTAGCGGCGGCCGTCCTCGCCGTAGAGGTGGACGCCCTCGCCCCGGACCGCCACCACGGGCGTGGCCTGGCGAAGGTGCGGCGACAGTGCGGTCATGTTCGTCTCCCGGCGTGGGTCATCGGTCTGCTCCGGTCCCCTTGAGCATCACCGCTGGCCAGGAGGGCGCCAACGCCCAATCTGTCCAGCCGCGACGCGGCATCCGGACGTTGTGTCAACCGCACCGGCCCCATGCCCCGCGCATCCCCTCACGCCCGCCCTCTCAGGTCTCTTGCGCAGGTCAGCGACGCTTGTCAGAGTGACGGAGCACTCCCCCAGCTCTCCGCTTCGCGCGAGCAGGGGAACCCCGAGGAGGCACCGTGAGCGAGCACCACCACATGGCTCCCGAGCCCGGCACCGACGGCCTCCACGCCTCCGTCCCGGGCCGGGACATGGACACCGTCGGCCGTCCGCTCACCGTTGCCGACGTGCTGACCCTCCCCGTCCTGGCCGCCGGAGACCCACAGGTCGTCACCGGCGTGGACCGGCTCGACCACCCCGTCCACTGGGTCCACATCACCGAGCTGACGGACCCCGCGTCCTTCCTCAAGGGCGGCGAGCTCGTCCTGACCACCGGCATGCCCCTGCCCGAGGAGCCGGCCGACGTACGCCGCTACGTCGACGAACTCGCCGACATCGGCGCAGCGGCCCTCGTCATCGAACTCGTCCGTCGCTACCACCGCCCGCCCGACGCCCTCGTCCACGCCTGTCAGGCCCGCGGCCTACCCCTCGTCACCCTGGCCAAGGACGTCAACTTCCTGGAGGTCACCCAGGTCGTACACGCGCTCCTGCTCGGCAACCAGGCGCACGCGATGCGGCGCACCCAACGCATCCACGAGGCGTTCACCGCCCTCACCCTGCGCGGCGCCGGACCGGAGGACGTGGTGCGCACGGCGGCGGAGATAAGCGGCCGCACGGTCGTGCTGGAGAACTTGGTACACCAAGCGCTGATCTGCGAACCGTCCGGACACACGGTGGGGGAGGCTCTCACCGGTTGGGAAGAGCGCTCCCGAGCCACCGGGCCCGGGGACCGTACGACGATGAGCGGCCCGGAGGGCTGGCTCACGGCACCGGTCGAGTACCAGGGTGAACGCTGGGGCCGTGTGGCCATGCTCCCGGCCGCAACTGACGGGCCGACATTCGGGCCGCAGGACATCACCGTCCTGGAGAGGACCGCGATGGCCCTGACCGTCGCTCGCCTCATTCACCCCGTGCCCTGGGAACGCGCCGCACACCGAAACGCCCTGCGGGACCTGGTCGAACAGCGTCACCGCTCCGCCGAGGACGCCCGCGCCCGCTGCGCCGCTCTGGGTTTGCCGGCGGACCGAAGCCGCTTCGTCGCGATCCTCGTGGACCTCCACCCGGGAGATGAGGGAAGCGAACCCGAGAGCCGCCTGTTCCAGGAGCTTCGGACGGCAGGTGCCCCGGCCATCGTCGGCGCCCTGGCCCGCGACCGCATCGGCGTCCTGCTGGCCCTGCGCCCCTCCCAGCCCTGGCGCCCCATCGCCGAACGCCTGTACGGAATAGCGCGTGGCATGGCGCCGCAAGCAGTCGTGAGCGTCGGCTCGGAGGTCACGGATCTCTCCGACACCGCCCGGTCCTTCCGCGAGGCGGCGCGCGTCGCGGAGGCCACCCCGCTGGGCCAGCCCCTCCCCCCGGACCGCTCCTTCCACGAGCTGTCCGACATCGGCCTGCGCCGCCTGCTGTACGCCCTCCGGGAGGACACCCGGATCCAGGACTACGCCGAAAGACAACTCGGCCGTCTCATCGACCACGACAGCCAGCACGGCACCGACCTGCTGACGACCCTGCGCCACTACCTCAAGGCGGCCGGCAACAAGACCACCGCCGCGCGCCGGGGCGGCCTCTCCCGCGAAACCATGTACCAACGGCTGCGCACCATCGAGCGCCTCCTCGACCGCGACCTCGAATCCGGCGAACAGCGCACCGAACTCCACGTGGCGCTGACGACTCTGGACGTCCTGCGAGCCCATTGACGCCAAACGGCCTCCGTCCGGCCGTCAGGCGTCGGATTTACATACATAGATCCCGGGCCGCCCGGTGCACAGCCCGACGACTACGGCTACACCTTCCCACCCGGTGGCCCTGGGCCGACGCATTCACAGACGCCCTCGCGGCCATCACCGCACTGTCACGACAAGGCTGAAGCCCGACTCGGAGTACTGGAGCTTGACCGCATATGGGTACTTGGTCTTCGTCAATACCGAGTAGTGGTTGTTGGGTTCGGCCACTACGTCGGCCGGGTTGCCCTTGCCGCCTGGGATGGTGAGGAAGGGCGTGTAAGCGTTGTTGTGTAAGTCCTTGGTTTTCACTGGGCGCTGATCCGGTCTTCGAAGAACAGCGCGAACGCGCATCGAGGTCGACAGCGACGAAGCCCTGCGACTGCTCGGCAGCGTGTCCCTATGGGGGATCGTCTTCACACGCCATGCACTGCCGACCATCCGCCCGGTCAACCACATTCTGGACAACGGCGATGTCATCATCCGCACCCAGGAGGGCACGGCCCTGACCTCGCACACCCGGCAGGCCGGCGACCCGGGCGTGGTCGTCGCCTACGAAGCCGACGCCATTGGTCCGGACACGCACCTCGGCTGGAGCGTGGTGGTCATCGGTTACGCCCACCTGGTGACCGACCCGGCAGACCTGGCCCGCTATCAGGCACTGCTCCACCCCTGGGTGAAGCAGACCATGGACTACGCGGTCCGCATCCGCCCCGACCTGATCACCGGCGTCCTGCTCAGCGACGCGGACGAGCCCGCCGCGCCCGGAGCCCGCGGAGGCCCGAGGCGGCGCCGGAGCGCCGGAGCCCACGGCCGCGAGCGCGATGAGGACGACGGCGTAGAGGCGGTGGCAGACAGCCAACATCGACATGCTCGCCGCACCGTCGGACACGTGGTCTGCGGTCGGCCACTCGACCCGCATGCGCGCCATCAAGGCGATGCCGCTGCCGGCGACGCCGGGGAGCCGCAAAACGAGGCCCGCGGGACCAGAACGATTCCGATGCCGAGCAGACCGACCACACCCCAGTCGGCTCGCACTCCCCGGCGCAGTCTTGGAAGTGGACTCCATCGAGCCCCGCAACAGCGCCGCTGAGAAAACCTCTGATCGGCGAACCGCCGTCGAACTGGACTGACAGTCCTGGCCCCGCGGCCCTCAAGTCCGGCTTGCAGGCCCGGTCAGCTGCTCCAGGTCCAGTCGGCGACCTCGGGGAGATCCGTACCGTGTTCGCGGATCCAGGCGTGGTGGCGCACCCGCGTGTCCTCCATCAACTGCCGTACCCCTGCGGCCCGTACCGCAAGGCCGGGGACTCGGTCGATGACGTCCATGACCAGCCGGTAGCGGTCGAGGTCGTTGCGGACCACCATGTCGAAGGGTGTCGTCGTGGTGCCGATCTCCTTGTAGCCGCGCACGTGCAGATGCTGGTGGCCGGTGCGGCGGTAGGCCAGGCGGTGGATCAGCCACGGGTAGCCGTGGTATGCGAAGATGACGGGCTTGTCCGGGGTGAACAGGGCGTCGTATTCGGGTCCTGGCATGCCGTGCGGGTGCTCCTCCTGGGGCAGCAGCCGGGCCAGGTCGACGACGTTGACCACGCGGACGGCCAGGTCCGGCAGATGCCGGCGCAGCAACTGCGCGGCGGCGAGCACCTCCTGGGTGGGCACGTCGCCCGCGGCCGCGAGCACCACGTCCGGCTCCCGGCTGCCGTCATCGGTGCCGGCCCACTCCCAGATCCCGGCGCCACGGGCGCAGTGGGCGCGGGCCTGGTCCATGGTGAGCCAGTCGAAGCAGGGCTGCTTGCCGGCCACGACGACGTTGACGTAGTCCCGGCTGCGCAGCACGTGGTCGGCGACCGACAGCAGGGTGTTGGTGTCCGGCGGCAGATAGACCCGTACGACCTCGGGGCTCTTGTTGAGGACGTGGTCGACGAAGCCGGGGTCCTG
>NZ_JBSFWK010000063.1:36006-43336 GCF_053594815.1 Streptomyces sp. NPDC002577 | reverse complement strand
GCTATCTCGCCGGACTCCACCTGCGCGCCTCGATGATCTGGCTCAAAGACCTCACCCGGACCACCCATTGATCACGACTCGATACGCGCCCTAGAGGAGTACTACCGGGGGAAGGCCGCTGCGGCTGACGCGTCCTGGACCTCCCTGAGGACGCCGTCCTTCTCCGCGTGCAGCACACCGGTGCTCGGGCACTGCCAGATCCCGGCCGGGCCGGGGATCTCACGCAGCCGTAGGCCCGCACGGCCCACCCAGCCGACGCGCCGGGCCGGAACGCCGGCAACGAGAGCGAAGTCCGGCACGTCACGGGTGACCACGGCGCCCGCCGCCACCATCGCCCACCGGCCGATGCGGACGGGGGCCACGCACACCGAGCGCGCGCCGAGCGACGCACCCTCGGCGACCGTGACCCCCGCAGGTTCCCAGTCGCCACTGCGCTTGAGCCGCCCTTCGGGGCCCACAGCGCGCGGGTTGTGATCGTTGGTCAGGACGACGGCGGGGCCGACGAAGACTCCGTCGCCGAGCTCCGCGGGCTCGTAGACCAGGGCGTGGTTCTGGATCTTTACCCGGTCGCCGATGCGGACGCCGGGGCCCACGTAGGCGCCCCGGCCCACCACGCAGTCCTCGCCGAGCACCGCCCCCTCGCGGATCTGGGCGAGCTCCCACACGCTGGTGCCGGGGCCCACCGCGGCCGACTCGTCGATCTGCGCCCCGGCTGCGGCCCGGATCGGCGCCGGCCGCGTATCGCTGTTCTGCCTCATGTGCTGTGGAACGACCCACAAGGGCACGGGGTGCGGGGCCTTCTGCCCGATAGTTTCGACGATCCAGAAGGCCCCGCACCCCGCGATCAGCGCATTCTCAGGGAGTGGCTCTGCAGCCGGTCACGTCAGTCACGAGCGCATTGTCGTTCCAACCCGTGCCCCGAGCCACGCCCACCCCGTCATTGGCCCAGGTGACGCCGCCTCCCAGCGGATCCAGATGGCGGTACCAGAAGAGTGTCCCTGTGCTGTTCCGGGTCAGCAGAACACCGGCACCGAAGGAGGCAAGGTGAGTGAACCCGCCCCACCCGCTTCCGATCGTCAGTCCCGCGCCGTTGTTGGCCCAGGTGGCAGTTCCCGTGCTCGCGCCCAGGTGGCGGTACCAACGCAGCAGGCCGTTCGTCGTCACGCCGTACAGGACGCCGTTTCCGCTGGCGGCGATGCGCTGGAGGCTGTTCCATCCGGTGCCGATCTGGCGCCCGGTGAACTGCACCCAGCTGAGCTCGCCGGCTGTTCCCAGGTACCGGTACCAGAACAGCCTTCCGTCCGGGGTCACCGCGTAGATCACACCGTCACCACCGCCGATGACAGTGGTGTACGCGTCCCATCCGCCGAAACCGATCTTCTTGCCGCTGCCGAGGTCCGTGGCCCCGCCTGTGCCGTTGTAGTTGTTGTCCTTGAACCAGAACAGGTCGCCGGCGGGGCTGATGGTGAAGATCACCCCGTCGCCACCGGAGAACGTCTTCGTGGCATTCCACGACGTACTGATCACTGCCTGGTTCCACGAACCGTTCCCGGTGAGCGGGGCGTTGTCGGCCCAGCGCCGCAGTTGGCCGTTGCCGTCCACGTGGTAATTGCTCACCGCTGGAGTCGTGCAGGCGAAGGTGACCGCACGGTCGGCGTGGGCGGGTACGCCTGGAGCGATGAGCGTGCACAGGGCGGCCACGAGCGCACTCCATCTGAAGCGGGATGTGCGTCGTGTTCTGTCGCTTTGGGGCATTGGATTCTCCACGATGGTGCTGGGATCGCCGAAGTGCTATGCGCAGAGCGGTTGCGCGGTCAGGGTCGTGCCCGCAGTGCTGGTCAGGATCACCCGGAAGCAGTGCCCCAATTCGCCGAACAGCGTGCCGAATCCGTGCCGCTGGTAGCGCAGCGGGCCGACGTCCTGCGTGGCGGAGGTGAAGCCGTTGTTCAGATCCACATAGCTGATCTGGTAACTGCCGGGGCCGTCCTGCTGCTCCACGTCGTAGTTGAGGCCCACCACGTCATTGACCGTCTCCGCGGTCACACACAATTCGGCCACACCGTCCTGGTTGCAGAGCGTGTTGGCGGCGGCGTCGGCGGGTGTGACAGGAAAGGCTGTGCCAAGAAGCGCCAATGCGAGTACGGGGAATTTCCGCATGTCCGTTGACTTTCTTCCGGTGAGGAGGGTGTTCGGGATCTACACCCCGGATACGAATTCGGCGCAAACGGGCCCGAGGTCGATGCAATCGCCGCCTGTCCGGCAGGTATGTAGCGTGAAACAGGTCTGAAGATTTCCGTAGAAATCCCCGATCGCAGTCTCCCCGGGCTCCACCGATACTGTGCGTGGCTCGGATTCAGGACCCCCCTCCATATCCGTGTACGACACCGTGTAGCTCGCGGTGGTGTCGCCGTTGTTCGTGATGTGGTACTGGAGGCCTGTCACATCCAGGACTTGTTGTGCGGAGACGCAGACCCGCGTGTTGCCGAGGTTTCCGCAGGCGTTGGTCGGAAACGGTTGCTTTCGAGCGGGTGTGGCACAGGCGACCGGACCGGGGAGGGTCAGTGCGATCGGCACGGTCGCGGCGCCCACCAGCAGGGTGCGACGCGAAATCTCGGGCATGTTCTCTCCTCTCCTTCTACGTGGGAACGGACACGCCGCGGGAGCGGCCGCGTAGGCGATCGCCCTAAACCACTGCTGCCGCGAACACGTTCTGCAGGATTTTCCGGATCGCGGCGTCGTACGGCACAGCGCCGTTGAAGGTCTGGGAGCTGGCTGTGAACACCCAGCCGCCGGTGGTATTGGGCGTGGCCCAATAGATCATGTCGCCGCCGGTCGGTGAATTGAGGCCCTTGGCGATGAGCACGGCTTGGGACGTCGCACTACCCCCCAGCACATCGATTTCGAAGCCGCTGGCCGGGCCGCTGTAGCCGACTGCCCCGAAGGTGCTGCCCACCGAAAGGCCGGTTCCGTTCAGGAAGGGATGAGCGCTTTTCACCTGGTACGGCGCAAAGGTGTTGTACGACGGTGAGTAGAAACCTACCCCCAGGATATCCGTTTCGGGCTGTCCGTCCTCTCTGAAGAGATTCCGGGTACCGTCGGGCCGCCGATAGGTGATCGCCTGGGTCGAGGGGTACTGCACCTCCTCGTAGATGCCGTTCCCGCCCAAGTAGATGATGCGACCGCCGGCGGTCCGGTAGTTGGCCACGTTTGTCCGCGCGGTCTCCGTGAAATATTCGGGGTGAGTGGTCAGCACCAGCCCTCTGTAATTCGCGGTCCGCAGCCAGGTGGCGCCGGTCGCATCCAGATCGCCGTCGCTGTAGCAGTCGAAAGGGATGCCCGCCGAGGTCATCCAGCGCAGGAGCAGCAGATCCGAGTAGAGCCGGCGGTCGATGATTCCGGGTGCGGTCACATAGGTATGCCCCAGTTCGAGCCCCATATTGGGGCGCTGCAGCGTGATGGTGCGCTGCACGCCTACTTGACCGCTCGTGTACTGGTTGTGTCCGCCCCAGTAGTTGTAGGCGTTGTAGGTGTTGGTGGGCACCAGGACGGCGACCCGTTGGGCGGCGGCGGCGGGCGGCGTGGGCGGCCGCACCACGAACATCACGTAGTACTCGCCGAGATACGGGGATTTCAATAGCGAGGCGTAGATACCCGAGGGGAAGCTCGAAGCCGGGGTCGTGGGAATCGTGAACGACTCGCCCCACCCGCAGCCCGCGCTGCGATAGTTGGCCTGCAGCAGCTGGAGTTTCCCCGCTTGGGTGACGGGAGGGGTGACCTGCACCGGTGCACCGGTGGCGGGCGCCAGGCGCACCGTGGAAGAGGTGTACGACGAGAAGGTCGTGGAAACCTGAATTCCGACGGTGGCGCCCTGCACATTGGACACCGAACTCGGGTAGCCCTGTAGCGCCCCCGACCACTGACTGGTGAAACCAGAGCCGACCAGAAGGCCGACCTTGTTGTTGAACCACTGGATACCATCCGTGTCGATGGTCTCGGAGTTCTGTAGGCGATACCACATGAGGTCGGTGTCAGGACCGGGCGGATTGGTGTTGCTCAGTCTGACCCGGTAGATGGTGCCAGAGCCGTTCGAGAAAATCGCCTGCTGGTAGTATTCGACCAGAATTCCGAGGTTGATGCCGGCGCCGTTGTTCGCCCAGGTCGGCGACCCGTCCGTGCCGAGATAGCGATACCAGAAGAGCGAGCCGCTGGCCGCATTGATCGCGAAAATGACCCCGTTCGGGTCGGCGAAAAGATAGGTGAACGACTTGAAGCCGTAACCGATCTTCGCACCGGAATTCGGTGCCCAACTGCGTACGCCGCCGGTGCCGGTGTATTTGTACCAGAACAGGTTGCCCTCTTCGTCCTGCCCGTAGAGGACGTTGTTCCATCCGCCGATGATGCGCGGAAAATTCCACCCGTTACCGATCCGGACGCCGCTTGACGGGTGCCAGTTCCCCTCGCCGGTATCCGGGTTCGTCAGAATGTACTGGTACCACTTCAGATCCCCGTTCGGACGGACCGCGAAAATCTGTCCGTCGGCGGCTGCCACGACGATGCGGAACTGCTGCCATGCGGTGCCGATGAGTCGACCGACGCCATTATTGGCCCAGGTGGCAGAACCGTCGGGCCAGCCCGTATTACGATACCAGTACAGATCGCCGTCGGCCTGGATCGCGTAAATGATGCCGTTGCCGCCGGGTACGAAACTCAGGAAGCGCTGCTGGGGGTCGTAGCTCATGAGTTTCAACCTCGATGTCTACTCTGGGTGGCCGCGGTGGATGCCTGATTTTGTTGGGCTTGTGTTGGGCGTGCAAGAACCGACGCGTCTCATTGGGGCGAGGCTTGAGCCATTCGCAGTTCTGGTTTAACCCCTTCGCGTTGGAATTGAGCCATCTGAATTGGGGTTGAGCCATTCGTATTCCGTAATTTTCCGTAATGCGGTGAGCATTAAAGGGATTTACCGATGAACGTCAGGCGTCTTTGGGCCCGCTGCCCTGTCCGCCGGGCGTCGTAGCGATCCGCCGCACCGCTCGTTTACCGACTGAGGGTGACGAGAGGAGTCAGCGCGACATGAAGAGTGCGAACGGCGCGGAACGCGGACGCGAGCGCGGACCGGACAGCGCTGTGCCGTCGTGCGACGTCAGCGTGATCGTTCCGGTCTACAACACCATGCCGTACCTCACCCGGTGCCTGGACTCGCTGGCAGGGCAGTCCATCGGGCACGCACGGATGGAGGTGATCGCCGTCGACGACGGTTCGACGGACGGCAGTGAGAAGGAGCTGGAACGGTACGCGTCGCTGTACCCGGGACTCTTCAAGGTCAGCCACCAGCCCAATTCAGGTGGGCCCGCGAGTCCTTGCAACCGCGGCCTGGATTCGGCCGTCGGCCGCTATGTCTTCTTCCTCGGTGCGGACGACCACCTCGGCCCCGAGGCCCTGGAGCGGATGGTGGACAGCGCCGACACCAACGCGTCGGATGTCGTGTACGTGAAGATGGTGGGCGTCGGCGGCAGGAAGGTGGCCGACGCCGTGTTCGCCAGAACCCGGGCGGAGGTGCCGCTCAGCGACTGGCGCCTGTGCTGGGCCCTGTCCAACACCAAGCTCTTCCGCCGCTCCCTCGTGGCGGAGCACGGTCTCCGCTTTCCGGAGGACGTGAGCATCCTCGAGGACCAGCCGTTCACGCTCGAAGCGCTGTTCCGCGCACGCCGTATCTCGGTACTCGCGGACTACGACTACTACTTCTCGGTCCGCAGGGAGGACCTGAGCAACCTCACCCTGTCGTCCCCGCCGCTGGAGAGACTGCGCGGTCTGAGGGCCGCGATGGCCGTCACCGAGCGGTTCACCGAGCCGGGCAGCGCCTGCCGCACCAACATGAACGTGCGGCACTTCCACGTCGAGGCCGAGGAGATGCTGCGCTCCGGCTTCCTCGATCTGCAGGAGAGCGTGCAGAAACAGGTCGTCGAGGGGCTGGGGGCGCTGTTGGAGCGGTACTTCGACGAGGCGGTCGAACGGCGGCTGGAGGTACGTCGCCGGGTGCGGCTCGCGCACGTGCGCGCGGGGGACGTGGCGGGGCTGCGGGCCGCCATCGCCCACGAGGACGACAAGGGGCGCGTGCCCTTCACCGCGCGAGGCGATCGCGTGTACGCGGACTACCCCGCCTTCCGCGACCCGGAACGCTCGCTCCCCGACAGCGTCTTCGACGTCACGAGGACGATCGCGCAGCGGGCCGCCGGACAGTGCCTGGAGATCCGTTCACTGGCCGCCGAGGGGAAGCGGTGGGGGCCGCTCATCCTCCGGATGCGGGCGCTGAGTTCCCTGGAGAACCTCGCTGAGCTGGCCGGTCAGAGAGTCGCCTCGGTCGCCGTCGACGAGGCGCCGGCCCGGACCCGTATCGCGCTCCGTCGGCCGGCGGACGGCGTGGGGACGGAGATCGACGTGGAAATCCCCTGGACCGCAAGGAAGTCCGAACACACCCTTGTCCTTCGGGTTCGTATGGCGGGTGTGGAGCGCACGGCCCTGGTGGCCGACGGGGCCGGGCTGATGCCGCCCCGGCGCCGGTGGATCCGCTGCCGGCCCTGCACTGTCGTCGCGCGGTCCGATGCGAAGGGCCGACTGGTCGTGTCCGCCGCCCCGATCCGGCTGCGCAGCGCTGCGGCCCGTCGGTTGAGGCGGCTGATTCGTGGTTAGGGCTCGGAACAGTGCCGAGTCCGCTCCGAGGAGCCGGACCGTGTCCCAGGCGGCCGGGACATCCGTACGAGGATCGATCCCGCAGCAAACGCTCCCGGGTTCCGTCCCGCAGGCCCGAGATGAGGGCTTCACCCGCCTGTTGGGGCGTGGAGTGGGGTTGTTGGCCGGGTGCGTGCTGCTGCTGCTCGGTGTGGCGTGTGTGCTGGGGATCGAGGTGCGTCCGAGCGCCGACGAGTGGTGCTTTCTGTCGTATGTACGCGATGAGGGCACGGGCACGGTCGTGGACAAGTTCTACAACTTCCAGAACGGCCGTCTCTTCAACGCGCTGATCGTGGAGGCGTACAGCGCTTTCGGTGTGCTCGGTCTGCGGCTCTTTCCGGCTGTGAGTGCCGTGGTGACCGTGGCCGTGCTGTGGGCGCTGGCGCGGCGGATCTGGCGGGTCATGGGGTTCGGCGGGCCGCGTGGTCTGCCGCTGCTTGCGGCCGCCACGGTCACGGTGCTCTTCCTGCTCGGCAGCGAGAACACGTATCAGACCTTCTATTTCGCGGCGGCCAATGAGTCGCACACGTTGCCGCCGGTTTTGGCCTGTGCTGCGTTGTGGGGCGGTCTTGCGGCGCGTAGGCGTGGGCAGCGGGTGGCGGCG
>NZ_JBSFWK010000063.1:0-35908 GCF_053594815.1 Streptomyces sp. NPDC002577 | reverse complement strand
CCGGGCATGTGCGTTCGTATGCCGTCACGTGGGCGCTGTGCGGGCTCGGGGGTGTCGCCGCCGGCACGGCCGTGCTCCTGACCTCACCTGGGCTGCGCCGACGAGCCGGGAAGGCCCCCATCGGGGCCGAGTCCGTATGGGACGCGCTGCACTACTGGGTGGCGATCCTGGCCAAGGTCCTGGTGACCTGGAGTTACGTGGCGGCGCTCGCGCTCGGGGTGTTGATCGGGCTGCTCGCGGCCGGCGGGGGCTGCACGGCCTTCGCCTCCGTCCGCCCCAGGCTCCTCGTGCCGCTGTCCGGGGCCGTGTTCCTGCTGTCGGGGTACGGCGCGACCGTCCCGATCGTGACGTATTTCGGCGACTACACCCCCTACTCGGTGCGGATCCGGAACGACTATCTGCTGCTGTTCATCCTGCTGTTCGTGGTCTACGGGGTGCTGCTCGGGCGGGCCGTCCGGGCGCGGGCGAACCGGGGCGGCGGCGGCAAGCGGAGGGCGGGGCTGGCGGCCGTCTGCGCGCTGGCCGTCTGCGCGGTCGCCGTGGCGGGTCTGGTCCCGCCGTTGTACGGGCTGGGCAAGGAGATGCGGGTGCGAGCCGCGCAGTGGGACCGGCAGGACGCATCGCTGCGGCGGCAGGCGGCCGCTGGGGCCACCAGCCTGCCGTACAAGCCGCTGCCCATCCAGGGGCTGCGGGAGCCGCTCCAGCTGGGGGCCTACTGGGACTGGGTCCGGCCCTGCACGGCGCGCTACTACCGGGTCGACACCATCACCCGGTCGTCGGTGCTCCCCTGACGCGCCCGGCGGGCCGCCTTCGGCAGCAGCGCCCAGCGTGACAGCAGGAACGACAGCGGTGTGACGAGGACCCCGCCGATCAGTGCGGCGAGGTCCTCGCTGAGGTGGAACACGGTGACGCCCAGCTGCAGGGTGGAACCCGCGGCCACCAGGTTGAACAGGCTCGACAGGGGAAACCGGAAGGCTCCGCGCAAGGTCGGCCGGACCCGATAGGTGATCAAGCAGTTCAGCACGAACGACACCGCGACCGTGGCGACGAAGCTCACCCCGTACGCCGCGAGGTAGTGGAGCCGGACGTTCGCCAGCCGGAACACCCCGCAGTACACCGACGTGTTCACCACACCGATCACGGCGAAGCCGGCGAACTGCCTGACGACCGGACGGGTCCTCACCTCGGCCTGCCCACTTCCCTGCGCGGGCGGCCGGGCGTCGGCACACCGGCCGGCACCTGCAGGTCGCTCGCCTCGCGCAGCACATAGTGCGGGCGGTGCTTGCTCTCGCTGTAGATACGGCCCACGTACTCCCCGATGACACCCAGCGTCGCGAGCTGGATCCCGCTGAGTCCGGTGATGGCCGCGATCAGCGTCGCGTAGCCGGGCGTGCGGACACCGGTCACCAGGGTGCTGATGGAGATCCACGCCGTATGGCCGAGCGCCGCCAGGAACAGCCACATCCCGAGATGGATGACCAGGCGGAGCGGTCTGCTGTTGAAGGACAGCAGACCGTCGATGCCGTAGTTGAGCAGCCGCCGGCCGCCCCATTTGGAGCGGCCCGCCGCACGCTCGACGTTCTTGTACGAGAACGAGGCGGTGTCGAAGCCGATCCAGGAGAAGATGCCCTTGGAGAAGCGGTTGCTCTCCGGGAGCGAGATCACAGCCTGCACCGCATGCCGGGACAGCAGCCTGAAGTCGCCCTGCCCGTCGGTGAGCTGGACATCGGCGGAGTGCCGCATCAGCCGGTAGTACGCCTTGCTGAACAGCGTCCGCACGAACCCGTCGCCCTCGCGGTCCCGCTGCGCGACCACCTGGTCGTAACCCTGCCGGTGCAGTTCCAGCATCTTGCCGATCAGCGAGGGCGGATGCTGGAGGTCCGCGTCCATCAGGACCGCGGCGTCGCCGCTGCAGGTGCGCAGACCGGCGAGGATCGCCGCCTCCTTGCCGAAGTTGCGGCTGAAGGACAGATAGCGCACGCGTTTGTCGAGACGGGCGAACTCTCGCAGATGAAGACGGGTGGCGTCCCGGCTCCCGTCATCGACGTAGCAGATCTCGAAGTCGATGCCGAGGCCCTCGAGTTCCTTCAGTGCGGCGCTGTGGAAGCGTCCGATCACCTCGTCCTCGTTGTAGCAGGGGACGATGACGGAGAGTTCGGTCATGATCGCCTCACTGACTCGAGGGGCTGTCCTCGACGTAGAACCAGTCGCCGAGCAGCTCGACCCGGGCACCCGCCCGGTATCCGAACTGCGACTGCAACGACCAGGCGTACGGGAAGAAGTGGATGTGCAGGTCGAAGCTGTGCCGGTAAGGGCGTTGCCGCGGCACGACGATGATCAGCCGCCGCCTGGCGACGCGCCGCAGCTCACGCAGGGCGGCGGGCAGGTCCTGCACATGCTCCAGGGTGTGGGTGCAGACCACCGTGTCGAACGAGTCGTCGTCGAACGGCAGCGACTCGACATTGGCCTCCTGGAAGGAGACGCGAGGGTAACGCTCGCGCACCTCGTCGGAGACGATGATGTCCGTCGCGGTGACCTCGAACCGCTCGCTGAGCAGCCCCGAGAGATAGCCGCGGCCGGCACCCGCCTCGAGCACCGTGGTGCCGGCGACGGCGTTGCGGATCCGCTGTGTGCATGCGCGATTCAGGTCGGTCTCGCGGTCGATGACGACGGGCGCCACTCGACGGTACACATCGGAGAACTCCTGTGCGGTGAGCCCGAATGCCTTGTCCTTGAACGTGGCGAAGTCGTCCGTCCGGTCGCGGAACAGGACCTTCATCGCAGGACGCATGAACCACCTGGCGTCCCGGATGGCCGGGGGCACCCACTGGTCGAGCCCGTAGTTGATGCTGAGGGCCATCTGGCGCGGAATCCTCATTGCAGAATTCGGTCCTTCCGGTCGGGGTTGCGGGGAGTCAGGACAGCGGGACCTCCCAGGACCGGTACGGGGACCGGCCCCGCCGAAGGCGCGGGGGTGCGCTGGTGCAGCGGTACGACGGGCGGGACGGCTTCGGGCGGCTCGCCCAGCAGGACACGGCGCACCACCCGCTCCGCGGCCCGGCCGTCGTCGAACTCGCAGAACCGCTCCCGGAAAGCGGTGCGCAGCCGGGCCGACCGTTCACCGGCCCACTCTCCGCTGCGGAAGATCTCCGTGAGCTCCCGCTGGTCCCGGGCGGCAGGGCCCGGCGGCGCCGTGAGGAGGTCGAAGTACACGCCCCGGGTGTCGCGGTACACGTCCCAGTCGGGGGCGAAGACCACCAGCGGCCGGTCCAGGTTGGCGTAGTCGAACATGATCGACGAATAGTCGGTGATCAGGGCGTCCGCGGCGAGGCAGACCTCCTCGGGCGAACGATGCCCGGTCAGGTCGATCAGCTTCCCCGAGTCGATGGCCTCCCGGCACACGTCCAGGCCCTCGTGGGAGTGGTGGGCGCGCAGCAGGACGACGAACTCGTCAGCCAGCTCGTCGCAGAACGACGCGAGGTCGAGCCGGGCGTCGAAGCTGCTGCGGTAGTCCCGGAACGTGGGGGCGTACAGCACGGCCACGCGGTCGTCGGGGACGCCGAGCCGGCGCCGTACCCGCCGCACGTCGTCGAGCGTCGCGGTGTAGAAGGCGTCGTTGCGCGGATAACCGTACTCGAGGGTCTCGTAACGGCCCGGGAACGCGCGCTCCCAGATCTCGGTGGAGTGCCGGTTCGACGAGAGATTGAAGTCCCAGCGGGCCACGCGGCGGAGCATGTTCTGGTGGTTGCTGACCGACGAGGAGGCCGCCGGATAGTCGGAGGTCTCCAGACCCATGCGTTTGAGCGGGGTGCCGTGCTGCGTCTGGAGGTGCACGGTGCCGGGCCGCTTGCACACGGCCTGCTCGAAGTTGACGTTGTTGATCGCGTACTTGGCGCGGGCCATGACCTCCCAGTACCGGGGCGTCCCGATCACGGCGCACTCCACGCCGTCCGGCATGTGCGGCAAGGACTTCTCGGAGACGAGGAACACCAGGTCGAGGTGGGGCGCGAGGCGGGCCGCCGCCGCGTGGACGGCCGCCGGGTTGCATGCGTAGCCGCGGCCCCAGTAGGCGGAGAAGACCGCGAGGTTCTCGTCGACCGGCTGCTTGAGATACGACTGGTACAGGAGCGAGTGGGGATCCTCCTTCCCGGCGCCGCGCTTCCGGCCGGTCCTGGCCACCGTGGGCAGCGTCCCCGAATGGTGCATCCGGCGCATCGCGTGAAAAGCGGTGTACGCCCCGGCTGCCAGCAGCCTGTGCTGCACCCCGAGCGAGCCGCCGGGCAGCCGGAGGTCCTTCGGCCTGTGCAGCCGGTAGAGACGAGCGGCACGGCCGAAGAAGCGCCGGCGCAGCGCACCGGAAGGCAGCCGTCCTGGATGGGCGGCCGTCTTGAGGATCTCCTGGACGAGCCGGTGGAACACCGCGTCGAGCACCTCCGGCGGCGGTTTCAGCTCACCGGCCTGCTGCATCACCCGCTCGAACTGGTCGAGCAGATCCAGATGGTGGATGCCCGCGATGGAGGGCCTGGCGCCCTGGCGGCGCACCAGGTGCCGGACGCACACACGGTCGAGAACGGCGATCCGGTCCGCGTGCAGCGCGGCCAGCACACTCCATGCCCGGTCCGTGAACATTCCGGGCGGGAAGGCCAGTTCGTGCCGGGTGACGAAGTCGCGCCGGTAGGCGGCGCTCCACGCCGGGATCAGCGGATCGGGCAGGGCCCGGTGCCGCGCCAGGCTGAACGCCTCCTGCGGAGCGCCGGCCAGCAGGTGTTCGAGCACGGGACCCTGACCACCGCCCAGCCAGTGCACCCGCTCATGGTCGAAGACCAGCAGATCGGGATCCCCCGTGGCGTCCAGCCGTATGCCGACGGTCCGCAGCGCGTCCGGTACGAGGGTGTCGTCACCGTCCAGAAAGACCAGGTACTCGCCCTGGGCGGCGGCGATTCCGGCGTTGCGTGCGGCGGGCAGTCCTCCGTCGGCCGGTGAGTGCACCGTCCTCACACGGGAGTCCCGGTCTCCGTATGTGCCGACGATCGGGGCGCATACCCCGTCGGGCTCCGACACGACAGCGATCAGCTCGAAGTCACCGAAGGTCTGGTCGAGCACCGAGCTGAGGCAGTCGGACAGCTGCCCCGGTACGCCATGGGTCGGGACGATGACGGTGAAGCGTGGCACAGCAGCCTCTTTCCGTGGTGATTCGCACATCCAGCAGCCGGAGAAGCCTGACGGCCGGGGGACTGACCTCTCATGCCTGGCCGGCCTCGGGGTACTACGCATGAACGGCGGGCCGGTGGCCCGGTTACGCGAGGCGCGGCATCCGGGGGAGCGCGTTCGGGGGAGGGGCGCGCCGGGCAGAACGCGCTGCGCCGGGCCGTCCTCCGGTCAGCGGACCGCCGACAGGGTGGACGTGTGCCGTCCAGGGCCGGCCGGCCCCCGGGACGCCGCGTACGGGAGCAGGTCCTCGCCCAGCAGGATGTGGCGCACGACGCGTTCGGCGGCGCGCCCGTCCTCGTAGTCGCAGAAGCGGGCACGGAAGGCGGCACGGTCCACGGCGGTGTCGTCGTCACGCCAGGCGCCGGAGGCCAGCAGGTCGGTCAACTGCCCCGTGGACGTGGTCACATGGCCGGGCGGCTGCTCCCGTACGTCGAAGTACATGCCGCGGGTCGCCTGGTACGTCTCCCAGTCGTCGGCGTGGACGACGACCGGGCGGTCCAGGAGGGCGTAGTCGAACAGCAGGGACGAGTAGTCCGTGACGAGGACCTGGGAGGCGAGCATGAGGTCCTCGATCTTCGGGGCCGACGGTTCGTGACTCACGTCGATGACGAGACCGCGCTCCTGAAGGTCGAGCAGTTCGCGCTCGCGCGCGGGATCCCGCTGGTACGTGGGGTGCAGGCGCACCAGCAGGGTGAAGGCGGAGCCGAGCCCGCGAGCGAGGGCTTCGAGGTCCACGCGCGGCACGTAGCGCCTGCGGTAGTCCCGCTGGGTCGGGGCGTAGAGGACCACGGTGGTGCCGGACGGGATGCCGAGCCGCCGGCGGACGTCCACGGCGCGCAGGGGAGCCGGCCGCACCAGGGCGTCGTTGCGCGGGCTGCCCGTCGGCAGGGAGGTGAAGCGGCAGGGGTAGGCGCGGTCCCAGATCCGCTGTGCATACCGGCCGGCGACCAGGCTGTAGTCCCAGTGGTCGGACCGGCGCAGCATGGCCGGCACCCGGTTGCCCGGCACGACCTCGGGCCGTGCGAGCAGGTCGGTGCCCATGTGCTTGAGCGGGGTGCCCTGATGGGTCTGCACATGGACCGTGCCGGGCCGCTTGCCCAGGGCGTAGGGCCAGTTCCGGTTGTTGAAGAAGTACGTCGCGCGGGCCATCACCCGGTCGTACGCACGGGATCCGAGCACCACGTACTCCGCCCCCTTCGGCACGTGCCCCTCGGCGCCCGGGCGCACCACCCACACCCCGCGGATGTGGGGCGCCAGCTCGACGGCCTTGGCGTGGATGGCGGCCGGGTCGGCGAACGCACCGCCGAGCCCGAAGGACCCGTAGACGGCGAGCCGGGGATCGAGCGGACGCGTGTGTGCGATCCGCGAGGAGACGCGCCGCACCTTGGCACCCGCGGACTTCCGCACCGCGCGGGCGGCCTCGGCGCGCCGGGCCCCTGCCTGCACGACGGCGTTGAAGACGGGGTACGGGGCCCGCGCCGCCAGGAGCCGGAACTGGGTGCGCAGACTGTCGTCGGGCGGCGTGAAACCCGTGGGGACATGGCGCCGGTAGAACGCGGCGATGCTTCGGTGGAAGGCGGGCCTGTCCTCCGGATGTACGCGATCGGTGACCGGAAGGGTCACCAGAAAATGGTTGATCGCCCGCTCGAACAGCGCGGAGCGCATGGGCTGCAGCTCCGGATGGCGTTCGACGTACTCGAAAAGCCGGGTGTACTGGTCGAAGATGTCGAAATGCCTGCGGCCCGGGGTGTGCGTGATCGCGCCCTCGCGGCGCCGGTATTCATAACACACCCGGGGAAGGCAGGCGATGCGTTCGGCGCGGATCATCACCTGGTAGCTGACGGGGGCGTCCTCGTACAGGCCGGGCGCGAAGGCGAAGCCGTGCCGGACGAAGAACTCGCGGCGGAACGCCTTGTTGCAGGCGATCAGAAAGAGGTGGAGGAATTCCGGGCGCTCGGAGACGTTGAATGTCGCGGCGCCGGCGGACTCGAGGAGATCCCGGGTGGTGCTTCTGCCGCCCCGGCCCTTCCAGGACGTCCGCGCGTGGTCGAACACCAGCACATCGGGGTCGTCGGTCAACGCCAGCCGTTCGGTGATGGCGCGCAGCGAGCCCGGTGGGTAGGTGTCGTCGCTGTCGATGAACAGCAGGTAGTCACCGGTCGCCTGGGCCACGCCCGTGTTCCGGGCCCTGCCGAGCCCGCCGTTCTCGGGAAGGTGGATCACCCGGATCCGTGGGTCCCGGGCTGCGTACTCGTCGAGGATCGTGCCGGAATGGTCCGGCGAGCAGTCGTCGACTGCGATGACTTCGATGTCGGTGAAGGACTGGCCGAGGACGGAGTCGAGGCACTCGGCGAGATAGCCCTGGACGTTGTAGACGGGGACGATGACGCTCAGACGAGGCAAGGATCGGATCCTCTCTGCGGTACCCCTCGGGCCTGCGCAGGGACGGGAAAAGCAGGACAGGTGGGAAACGAGGCGTTCACCCCGTGGATTACGTCCGCTGTGGGCCATTCGGGTGAGCCGGGGAACAACAGGTCCGGTGCGAGTTGCTGCGCAACAATCCACCTTTCGGCATACGTGTGTTTATCGGCTCGCCGGGTTTCTCCGGCTGCGCTGTACCTTTTTCCAGTCTGCCGTGCGGACTTTTCGTCCCGTGCATTCTCGAATCGGTGACGGTGTTCGCAGGCCAACGCAGCCGATATCGCACGCCCTGCCCGCCGAGACCGCTCCCGTCGCAAGGAACGCCTTCCCGTATGACCGCCATGACCGTCATGACCGACCTCAGCGTCATCGTGTCCGGCCGGGGCCCCCTCGGCCGGTTCCGTGCCTGCCTGGAGAGCGTCTCCACGCAGGCGCACCCGGATCTCGACATCGTCGTGACCGTCGCCGCCGACGCCGCCTCCACGCGCTCGGTGGCCGAGGACCTCGCGGCACGCGATCCACGTGTCACCGTGGTCCCGCTCCCGGCCGGCACATCACCAGCCGCGGCCCGCGCGGCCGGAGCCCGTGCGGCCACCGGCCGCCATCTCCAGTTCCTGCACAGCGCCGACTGGCTGCCCTCCGGCGCGACGGACGCCCTCGCCCGCTGGATCCGCGGCCTCGACGCCGCGCCCGATGTCGTCCTCCTCGACCACCACCAGGCCCACTGGTGGGACGGGTCCGTCCCCGGCGGCGACACCGCGATCCTCGCCGAGGCCGGGCACACCCCCATCGCACTGGCCGACTGCCCCGCCCTCGTCACCGTCGCCCCGCTCCTCGGCAACCGGCTGATCAGCGCCCGGCTCTTCGCCGACCACACCGAGCTGTTCTCCGCCGACGGCCACGACGAGCTGTTCCTCTCGTACGCCACGACGCTGCTGGCCGACCGCATCGCCTGCTACGACCGTGTCGCCCTCGTGCACCGCAGAGACAGGGACGAGCGGCCACGGCCGGGCACCGACCGGGATCACGTCGCCGTCCTCCACCAGTACGAGCGGGTGCACCAGCTGCCGGCCCTCCGGCAGGCGCCCGCGGGCGCCCGGGCGTTGCTCTACGACCGGATGGTCGGCGACTATCTGGCCGCGCTGGCCCGCCGGGACGAGATCCCGGCCGAGCACGTGCCCGAGTTCTTCCGCCGGGCGGCCGAGCACACCCGGCGCTTCCGGCCCGAGGGGCACCGCCGCCCCGGCGGGCTCGCTGGTTTTCGGCACGAGCTGCTCGGGCGGAACGCCCGGCTGCGCTACCGGCTCCTGCAGGCCGTGGGCGAGCGGCAGCACGACCTCGAGGCCACGGCGAAGAAGTACCGGCGGACGGCAGGCGACTGGCGCGCCCGCCGCCGCTACCGCCGGGCCCTGAACCGCCCGCTCCATCAGGATCTGGCCGTCTTCTCCGCGTACTGGGGCCGTGGCGTCTCCTGCAACCCGGCCGCCATCGCCGCCGAACTCGCCGTACGCGCCCCGGAGATCCGCCGGGTATGGGTCGTCGAGCGCCCTTACGTACCGCTGCTGCCGCCCGGCACGGACTACGTCGTCCCGGGCACCGCCCGTTACCGTGAGGTCCTGGCGCGTGCCAAGTACCTCGTCAACAACGTCAACTTCCCCAATGCGGTGGCCAAGCGGCCGGGCTCGGTCCATCTCCAGACCCATCACGGAACCCCCCTCAAACGCATGGGCCTGGACCAGCGGGACTTCCCCGCCGCCGCTCAGGGCCTGGACTTCCGTACCCTCCTCGAACGTGTGGACCGCTGGGACTACAGCCTCTCCGCCAACAGCCACTCCACTCAGACGTGGGAACGCGCCTATCCGTCGGAGTACGTCTCGCTCGACTACGGCTATCCGCGCAACGACATCTTCTACCGGGCCACCGCCGACGATGTCCTGGCCGCCCGTGCGAAGCTCGGCATCCGCCCCGGCCAGCGGGCACTCCTCTACGCGCCCACCCATCGCGACTACGAATCCCGCTGGACCCCGCGCATCGACCTCGCGGCGCTCGCCGAGCGGCTGGGCGAGGACACCGTCCTGCTGATCCGCGGCCACTACTTCTACGACAGCCCGCTTCCGGAGGAGGTACGCGCCCACGTCCTCGACGTCTCCGGCTACGACCCCGTCGAGGAACTGGCCCTCGCCGCCGACGCACTGATCACCGACTACTCGTCGATCATGTTCGACTACGCCAACCTCGACCGCCCCATCGTCGTCTTCGCCGACGACTGGGACACCTACACCAGGATCCGCGGCGTCTACTTCGACCTGCCGGCCGAGGCGCCGGGACCGGTCGCCCGCACCGAGAGCGAACTGGCCGGGATCCTGACCACCGGCGCGTGGTGCGACGAGGCCGCCGCCACACAGCGCCGGGACTTCCGCCGCCGCTTCTGCGAGTACGACGACGGGCGCGCCGCCGAGCGCGTCGTACGCCGGGTCTTTCTCGGCGAGGGCGAGACGAGCCTGTCACCCGTCGTGCCCCTGGAGCGGCGCACGCCCGCACCCACCCCGCAGGAGGCGGCCCGCTGATGACGACCCCTGATGTGACCGTGACCGTCATCGTCTACAACGACGCCGAGCGGCTGCCGCGGGCCGTCGCCTCCGTACGGGCCCAGACCCACCGGAACATCGAGATCGTCATCAGCGACGACCACTCCACCGACGACACACCGGACGTGGCCCGCGCACTCGCCGCCAAGGACGACCGGATCACGTATCTGCGGCTCGAGGAGAACAGCGGAGGATGCAGCGCTCCCCGCAACCGGGCCATCGACATCGCCCGCGCACCCCGTCTGATGTTCCTCGACAGCGACGACGAACTGCCCCCGGACGCCTGTGCGCTGCTGCTGGCCGCTCACCGGGAACGGGAGATCGACTTCGCGATGGGCGCGGTGGAGCGCATCCGCGTGGACACGGGCCGTCGGGGCCTGTGGATGCCGCATCTGGTCGGCCGGCGGCGCACCGTTCCCGGGATCGAGGCCGAGCCGGGCCTGCTGTTCGAGCACCTGTCGACCAGCAAGATGTACCGCAAGGACTTCCTGGACCGGCACGGCATGCGCTTCCCGGAGGGCATCCACTACGAGGACCAGCTCTTCTCCGCCCAGGCGTACACCCTCGCCCGCGCCTTCACGATCATCACCGAACCCGTCTACCGCTGGTACATCGATCCCCGCGCCGCCGCGTCCAGCGCCTCCATCTCGAACCAGCGCCATCGGATCGGCAATGTCCGGGACCGGGTCAAGGCCGCCCGGCTGGTCGACGCGTTCCTCGCGGAGCACGGCGGCAGCGAGAGGCTCAAGGAGGAGAAGGAGTACAAGTTCCTCAAACACGACTTTCGCATGTACCTGATGGATCTCCCGCACCGCGAGCCGGAGTGGATCGCGGAGTTCGCCGCCGAGACGGTGCCCTACCTGCAACGGCTGTCCCCCCGCGCCTTCGCCCGGCTGCCGCGCGCCGAACGCGTCGTGGCCGGGCTGCTGTGCGACGGCCGGTACGAGGAGGCCAGGGAGGCCGCACGGGACGTCGCGCACCGGGTCGCGCCGCGCGAGATCGTCACGGACCAGGACGGACACGCGTACTGGGGCGGAGTCCTGCCCTCGTCCGGGACGGCGCGCCGTGAACTGGACGTGTCAGGGCTCCACCCGGGTACCTGCCCGTTCCCCGGGGCGCTCTTCCGGCACGAGATCGTGCGGATCACACGGGGGCCGGGCGCCTCGGTCGACCTGGACGTCCGGACGTACGATCCGGCGCGGCGGCTTCCGCTCGCTCCGCAGGTCGCGAGCGTTCATCTCTCCCCGGCGGGGCGGCGGACGACCGCTCGGTTCCGGATGGACCTGGTGCGGCCCGGCGTGTTCGAGGGCTCGGTCCGGCTGGATCTCGCCCGTGCGTCGCTGCCGGTGTGGGGTTTCCAGGGCGTACGCCACCCGGTGCTCGAGCTCACCGACCGGACGCTCGGCAACACCGGGGTGCTGCTGGCCCCGCTGGATCTCCCGTCCTTGGAACTTCAGGGGCCGGGAGGCCACCACATCACGGTCGAACCGGAGGGCTGCAACGCCGGACGCCTCCAGTTGCGCTGGCGGCCGGGCACGGCCCGGCGGCTCCTGCGCCCGATCGCCCAGCGGGCGGCCAAGCGGGTCAGAGCCCTGACGGGCTGACCGCGGTGGCGGGGCCGAGGCGTCGCGATCAGGCCGTGGCCTCTGCCTCCTGCGTGGCCGGAAGCTCCAGGGGAGTGCGGCGCGCCTCCGCCGAGGGCGCGGGCCGCCGCTCCGCCAGCGGTACGAAGGCCGGCAGGTGCGCCGTCTCGCCGAGGAAGACACGGCGAACGACCCGTTCGGCGGCGTGCCCGTCGTCGTACGCGCAGAAGCGCTCACGGAACGCGGCCCGCCGCTGGGCGGAGCGCGGGCTGCGCCATGCCCCGGTGGCGAAGACGTCGATCAGCTCGTCCTCGCTCTGCGCGACCGCGCCGGGCGGGAACTGCCTCAGATCGACATAGGTGCCGCGGGCCGCCTCGTAGGCCTCCCAGTCGTCGGCGTACACGACGATCGGGCGGTCCAGGTTGGCGTAGTCGAACACCAGCGACGAGAAGTCTGTGACCAGCACGTCGCTCGCCAGGCACAGGGATTCGATGCGCGGGTGGTCCGAGACGTCGATCAGCAGGGACGAACCCCTGCCCACGAGGGGGTTGTCGTAGAAGTAGTGGGCACGGGTCAGCACCGTGAAGCTGGGGCCGAGGGTGCGCAGCAGACGCTCCAGGTCGAGTGAGTGGCGCTGGGTGCGGCAGTAGTCCCGGTGGGTGGGCGCGTACAGGATCGCGACGGAGTCGCGGGGGATTCCGAGGGTCTCGCGGATCCGGGCCACGTCCTCGGAGGTCGCGCGCTGGTAGACGTCGTTGCGCGGATAGCCGTACTCGAGCGTGGTGTAACCGGAGGGGAAGACACGCTCCCAGACGAGCGAGGAGTGCCGGTTGGCGGACACGAGGTAGTCCCACTTGTCGGCGTTGGCCATCAGCTGCCCGAAGTCCATGCCGCGGGCGGCGGCCGGGCGGTCCTGCAGATCGAGACCCATGTGCTTGAGCGGAGTGCCGTGCTGCGTCTGTACGAACACCTGGCCGCGGCGCTTGACCAGCCTGCGGGCGAAATTGACGTTGTTGACGAGGTACTTGGAGCGGGCGAGGGCGGTCCAGTACGCGGCCGTTCCCGGGGTGATGCGGCGGGCGGCCGTGGGGACGGTGCTGTGGTGTGCCGGGTACGCGATCCAGGAGGTGCGGATGCCGGGCACCATGTCGCGGGCCTTCTCCTCGATCGCCGCTGGGTTGCAGCTGTAGCCGCGGCCCCAGTAGGCGGAGAACACCGCGTGGTCCTCGTGCAGCGGCAGGCACAGCTGGACGCGGTAGTGGAGCCGCAGCGCCCCGGCTCTGAGCACCCGGTACAGGACGGCCGAGAGACGGCGGCAGCGGCGATGAACGGCGCTCAGGGCCCACAGCGCCCGGAAGGTGCGATGCGCGCCCAGGCGTACCAGGGCGTGCCGGATCCGGGAGCGCCCCGCGGCGGGGGTCCCGGGGGAGCGGTAGCGGCGGCTGTAGGCGCGGGCCTGGCGCAGGAACTCCGCGCGGCTGCCGCGCGGCAGCCGGCCTGGCGCCCGGAACACGGTGGTGAAGTGGTCGAGCATCCGCCCGAAGACCGCGGGCCGCCAGTGCGCCAGTTCGGGGTGCGCGTCGAGAAAGGCGAAGACGCGGTCGTACTGGCCGAAGATCTCGAAGTGCCGCCGGCCCGGTGAGCAGGTGATCGCACCCTGTCTGCGCTGCCGGTAGTACACGCAGACCCGGTCGAGCACCGCGATCGATTCGGCGGTCAGCAGCACGGGATAGGTCCAGCTGACGTCCTCGTAGTAGCCGGGCGCGAAGGTGAAGCCCGCCCGCTCGACGAATTCGCGGCGGTAGGCCTTGTTCCACACCACGTGCATGACCCGCAGCAGTCCCGGCCTGTCCGCGAGGGGGAAGGTGGGCGGGCCCTCCTCGGTGAGCTCCGCCGCGAACTGGTTGCGGACTGTGTCCCCGTTCCAGTACGTCCTCGCGTAGTCGAAGACCAGAACGTCCGGACCGTCCGTGGCCTTGAGCCGGTCCGAGACCGACTGGAGTGCGTCGGGGGCGAGCACGTCGTCGCTGTCCAGGAAGATCAGATACTCGCCGGTCGCATGCTCCATACCGGCGTTGCGCGCCCGGCCGAGACCCACGTTCTCCGTCAGATGGACGGCCTGCACGCGCGGGTCCGAGGCGGCGAACTCGTCGATGATCGTGCCGCTGCCGTCCGGGGAGCAGTCGTCGACCGCGATCAGTTCCAGGTCCGTGAACGACTGCTCCAGGACGGACTCAAGGCATTCGTGCAGATAGGCCTGCACCTTGTGGACGGGGACGATCACACTGAACCTGGGCAAGGCGCATCCATAGGTCGTCAACGGCATATTGACCGGAAACGAGCGATGGACTGAGCGGGTTACGTGGGATGTGGCATATGGGGGATATCGGATTGCGGCTGACGGCCGTCAGCCGTCAGCCGGCGGGGGAGGGCAGGCGGCCGGGGCGGGCCGTGCTGCCGGCCCGCCCCTCCCGATCACCCGGTGTCCGGCGCTACTTGACGGCGCCGGCCATGACCCCCGAAACGAACTGCTTCTGGAACGCGAAGAACACCGCCAGCGGGATCACCATCGAGATGAAGGCGCCGGGCGCCAGCACGTCGATGTTGTTGCCGAACTGCCGTACCTGCGTCTGCAGCGCGACCGTGATCGGCTGGCTGCCGGAGTCGGCGAAGATCAGCGCGACCAGCATGTCGTTCCACACCCACAGGAACTGGAAGATCCCGAGCGAGGCGATCGCGGGGCCGCCGAGCGGCATCACGACGCGGACGAACAGACGCAGTTCGCCCGCGCCGTCCAGGCGCGCCGCCTCCAGCAGCTCCCGTGGGATCTCCGCAAAGAAGTTCCGCAGCAGGAACACGGCGAACGGCAGCCCGAACCCCACATGGAAGAGGATCACGCCGATGATGGAGCCGAAGATCCCGATGTCGCCGAAGAGCTCGGCGATCGGCAGCAGCGCGACCTGGACCGGCACCACCAGCAGGCCCACCACCAGCAGGAACCACCAGTCCCGGCCGGGGAACTCCATCCAGGCGAAGGCGTAGCCCGCGAGCGAGCCGATCACCACGACCAGCAGGGTCGCCGGGACCGTGATCCAGATGGTGTTGAGCAACGAACTTGTGATCGTGTCGTTCTCCAGCAGCCGCCGGTAGCTGTCGAAGGTGATCTGGGACGGCTGCGAGAGCACCTTCCACCAGCCGCTGCTGCTCATGTCCGCCGGGGTGCGCAGCGAGGACAGCAGCAGCCCGATCGTCGGCACGAGCCAGAAGAGGCCGACCACGATCAGGAAGACACGGACGAGGCTGCCGCTCAGGACTTCCCCGATCCGCGAACCGAGCGACCGCTGTGCCTTCACGACGTCTGCCGAGGTCGAGCTCATCGCCTTGCCTCCCGCCTCAGCCGCCGAATGTTGAACAGCATCACCGGTACGACGAGCAGCAGCAGCAACACCGCGATGGCGCTCGCGACGCCGGGCTGGTCGTCGTTGAACGCCGAGCGGTACAGCTGCAGCGCCAGCACGTTCGCATCGTCCTGCGAGGAGCCCGGCGGGATGATGAAGACCAGGTCGAAGATCTTCAGGACGTTGATCATCAGTGTGACGAGGACGACCGCGAGCACGGGCGCGAGCAGCGGCACCGTGATCCGGCGGAACACCTGCCACTCGCTCGCGCCGTCCACCCGCGCCGCCTCCAGCAGTTCACGCGGGACTCCGGCCAGCCCCGCCGCGATCAGGACCATCGCGAAACCGGCCCACATCCAGATGTACGACCCGATGATGGCCGGCGTCACCAGCGACGGGCCGAGCCAGTCCAGGCCGTTGTACGGCTCCTTGAAGTTGCTCGCCGGAAGCCGCAGTCGGGCCCCGTCGGCCGAGGCCGGCAGGGTGAACGTGCCGTCGTCGGCGGCCTTCGTGGACGCCACGACCTTGCCGTCCTTGACCGCCTCGATCTTCATGCCGGCGTACCCCAGCTCGGAGGCGTCGACGCCGTTCAGCTTGCCGACGCCCTTGCCGCGCGTGAAGTCCTGCCAGGTCGTGCCGGTGATCTTCCCCGGCTCGGCCTTCGGCGGACTTGCGTTCTTCGCGCCGCTCGGCATCTGGTCGGGGGCGACACCGACGAGGGGCAGGGTGACCGTCTCGCCGGTGTGGACGGTCGCCTTGGTGATGAAGGCGCCGCCCCCGGCGGACTGGAGCGGCGACTCGCGGCCCGGGTGCGCCTTCGGGAACGCAGACGCCTCGGCGAACGTGTCATGGACGCCGACCCACACCGCGTTCGCCAAGCCCTTGTCCGGGTCCTGGTCGTAGACCAGCCGGAAGATGATGCCCGCCGCCAGCATCGAGATCGCCATCGGCATGAAGACGACCAGCTTGAACGCCGTCCCCCAGCGCACCCGTTCGGTCAGCACCGCGAAGATCAGACCGAGCGCCGTGGCGATCGTGGGCGCGAACACCACCCAGATGATGTTGTTCTTCAGGGCGGTGCGGATGCCGTCGTCGGTGAACAGGGCCTTGTAGTTGTCGAATCCGGCGAAGCCGTCGCCGGACTGGTCGTAGAAACTTCGCACGACCGAGTACCCGATCGGGTAGACCACGAGCGCGCCCAGCAGCACCAGGGCGGGCAGCAGGAAGAGAACTGCCACGGTCCGGCGCGTGCCGGTCACGCTCTTGCGCGTACGGGGAGCGGGCGGCGTCGCCGGATTCTTGGCGACGCCCCCCGCGGCTGCCGACGACATGGCCGGATCAGCCTCCGTACGCCTTCGCAGCGTCCGCCTCCAGCGTCGCCTGCGTACCCGCGATGTCCGTCGGGTTCTTCAGGAAGTCCTGCAGCGCCTTCCACTCACCCTTGCCGGGGGTGCCGCCGAAGGCCTGCGGGGCCTGGTCGGACATGTCGAAGCGGAAGTCGTCGCCCGAGTCGATCAGGGCCTTGGCGATCTTCTGCTGCACGGCGTTCGGATACGCCGAGTTCTGCACGTTCTTGTTCGGCGAGAGATAGCCGCCCAGCTTCGCCTGGATGGTCGCCGCGTCCGGGGAGGCCAGGAAGGTGGCCAGCGCCTGCGCCGCCTTGGAGTCCTTCAGGATCACGGCCGCGTCGCCGCCGGAGACCACGGGCGCGCTGTCACCCACGGCCGGGAACGGGAACACCTTCGCGTCCGTGCCGACCTTCGCCTTGGCCTGCACGATGTTGACCTGGGCGAAGTCGCCCTCGTAGACCATGGCGGCCTTCGGCTGGTCGCCGCCCGTGAAGACCTGCGTCACGGATGCCGGGAAGTCCGTCTGCAGCGCGCCCTTCGCGGCGCCCGCCACATAGTCCTTCTTGCCCCAGACCTGGGCCAGCGTGGTCAGCGCGTCCTTCACGGACGGGTCCGTCCACTTGATCTCATGCTTGGCCAGCTGGTCGTACTTCTCCGGGCCGGCCTGCGAGAGATAGATGTTCTCGAACCAGTCGGTGAGGGTCCAGCCCTCCGCGCCGCCCACCGAGAACGGTGTGACACCCGAGTCGTAGACCGTCTGCGCGGTGCTGAGCAGTTCCTTCCAGGTCTTCGGCTCGGAGGCTCCCGCGTTCTCGAAGACCTTGGCGTTGTACCAGATCAGGGACTTGTTGGCGGCCTTGTAATAGACGCCGTACTGCTTGCCGTCGACCTTGCCGATGTCCTGCCAGCCCTGCGAGTAGTTCTCGCCGAGCTCCTTCAGCGCCTCGGCCTTCAGGGGCTTGGCCCAGCCCTTGTCGACGGCCTGCTTGATGGCGCCGGGCTGCGGCAGCATCGCGATGTCCGGCGGCGCACCGCCCGCCACCTTCGAACCGATGAAGTTGATGATCGGGTCCTGGGCGGGTACGAACGTGACCTTGGCGCCCGTGCGCTTCTCGAACTCCGCGAGGACCTTTTTGAAGTTGGCCTGCTCGGCGCCGGTCCACACGGCGGCGACCGAGAGGGATTCGCCGCTCAGCTTGGGGAGCGTGACGGTGGAGCCGGTCTCCTGGGTGGAGCCGCCGGTGGCCTTCTTGTCCTTGCCGCCGTCACCGCCGCACGCGGTGAGAGTGAGCGCGAGCGCGCCCGCGAGGACGGCTGCTGTGGTCTGTGCGGCCCTGCTTGTCGTACGCGTACGGTGCGCCTTCCGCTGACGAAGAGTGCTGTGCATCACTGCCCCGTTCTCTTCCCTCGCGCCATCGCGAGTGCTTGCGAGACCTGTCCCGTGCGCTCTGGTCTAGCCCGCCCGCTCAGGCCCGGCAAGAGCGCCTACACGGTCGTGCGGGCGATCGTGACGGGGTCGTGACGTCCACGCGGATGTGTCGGGAGAGGCGTCCGCGCACCTCCTCACATGCCCTCGAACGCCCTCACACATCCCTCACAGCAGGGAGGGCACCTCGGCGGCTTCCACCGAGCGCGCGGCGCGCTCCAGTGCACTGGCCAGCAGCGCCAGGTCCGTCGGCCCGTTCCCCAGCTCCCGCACGGGCCGCCGGGCCGGCGGGTCCCCCATCCGCTCCCAGTCCAGCGCCACGACCGTGGGACGCAGCGTCCCGGTCCGGGGAATGCGCCCCGTGACCCGCCCCGCCTGGAACGGTGTCGTCCGCCCGTCGGCGGTCCGCAGGGTCCCGCGACCCGGCGCGGGATCATCGGCCCCGCCCGACGGCGCCTCCAGCACGATCCGCAGCGTCGCCGACCGCCCGAGCTCCGTCTCCGCCGTACGGGCCGCGCTCGCGGTGGCCGCCACGAGGTGTACGCCGAGCCGCTCGCCGTCCCGTGCGACGGCCTCCAGCGCGCGTACGACCGAGCCGGCCGCGGGGCGTCCGGGCGACCCGAGGGCCGGGGCCAGCAGCGCGTCGACGTCGTCCACGATGACGACGAGCCGGGGCAGCGGCGGCCCCGGCTCGGGACGCTCCCGGCGCCCTGCCGGCCGCAGCCGCAGTGTCGAGCTCGGCGGAGCGTCCAGATCTCCGGACGCCTGCGGGGCCGCCTGCGTACCCGGAGGCGGTGTGCCGGGTGTCTGGGCAGCGGACGCCTGGTCGCCGTGCGCCCCGGTGCCGGAGATGTGCGCGCCGGGCTGCGGGGAGGAGTGCAGCGGGGACGAGTGCTGTGCGGACATCCCGGAGGACGCCGACGTCTCGGAGAACGCGGATGACGCATGGGGCGCGAAGGAGGCTCCGGCCGTCGCCCGCGGCGCCGCAGGGGCCTCCGGCCGCCCGGGCGACCGGACTCCCGCGGCCGACCGCTGCGCCACCATCCGGCCGGACACCTCGCGCTGCGTGTGCCAGTCGGTGAAGCCGAGCCGCCCCAGCAGCTCGGCGCGGCGCTTCAGCTCGGCCGTCAGCGACTGTGCGAACTCCCGCATACGGACGGGGTCGTTGGCCGTCAGATACGTCGTGACATGCGGCAGGTCCGTACAGACCCGCAGACCGTCGCCGCGCCCGGCGGTCCCCGTGCCGCCGCCGCCCGTGGTGGCGGGCCCGCTGCTCCCCGCCCCGGCGTCGCGGCCGTCGATCAGGACGAGGGCGAGGCGGTCGGGCCGCTCCGCGGCGGCCAGCGACGCGGCCACCGAGCGCAGCAACTCCGTCCTTCCGGCGCCCGGCGGGCCGTCGATCAGCATGTGCGGGCCTTCGGCCGCGAGGTCCACGCAGACCGGGCCCCGCGGCCCGGCACCCAGCACCGGCCAGGCACGGCCGCCGAGGGCCTCCGGACTGTCGCCCGCGGCCGCCCAACGCGCCATGAGCGAGGCCGGGGTGGCCCGTGCGAGTCCCAACTCGTCCAGCAGCCGGGCCGCTTGGGGCAGGGGAGCGGACACGCGCGCGTGCCGCTCGCCCGGTGCGCCGTCCATCCGCAACGGCGCCAACGCCCGTGCGAACCGCTCGATCCAGGCCGCCGACACCGCGTCGACCGCAGCCACCGTGCCGTGCCCGGCGATCTCTCCGCGGACCGTGCGCAGCAGCCGCAGGGCCGTGGCCACGTCGCCGCTGAGCAGCGCCGCGGCCCCGCAGGCACGGAAGGCCGGGGACTCGGCACAGGCGGCCTCGTACGTCTCCGCGAGCGGTGAGGCGGGCGATGCGGCAGGGGTCTCGGCGAGGCACACGACGTGGATGCCCGCGGCGGCGCCCTGCTCGGCGAGCCGGCTCACGGCCTCCCGCAGGCCGGCCGAGCCCGGGTCCCCGTCCACCACGACCACCGTGTACGGCCCGGGACGTGCACCTCGTGCACCTCCGGCGGCATACCGGGCAGACCCGTCTGCGGCCGCCGGCCGTCCCGGCCCGCCGTCGCGCGGCAGGCGCCCGTCGGTGTGGGGCGCGTGCCCGTACGCCGTGTGGCCGTGGCCCGGCCCGCCGGTGTCGTGCCCGTACGCCCACTGCCCGCGTCCGGCGTGATCGCCGTGCCCGTCGTGGGCGTCGTATCCGTGATCGCGGCCGGGCCGACGGCCGTCAGCCCCGGTGCCGGATGAACCCGACGGGACGCCGCCCAGGCGTTCCCCTTCGCGGGCGAGGGCCTCACCCCTACCGTCCGACCAGCCGGGATTCTCCCTCCCGGCCGCCCAGGACGGCGTGCCCTCCCGCGCAGGGTGTCCCGCGCCGGGCGGACCCGCGAGCTTCTGTTCGCGCAGGTGATCGTCCAGGCGCCGGAGGAGCTCGCCCGTACGGGCGGCGGCCTGCTCGCGGTCGTAGGCGAGGAGCAGACGGCAGTCCTGGCCGTGGCCGGGACGCAGATGGGGGAGCCAGCCGAGCCAGGACCACTCGGCGGTGCGGTCCTGCACGGGGCGCGCGCGGTCCGTGCTGATCAGCACGATCTCGACCACGTCGGGCGAGTGCAACGCGGTGAGCTGCGCGATCACGGACCGGGCGAGTCCGGCCAGCCGCTCGCGCGGGCCCGCCAGGCCGAGCGCGCCGGACTCCCGCAACCCGACGGTCACGGGCACCGCGGGCAGCAGGCCCGCGCCACTCGGAGCCGGCCGGTCGGCGGTGCCGAGACGCACCACCAGCGCCTCCGGGTGGTCCGGCCCGCGCTCCCACAGTCGCGGCCCGGGGCCGAGGGCCGTGAGCAGCAGCGCCGCCGGGTCCGGCCAGGGCTCGGGTGCGGTGGCGCCCACCGGTGTCCGCTCCTGCGGCGACGCCCCGTCCGCGCGGGCCGGGGCGGCCTCGCCGTGATCGTCCCTGCCGCGCGCCAGCCGTCGGGCCCAGGCCGTGAGGCCTCCGCGGCGACGCAGGCTCCGCGGCACCGTCGTGCCGCGGGCGGGGGTGCCCATACGCGTGCGCTCGTCGGGCAGCAGCTCCGCCTCCGGATCCGTGCCCTCGCCGACGCTTGCGGCCGGGCCGAGGACGCCGTCTCGCCCGGCCCCCGTGTCCGTATGCCCGAACGCGCTCTCGTGCCGGGCGGCCGCGCCTGCTGCGGACTCCGCCGGACCGCTCTGCCGCCGGCCACCGCGGTCCGCCCCGGGGTCACCGCTCCCCGCCGCATACGTCTCGTGAGGGCCGACGTCCGCGCGGGTCCAGGCTCCGGCCGGTCCCTCTCCGTACGTGGCTCGCCCGCCGTCGCCCGCCCCCGTGTCCCGGTCCGGCGTCCCCATGCCGTACGCATGGTGCGTCTCGCCGGAGGGTCCTGGCCCGCCCCGGCCCGCGGCGGGAACCTGAGCCGGATGACCGTCGGCCACGCGCGCGTGTGCCGCGTCGGGGTCGTCGCCCTGCGCCGCTCCGGCGGGGCACAGCACGCGCAGGTGGCCCTCGCCGTCCGGCGCCGTCGGCAGCGTGGCCGCCGCGTCCCCCGTCGGTGCCAGCCGGAGGGCGGATTCACCGAGGCGCAGCAGGGCCCCGGGCTGGAGGCGGACAGGGCGGTCGCCTATCGGCGTGCCGTTCACCGTCGTGCCGTTCGTGGAGCCGAGATCCGTGACGGAGATCCCGCCGTCCGGGGCGACCGTCACGGCGCAGTGCAGCCGCGACACGTCCGGGTCGTCCAGCGGTACGTCGGCGTCCGCCGAGCGGCCGATGTCGATCCGCCCGCCGTGCAGCAGATGGACGCCGCCCGCGTCGGGGCCCGCGACGACGTGCAGCTGGGCCGTGGCGCCCTCCAGGTCGGGGCCGGGATCGGCGGGAGCGCCCAGCGCGAGCACGGCACCGTCGACCAGGGGCGGTTCGCCCAGCGTGCAGCGCTGCGCGTCGAGCCGCTCCGCGCCCGCGTACAGCACCGCGGGACCGTCGCCGCCCGCGACCGCCGCCGCCAGGCCCGAGGCGACCGCTGCGAGCGCGGTCCCGGCCGGCGCGGTGACCAGCACGTCGCACACGGCCGCGCGGCCCGTCGGTTCGGGTCGCGGCCCCAGGACGGTCAGCCGGATCTGCATCGCCGTCAGCAGTCCCTTCTGCGGGCACCCGGCACGGGGTTGCGCTGTGATTCCCCCCACCGCACACGGGCACGTCGGCCAGTACGGGAGGCATCCTCGCACCTGCCGCTGACAACACGCCCGGCGACCACCCGTAAGTGATCTTGATTGGTCGGCTCTGCCCGCAAAAGTACCCGCCCTGCGCGATGCCGCTGTCCGGTTGGGACCGTCCGCGGAACGCGAGCAGCGACGCGGTACCGATGTGAAACCGGCAACCAACACCCCCGGCAGCGCGTCTTTCCCCACCACGAACGGACGTGTCTCGGGGAGGATCACACAGGAAGTCGACAGGCCGGAGGTCCGCTTGCTCCCACTACAGTGGTTCGGAACATCGGGACGGTCACGGCCACCGGGACCACCGGGCCGCGAGGTCCACGAGATACGGCGGCTCCGCAGGGAACTGCCGGGAACCGCTGACAGGCGCTGACAACCGCCGAACCCTCCGGAAGCCGTCACGGCGGCCGGACAGCAGGCGCAGTCAAGTCCAGCAGAGCAAGCGGACGAAACACAAACCAAGCACAGCAGGCAGAAGCAAGCACACCAGTGCGAGCAACAGACCAGCCAGGGCAAGAAACAAGCAGGGAGCGCATGACGTGCGGCCGGTAGGCAGCAAGTACCTGCTCGAGGAGCCGCTCGGACGCGGCGCCACGGGCACCGTCTGGCGAGCCCGCCAGAGGGAGACCGCGGGCGCGGAAGCGGCCGTGCCGGGCCAGCCCGGCGAGACTGTGGCGATCAAGGTCCTCAAGGAGGAGCTCGCCAACGACGCGGACGTCGTGATGCGCTTCCTGCGCGAGCGATCCGTACTCCTGCGGCTCACGCACCCCAACATCGTGCGGGTGCGCGACCTCGTCGTGGAGGGCGATCTGCTCGCCCTGGTCATGGACCTGGTCGACGGCCCGGACCTGCACCGCTATCTGCGCGAGAACGGGCCGTTCAGCCCCGTCGCCGCCGCCCTGCTGACCGCCCAGGTCGCCGACGCGCTGGCCGCGAGCCACGCCGACGGCGTGGTGCACCGGGACCTCAAGCCCGCCAACGTCCTGCTGAAGCAGGAGGGCGGCCAGATGCACCCGATGCTGACCGACTTCGGCATCGCACGCCTCGCGGACTCGCCGGGCCTGACCCGCACACACGAGTTCGTCGGCACGCCCGCGTACGTCGCGCCGGAGTCCGCCGAGGGCCGCCCGCAGACCTCCGCCGTCGACGTCTACGGCGCGGGGATCATGCTGTACGAGCTGGTCACCGGGCGTCCGCCGTTCGCCGGCACCTCGGCTCTCGAGGTGCTCCACCAGCACCTCAGCGCGGAGCCGCGCCGCCCGTCCACGGTGCCCGACCCCCTGTGGACCGTCATAGAGCGCTGCCTGCGCAAGAACCCGGACGAACGCCCCAGCGCCGAGAACCTCGCGCGCGGACTGCGCGTCGTCGCCGAGGGCGTGGGCGTGCACGCGAACGCGATGCAGATCGCGGCCGCGGAGGGCGTCGGCGCCCTGCTCGCGCCGGACCCGTCCCCCGCCGCGGTCCCCGGGATCCCGGGCGCCGCAGACCCCACGCAGGTGCTGCCCCACGGAGCGGGCGCGGGGGCGAACCTGGGTGCGTACGACCCGAACGCCGCGACCAGTGTCATGCCGCACACCGCCGGTTCCGGCGCCGCCGACCCGACCGCGGTCCTGCCGAACCGCGGCGCGCCCGATCCGACCGCCGTCATGCCGCCGATGCCGCAGAACCGGCCCGGCGCACAGCACCCCTCCGGCGGGGCGCCCGAGGAACCGCACCCCTGGCAGAACCAGCTGCGCGCGGCCCGCGACCGCAACGAACAGACGCAGATCCAGTACCTGGACCCGAACCAGGACCCGCTGCGGCGCCGGCCTCAGCGCCAGGTCGCGCGCCCGCAGCCGAGCCCCCAGCAGCAGCGGCCGCAACCGCAACCGCAGCAGCAGCCTCAGCCGTACGCGCCGCAGCGACAGCAGCCGCAGCGGTACGCCCCCGCGCCCGCCCCCCAGCCGCAGCCCCAGCGCTATGCGGAGCCGCCGCGGCAGGCACCCCGGCCGGAGCCCGAGCCCCGGCAGCCGAGGCAGCGCAGCGCCAACCCGATGAGGATCCCGGGCCTCGGCTGCCTCAAGGGGTGCCTGTTCACGATCGTCATCCTGTTCGTGGCGGGCTGGCTCATCTGGGAGCTGAGCCCCCTCCAGGAGTGGATCGGCACGACCAAGGGCTACTGGGATCAGCTGACGGACTGGTTCAACACGGTCACGGACTGGTTCGGGCAACTCGGCGGCGGATCGGGCTCCGGCTCCGGGTGACTCTGGGGATTTATCGACATCTGCAGGGTGATTTCCTCCGCGGAAGTGAAGGTTGGCTCCGCGGACGCGTAGTTTTATCGGCTGAGGCCGGGCCAGGAGGCCGCGGTGGCAGCCACTGATGCGCCCGGCCCGGGAGAGCACAGTGTCGCCGACACGCGTCCGTAGGAGCAGTCTTGGCACGGAAGATCGGCAGCCGGTACACCGCCCACCAGATCCTGGGACGCGGCAGCGCCGGCACGGTGTGGCTGGGTGAGGGCCCCGAGGGGCCCGTCGCCATCAAGCTGCTGCGCGAGGACCTCGCGTCCGACCAGGAGCTGGTCGGACGCTTCGTCCAGGAGCGCACCGCGCTGCTCGGCCTCGACCACCCGAATGTGGTCGGTGTGCGCGACCTGGTCGTCGACGGCAACGACCTCGCGCTGGTCATGGATCTCGTACGCGGTACGGATCTGCGGACCCGGCTCGAGCGCGAACGGCGGCTCGCCCCCGAGGCCGCTGTCGCCGTCGTCGCCGACGTGGCGGACGGACTCGCGGCCGCGCACGCCGCCGGCATCGTGCACCGCGACGTGAAGCCGGAGAACGTCCTGCTGGACATGCAGGGGCCGCTCGGTCCCGGCGGCTCGCATCCCGCGCTGCTCACCGACTTCGGTGTGGCCAAACTCATCGACACGCCCCGGCGCACCCGCGCGACGAAGATCATCGGCACCCCCGACTATCTCGCGCCGGAGATCATCGAGGGCCTGCCGCCGACGGCCTCCGTGGACATCTACGCCCTGGCCACCGTGCTGTACGAGCTGCTGGCCGGGTTCACGCCCTTCGGCGGCGGGCACCCCGGGGCGGTGCTGCGCCGGCACGTCACCGAGACGGTCGTGCCGCTGCCGGGCATCCCGGACGAGCTGTGGCAGCTGCTCGTGCAGTGTCTGGCCAAGGCTCCGGCCTCGCGGCTGCGGGCCTCCGAGCTCGGGGCCCGGCTCCGGCAGCAGCTGCCGCTGCTCGCCGGGATGCCGCCGCTGGATGTGGACGAGCCGGACGAGGAGCCGGAGGACGAAGCGGCCGCGGCGGCGCCTCCCGGGCCGGCGTACGACGATCCGGCGCCGGCCCCGGCCCGCGGGGACGCCCGGCGGGGCGCCGTGCCGCTGGTGCGGGGGGCTGCGCCCGACTCGAACCGGGACACGCACACGAGCATGCGGGTCCCGGCGCCCGACGAGCTCGCCGGAGGAGCCCGGGGGACGGCGCGGGCTCCGCGGGCGGCGGGTGTGCCGCGGCCCGGGTCCGCCCGGCACCGGGCCGCTGCGCGGCGGCGGCGGATCACGCTGGGGGTCGCCGGGGTGGTGTTGGCGGCCGCGGTGGGCGTCGGGGCGTGGCTGGCCACGTCGGGGGGCGACGCGGGGGCGACACCCCAGGACACGGAGACCTCGGCGCCTGCCAGTCCCTGACGGGGGCGTGCGGGTGGGCGCCTCTGCCGGTGGTGGTCGCGGCACGCGGGCGTCTACCGGCCGGTGGCCCCGCCGTCACCGTTGTGGGCAGGCGTTCCGCAGGGCTGGGGGCACCTCCCACGCCCTTAAGGCAGTGGGGGAGGGTGGGCACAACCCACGACGGCGGGTGACCCTGCGTATGGCTTGCACCACGCAGTGGGTGGGCGCACCCGGAGGCGGCTACTGAGCGTACGACGTGCACCACGCAGTGGTTACGCGCACCCCCCCGGAGGGGGAAGCGAACGTTGCGCCAGCCGTTACGCTGGAGGGCGTGGCAGTCGTCGATGTATCCGAAGAGCTCAAGTCCCTCTCCTCGACCATGGAGTCGATCGAGGCCGTCCTGGACCTCGACAAGCTGAGGGCAGACATCGCCGTGCTCGAGGAGCAGGCGGCCGCGCCGTCCCTGTGGGACAACCCCGACGAGGCGCAGAAGATCACCAGCCGGCTCTCCCACCTGCAGGCCGAGGTCCGCAAGGCGGAGGCCCTGCGCGGGCGGATCGACGACCTCGGCGTGCTCTTCGAGCTCGCCGAGGCCGAGGACGATCCCGACACCCGCGCGGAGGCCGAGCAGGAGCTCACCGACGTCCGGAAGGCGCTGGACGAGATGGAGGTCCGGACCCTCCTTTCGGGTGAGTACGACGCCCGTGAGGCGCTCGTGAACATCCGCGCGGAGGCCGGCGGCGTCGACGCCGCCGACTTCGCCGAGAAGCTGCAGCGCATGTATCTGCGCTGGGCCGAGCAGAAGGGCTACAAGACCGAGGTCTACGAGACGTCGTACGCCGAAGAGGCCGGCATCAAGTCGACCACCTTCGCCGTCCAGGCGCCGTACGCCTACGGAACGCTCTCCGTGGAGCAGGGCACCCACCGCCTCGTCCGCATCTCGCCCTTCGACAACCAGGGCCGCCGCCAGACGTCCTTCGCCGGTGTCGAGGTGCTCCCGGTCGTGGAGCAGTCCGACCACGTCGAGATCGACGAGACGGAGCTGCGGATCGACGTCTACCGGTCCTCCGGGCCCGGCGGTCAGGGCGTCAACACCACCGACTCCGCGGTGCGCATCACGCACCTTCCGACCGGCATTGTCGTCTCCTGCCAGAACGAGCGCTCGCAGATCCAGAACAAGGCCACGGCCATGAACGTCCTGCAGGCGAAGCTGCTCGAGCGGCGCCGCCAGGAGGAGCAGGCCAAGATGGACGCCCTCAAGGGCGACGGCGGCAATTCCTGGGGCAACCAGATGCGTTCGTACGTCCTCCACCCGTACCAGATGGTCAAGGACCTGCGGACGGAGCACGAAGTGGGCAACCCCGAGGCCGTCTTCAATGGCGAGATCGAGGGGTTCCTCGAGGCCGGAATTCGCTGGCGCAAGCAGCAGGAGAAATAACCTGCCGGTTTGTCGACAAGGCAACTGCCGCTCAATGAGCGGCAGTTGCCTTTTGTGTTCCTGATTGTCTGCCTTTTACATCACACTCACATGTCTTTACGGCGGTCAAGTCACCCCATATCCGGCATCGCGTGCGCAACGACCTTGACGTTGCTGTGAAAACTGGGAAGGCTAACGCGCGGCATGCGTATCTCTGGGGCGCGTGTGAACAGGGGGCCCACTCAAGAGAGTTGCCCCACCGCTGCCCCGGGCGCTGCTCCATTGACGATCAGCTACTGGGGGTAGCAGGCAGATGACCAAGAAGACGCGGATCCGCGTGGCGCGGATAGCAGCCGGTGCGGTGATCGCCGCCGGTGCTTCGCTGACCGCCGCCGGTGCCGCTTCGGCCCTTGACGTCGGTGTCGACCTGGGTGTCGTGGGCGTCGACGCGAAGGCCGACGACAGCGGCGTCGGTGTCGACGTGAACGTGCCGGCGGCCGACGAGCCGGAGGACCCGGCGCCTTCCGACACCGGTATCCCGGGCGAGGACCCGACGGACCCGACGGACCCGACCGACCCCACCGACCCGACCGAGCCCACGGTCGAGCCGACGGACCCCACGGAGCCCACCCAGGAGCCGACCGAGCCCACCGAGGACCCCTCGGACCCGGGTAACGGGAACGGCAACGGGAACGGCAATGGCAATGGCAACGGGAACGGCAACGGGAACGGGAACGGTGGCGGCAACGACAACACCGACCCCGACGGCGGCTCTCAGCCCGTCGAGCAGAACGAGGGCAAGGAGGCGCTGACGGACACCGGCTCCGAGCAGGCCAAGGACTCGGGCGAGCTCGCCGAGACCGGTGCCGCCGAGACCACCTTCCTCCTGATCGGTGCCGCCACGATGATCGCCGGTGGCATCGGCTTCCGCCTGCTGCCGCGCCTCGTGGGCGGTCGCGCCGCCGTCTGATCAACGGCGGCGCCGTACGCGTACGACGCCCGGCATGGGCAAGGGCCCGGAGCGCTTCTGGCTCCGGGCCCTTCTCATTGGCCTCGTTGACACGTCCGCGCCGCGGTGACGCTCAGTGTTTCATTACGTTCTGTAAGTGATCGGAGGCCCGTTCTACGTGGGCGCCTCAGAGTGGCTGCGCGGTTACGTGCGGTGACCGGCTTGTGGACTACACGGTCTGGTGCGCCAACAGGGCCACCGCTGCGATCAGCACCGCCAGCAGCGCTATCAGCGCCATCGGGTTGAGGCCTCCGAACGGGCCCTCCTGCTGCAGCCGCTCCCGGTTCGCCCGGCAGACGGGGCAGCGGCCTTCGCTCACAGGCGCAGCGCAGTTCGCACACACCAGTCGGTCGTAGGTCATGCGCTTGCCCTCCTTGCGTCTGAACCGGCGCCGCTCCCGCGGAGCTGGTCGTCTGCCGCCGGGGTCTGCTCAGTCGAATGTTGCTGTGTCTTCACCTGAACAACGGTCCGCGGTGGACCGCAGTTCCCTCCTCCACTGTGCCAGCTTCCGCGGATTTCGGCGCGGCTCCTCCGATCCTGCCCGCGGCACGCCGGATTCAGCCCGTTCCGTTCCATGACAAATAGTGCAACCGGAGAGCAAGTGAGCAGGCCGACTGCGCCCCGGCGCCAGGTTCGCGTATGGTCACGGTCACCTACCCCCGGCGACCCGTGGTGCATCCGTGATCCGATTCGACAACGTCTCCAAGGTCTACCCCAAGCAGACCCGCCCCGCTCTGAGGGATGTGTCCCTCGAGGTCGAGCGTGGTGAGTTCGTGTTCCTGGTCGGCTCCTCCGGCTCCGGAAAGTCCACCTTCCTGCGGTTGGTCCTGCGCGAGGAGCGCGCCAGCCACGGACAGGTGCATGTCCTGGGCAAGGACCTCGCGCGGCTGTCCAACTGGAAGGTGCCCCAGATGCGCCGCCAGCTGGGAACCGTCTTTCAGGACTTCCGCCTGCTGCCGAACAAGACGGTCGCCGAGAACGTCGCGTTCGCGCAGGAGGTCATCGGCAAGTCACGCGGTGAGATCCGCAAGTCCGTGCCGCAGGTGCTCGACCTCGTAGGGCTCGGCGGCAAGGAGGAGCGGATGCCGGGTGAGCTCTCCGGTGGTGAGCAGCAGCGCGTCGCGATCGCGCGGGCCTTCGTCAACCGGCCCAAGCTGCTGATCGCCGACGAGCCCACGGGCAACCTCGACCCGCAGACCTCCGTCGGGATCATGAAGCTCCTCGACCGCATCAACCGGACCGGCACCACCGTCGTGATGGCGACCCACGACCAGAACATCGTGGACCAGATGCGCAAGCGCGTCATCGAGCTGGAGAAGGGCCGCCTCGTCCGCGACCAGGCACGTGGCGTCTACGGCTACCAGCACTGACCGGCTCCGAGCACCTGTCCATGGAAAGGCCTGAGTAGACGCCATGCGCGCCCAGTTCGTCCTGTCGGAGATCGGCGTCGGTCTCCGCCGCAATCTCACGATGACCTTCGCGGTCGTCGTCTCCGTCGCCCTCTCGCTGGCCCTGTTCGGCGGTTCGCTGCTGCTGCGCGACCAGGTCAGCACGATGAAGGGCTACTGGTACGACAAGGTCAACGTCTCGATCTTCCTCTGCAACAAGAGCGACGCCGAGTCGGACCCCAACTGCGCCAAGGGCGCCGTCACGACCGAGCAGAAGAAGCAGATCGAGAGCGATCTGAAGAAGATGCCGGTCGTCGAGAAGGTCACGTACGAGTCGAGCGACGAGGCGTACAAGCACTACAAGGAGCAGTTCGGCGACTCGCCGCTGGCCGACTCCCTCACCCCGGACCAGATGCAGGAGTCGTACCGCATCAAGCTGAAGGACCCCGAGAAGTACCAGGTCATCGCGACCGCCTTCAACGGCCGGGACGGCGTGCAGTCGGTGCAGGACCAGAAGGGCATCCTGGACAACCTCTTCGGGCTGCTGAACCTGATGAACCGGGCCGCGCTCGGCGTGATGGCGCTCATGCTGATCGTGGCGCTGTTGCTGATCGTCAACACGGTGCGCGTCTCCGCGTTCAGCCGGCGGCGCGAGACCGGGATCATGCGCCTGGTCGGTGCCTCCGGCTTCTACATCCAGGCGCCGTTCATCATGGAGGCCTCGGTCGCCGGTCTGATCGGCGGCGGTCTCGCCTGCGTTCTGCTGATCATCGGGCGCTACTTCACCATCGACCACGGCATGGCCCTGTCCTCGAAGCTCAACCTGATCAACTTCGTGGGCTGGGACGCCGTGTTCATGAAGCTCCCGCTGATCCTCGCGACGAGCTTTCTGATGCCGGCGCTTGCCGCGTTCTTCGCGTTGCGCAAGTACCTGAAGGTGTGACGCATGACCAGAGCGCCGCGCGGTCCAACGCACCGTGCGGCGCTCTGCGTTGTCCTAGACTCACCGGCATGTCAGGTCTTGACCCGTTCTCCAGGCCCCGCCGCGCGCGCCACGGGGCTGCCCTGACATTGGTCTTCGCAGGCGTGCTGGCCACCGGTGTGGCCACCGGTGCCTGGCACACCGAGCCCGGTCAGTCCCGTAAGTCCGCCGCCGGCTCCTTCGGTTCGGTCTCCGCCGCGCACGAGGAGGACGTGACCAAGGCGGCTGCGGAGGCGATGGCCGACGGCAAGTCCGTCACGGATGCCGCTGAGCGGGCCGTGAGCCGTAGCGGGGACCGCTGGGGCGCCGTGTACTCACCCACCGAGTACGAGAAGTTCGAGCAGGCCCTCGAGGGCGAGTACACCGGTGTCGGGCTGTGGGCCAGCCGCGCACAGGACGGGCGGATCCAGGTGGCCCGCGTCCAGTCCGGCGGGCCCGCCGAGCGGGCCGGCATCCGCGCGGGAGACTGGCTGAGCACGGTCGACGGCGAGCGCATAGCGGGCCGGCCCACCACCGAGGTCGTGGCCCTGCTGCGCGGCGACGAGAAGAGCGCGGCGGCCGGAAGTGCTGTGACCCTCGGTATGCAGCGGGGCACGCGCGCGTGGAGCGTGACGCTGCGCCGGGCCCTGCTCTCCACGGACTCCGTCACCGTCCGGCGGCTCAAGAGCGGTGCCCTGCTCATCAAGATCGCGGCCTTCACCAAGGGCTCGGGCGACCGCGTACGGTCCGCCGTGCGCGACGCCCCCGCCGGCGCCGGCATCCTCCTCGACCTGCGCGGCAGCTCCGGCGGCCTGGTCAGCGAGGCCGCGACGGCGGCCTCCGCCTTCCTGGACGGCGGTCTCGTCGCGACGTACGACGTGCGGGGTGAGGAGCGCGCCCTGCACGCGGAACCCGGCGGCGACACCGAGCGGCCGATGGTCGCGCTCGTCGACGGCGGCACCATGAGCGCGGCGGAGCTCCTCGCCGGCGCCCTGCAGGACCGTGGCCGCGCCGTCATCGTGGGCTCCAGGACCTTCGGCAAGGGCTCCGTGCAGATGCCGAGCCGGCTGCCGGGCGGGTCCGTCGCCGAGCTCACCGTCGGCCACTACCGCACCCCGTCCGGGCGCGCCGTCGACGGCCGGGGCATCACACCCGACCTCGAGGTGGACAAAGGCGCGCAGAAGCAGGCCGAGACGGTATTGAGTGGCCTCGGATCCCCCTCGTAGTGCGAAAATGGCGGCACTATGGCAAAGGAAAAAGGGCGCAAGCTGATCGCGCAGAACAAGAAGGCGCGGCACGACTACCACATCCTCGACACCTATGAGGCCGGCATGGTCCTCACCGGCACCGAGGTGAAGTCGCTGCGCCAGGGGCGGGCCTCGCTGGTGGACGGCTTCGTGCAGCTCGACGACGGCGAGGCGTGGCTGCACAACGTGCACGTGCCGGAGTACAGCCAGGGGACCTGGACCAACCACAGCGCCCGCCGCAAGCGGAAGCTGCTGCTGCACCGCGAGGAGATCGAGAAGCTGTTCTCCAAGTCCCAGGAGACGGGGCACACGATCGTGCCCCTTGCGATGTACTTCAAGGACGGCCGCGCCAAGATCGAGATCGCGCTGGCCAAGGGCAAGAAGGAGTACGACAAGCGGCAGACGCTGCGCGAGCAGCAGGACCGCCGGGAGGCGGACCGCGCGATCTCGGCGGCGCGCCGGCGGCAGCGGGCCTGAGCGACGCCGGGGGGAATTGGCTGGCACCCTCTGGCGTTGGTCACGTACGATGGCACCTGCCCCTCATCGAGGGGGCGCGGTTTTGAAAAATCAACATGGGGATGATCGGTTTCGACAGCGGCTGTCGAAGCAGGGGAAGCGTGTCGAGGAAGCGGCCATGATCTCGTAAACCACAGGCCGAAACCAATAATCGCCAACACCAAGCGCGATTCCTTCGCCCTCGCTGCCTAAGTAGCGACTTGCGAAGTGTCAGCCCGGGGCTGTTCCCGACCCGGATCCTGGCATCAGCTAGGGGACTAAACCTTGATCCCGGTCACGGGGTGAAGAGGGAAACCAAACAGTGACTGAGCCCGTCGGAGACTTGTTCGCGTGATCTCCGGGGCCGAGAAAAGCGAAGCGGACTGCACACGGAGAAGCCCTGATTCCGCACCGTTGGACGCGGGTTCGATTCCCGCCATCTCCACGCTATGTAAACGGCCTTTGACCTGCGAAAACATCAGCAGGGCAGGGGCCGTTTCCATGTTGTGGGGCAGGCTGGGGGCACACGGCAGGTTGGCCAGATCTGCGGAGGCGAGACCTCACGGCGCCTGGGACGCCACCGGTGGATTATCGAACGCACGATGGCCTGGCTCACCGCATATCGCCGCCTCCACCGACGCTACGAACGCAAGGCCGAGCTCGCCTGCGCCCTCATCTGCTATCGGCGGCTCGCCCTCTGATGTGGGCCTGTAGCAGGTTCACCGCCAGGTCGTGGCCGTAATGATTGGCCATGTCCATCGGAGTGCGACCCTCTTGATCTGCTAGCTCAGGATCAGCCCCGAAAGCCAGCAACACAGCAGTGGTATGCACAGTCAACGGTTGGCCGCTCCGCAGCGAGCCATCGCCCTCGACATCGATCGCGTGCGTCAGCAGCGTCATGTTGCTGAAGACTTCATCGGGATCGGAACCGTCGGCCAGCAACCGGGCCAGGGTCTCCGCGTCCTCGTGCTCGACCGCGCGATGGGCGGGTGTCCAGTAGTCACTCACCAGGGCATTCAACCGCCACCGCAGCACGTCTCCCAGCGGCTTTCTCCACCGTCAGTCGCCAAATGAGATGGCTCTAAGGCCATGTGGAGCGGCATGCCGCAACGGCACCAGAGGTCCGTCAGCCAAGAGCCTTCAACCGGGCATCGTGGCGGCCTCTCTCCGTGTGGACATAGGTCACGGAGAGCCGCCGCGGGCGCTTGTCTGTGGTCGGTCTTTGCGGTTGGGGCCTGCTGATCCCAGGTTCTGGATCATGGAAAGCAGGCAGGAAATTCCCAACTTCCCGGGCTCACCGGGCTCGTGACATCCAGCACAATCCTTTGCTGAAATTTGAAGATCATGGTTTCGCTGTCGCAAACTCCATGAGCAATCTGGCGATCGGGGTGCGCCGTGGAACGTTCAGGCTTTGAGGAATACCGAAGTGCGTAAGGCTGTAAAGATCACCATTGGCGTAGCTGCTGCCCTTGTGGTTGTGGCTGCTGTGTCGTCTCAAGGGGACGGCGAGCAGGCTGACGCCCAGGCGTCCACTTCGGTGACCGAGGCTTCCGCTGAGAAGACCAGCGCGAAGGACAAGGAGACGACCGAGCCCAAAGCCGACGGCAAGACCAAGGCCGAGCAGTTCATCGCCTTCGTGAAGAAGAACGGTCTGTCGGCGGAGAAGAAGGCCGTCAAGCATGTCACCAAGGTCCGGGTTGCTGACGAGACCAACGACATTCTCGACAGCGCCGATGTCTACACCGACCTCACCGGTGACATCGTCAGCGGCGACGCGTCCACGGCCCGGCTGATCGCTTCCGCCTTCGCCGACTGGAAGCAGTCCAAGAACGGTCTCGTCACCGTCTACAACGCCGACGGCGAGATGCTCGACAACGGCGAGTTCTGAGCCCGTCCATCGCTGTGCCCCGGCGGCTTCCCCGGGGCACAGCCATGTTCGCGGTCCGGTTGTGTCGGGTGTCTCAGAGTTGACCTTCCGGACACACTGTGGACCTGCCCAAGCCTCCTGGTCAGAGTTTTACGCCCTGTGTGGGGCCAGGCTTGTACGAAGCGCAGACGATCAAGACATGGGAGAGACCCGGACACCGGTGTCTCGGTGGGGCTCGTCTGCAGCATTCAGCCACGGGCAGCGACGATCAGTGTTCCGGTCTTCCGGTTGCCGGGCGGTGCTGGCAGGACCCGCGCCGTGGGGTCCTCGAAACCGGTCTCGCGCAGCAGCCTGATCCAGACGTGGGGCTCGTAGTCCCAGCGCTTCACGACGAGCGGGTCCTCGTCGGAGGCGCGGGGAATATACGACGCCTGGCAGCCGTAGCAGCCTTCGACGGGCGGCCGCTGCGAGAAGACGAGCGTGCCGCCAGGGCGGAGACGGCGGCGGATGAGCGGCAGTAACGCCGCGGGGTCGGTGAACCATACAGCGCCGTACACGGAGTACACGGCGTCGAAGTCGTCGCCGTGCTCCTGCAACAAGGCGAGGGCCTCCGCTCGGCGCAGCTCGAGCCCGCGGGTTCCTCCCCACCGTTCCTCGGCGGTGCGCAGCTGCACAGGCGAGACGTCGATGCCCACGGCGTCCATACCCAGCGCCGCCAGATGGGCCGTGTTGCCGCCCTTCCCGCACCCGAGGTCGAGGACGCGCCCGCCGGCGGGCAGGTCGAGGAGCTCGACGCCCGGGCCGTGGTCCTCGTACTGGGTCCAGTTGAACCAGGTCGTCTCGCCGTGGGCGTTCACCGGCCGGCGCTCGGGCCGCAGCCGCGAGTAGGTATCCCAGGCGATTGCCGTCTCTGTCACTGCCTGCTCCGATCAGAAGGCCAGCCGCCCGGCAGCGACGCCGGACGGCTGGAGTCTTGCACGGTCGGTGGTGCTACTTCTTGCCACCGCTGTTGGGGCTGTCGGTGCATCCGGCGTGGCATTGGGTGCATTCGGACGAAGCCTCGGGCCATAGCTTCCCGTCGACCGTGTACCCGGCGGCGGTGATTGCCGCGAGGGTGCGCTCACGCGTCTCTGTGGGGCTGCCGGGCATCTGCTCGTCCTCGCTGGTCGGGACGTGGTGGACGAATTGGCCGACGACGTTCTGGCAGAAGTCGGCGTAGTCGACGGTGTGCAGGATGAACGTGTGCCAGCCGATGTCCACCAGCTTGCTCGGCGCGAGGGACTGGCCGGGCTGCTGGCCGGAGGTGGCGAGGAACGCGGCGGTCTGGCCGACGATGCGGCGTGCGGTCGCCTCGCTGATCTCCGGGTGGTCGGTGGTGATGCGGTGGGCGAGTCGCTCGGTCACCTCGGGTTCGACGAGGACGGCCGGGTCGGTGGTACCCACGGGACGCTCTAACGCGATGGTCACGTCTTCCTCCTGTTGTGGACGGATGCCCTGGTTGGGGGCTTGGTGCCCCGCCCGCCCTCCGTCGTGCACGGGGTGCGAGGACGGGTGGGAGTCTTCAGCGGCTAGGGCGCGTATCGAGTCGTGATCAATCTGCGCGATCCGCCCTCGCGGAGGGGCCTGGGCCGGTAGATCTTCTTGCGTGACGCGAGTGCAACTG
>NZ_JBSFWK010000062.1:0-48221 GCF_053594815.1 Streptomyces sp. NPDC002577 | reverse complement strand
ACACTAGGAATCCTCACCGAGGCCGAGCCCGGCACCTTCAGCAAGAAGCAGTAACCAAGTCCGGAACGGACATCAACTCACGAACCGCCCACTGAGATTGTTGGGTAGGGCGACTAATTCGTTTGCCGCTGGGGTGGCGGGCGGGTTGAGTGACTGGCTATGAACCTGGCACAGGCGGCCGAGCGGCTCGGGTTGGGGCAGTTGCTGGATGCCCCGCTGCTGCTCAAGGATGACGAGCAGAGCCCGGTGTGGAAGGCCGTTACTGACTCCGGCTCATGGGTGGTGAAGATCGTCCCCTTCTGGGGTGACTTCTGGCTGCCCATGGCTGCCCAGGCAGGGGCGCTTGAAGTCGCCGCGTGGGAGATCGGTGTCGCGATGCCCGAGCCGCAATCGACGACTCTGGGAGAAGCGGGTCTGTGGCGACCGATCGGGGACGGTGTCTACGCCCGTGCGGTGCGCTTCGTCGAGGGCGCGCATCCGACCGCGCCGGCGTCCGAACCGTTGGCGGCATGGGCTGGCGGGCTCGTCGCTGACCTTGCACGGTGCGCGATTCCAGCCGACCCGACCGTTGATGGCGACTACCGGTCGTACTCCCAGGGAGAGTGGGAGGAGTGGTTCGCTCAGGCCGAACGCCTCGAGGTCCTCAGTGCCGAGCATGTCCGCATTTTCAAGCTGTCGGTGGAGCAGGCCGAGGCCATGGTTGAGGATCAGCAGGAGTTGTGGCGATCCAAGTTGGTCATGCATCGCGACATCCGGCACCAGAACGTTCTGACCGGCTCCGGTGGACCGGTGCTGTTGGACTTCGATGCCGCTGGGGCGCAGGACCCGTGGTGGGAGCTGGTCTTCACCGCTTTCCATCTCGCCGGCTTCGGCCGCAGGTTGGAAGTGCCCGAGCGCCGTATCATCGAAGCGTGCCTCTCCGGGTATGTCGCTGCGGGAGGGGCAGTCGGGGCGGTCGATGAGTCGGCGTTCACCGGTATGTTCGCCGGACGCGTGGGAGCGGCGGGTTGGCAGCTGTGGATGGCCTGCGGCCACCGGGGCGGGAGTCCGGAGTACCGGGCCAGCTTCGCTCAGACACTCAGGGAGTCGGTGAAGGCGATGGCCATGATGCTTGAGGCCATGCCGACCTGGGCCACTTGGCTCAAGGCGTAAGCGGGGAACGCTGGGCAAGGCGCCGCCAACAGACGAGGCTTGCGGCGAGTTTGCCGAAGCCTTCATGCATGAGCAGGTGGCGGTCCCGGCGGTCTGCGAGGCGTTTGAACTGGTGGAGGTGGGCGATGGACTGTTCGACCACCCAGCGAACCGTCCGGTGATCTTCTTGCGCCCGCGCTGCGGAATGATCGGCTCGATCCATTTGGAGCGCAGCCACTCGCGGAAGGCGGCGGAGTCGTAGCCGCCGTCGGCCAGGATGGCATCGGGTCGGCGGCGCGGGCGTCCAACCCGCCCGGCGACGGGCCCAATCGCTTCGACCAGGACCTGAGCGGCCTTGATGTCGGGGACGTTCCCTGCGGTGGTGATGATCGCGAGCGGCAGGCCCGCACCGTCGCAGGCGATGTGGTGCTTGGAACCGGGCCGGCCCCGGTCTACCGGTGATGGGCCGGTGCCCTCGCCCCCTTTTTAGCCCTGACGTGGGAGTCGTCGAGGCAGACCGCCGACCAGTCGATCTCATTGAGTGCGTGCAGCTCGGACAGCAGCAGACTGTGGAGACGGTCGAAGACTCCGGCCTCGCACCAACGCCGGAAGCGCCTCCAGCAGGTGATGCCGGAGCCGAAGCCGAGCTCGCGCGCATGCTTCCAGTTGATGCCGGTATAGAGCACGAACAGGATGCCCTGCAAGCACTTCCGGTCATCCAACGGCACCGGACCATGCGTCCCGGGGCGATGCTCAGGCAGCAGTACCGCGATCCGGGTCCACAGACCTCCATCGATTTCCCAAGGCTTCGCCGTACCGGTCCAACGAGCAAATCCAAAGCCGCGTGTCACACAACCAGTCCGACCATCGAGGAACTTGAAACCAGTTCGTAGTGAGTGGGATTGGTCAAAGCAGTCTGATTGACACCAGCAAGGCAAGCGGCTTGTCACACAACCTGACCTGGAAGCACTTCCGCCACCGGCTACGGGAGGGTGGGTGTGTGACAGGCTGGACAGCTCATTGGATCAGGTCGGTGTGTGGATGCTCGGGAGAGGTCGGGCAGACGTAGAGCTGCATATTGTCCGTGCTGCCTACTTCCACCTTGGTCGGCTGCGCGGGGTCCTGGCAGGGCGGCATCGTTCAGTGGGTCTGTCCGGTTTGATCACGTGATGCCGAGGCTGGCCAGGGGGAGGGTGGCGTTGCGCGCATGGTGGCTGGTGCAGCACAGGCTGGCCAGGGCCCGACGGGGCGGCCAGATCGGCCGCCGTCCCGGATCCGTTCACCGGCGTGCCGCGGAACCGCCTCCGACCCGTTTGCGCACCCGACGCACCAGCTCATCCGCGGCCTGCGGCCACTGTGCGTACTGAAAGTCGAAGCCTGCCTGGGTCAGTCGGCCCGGCACGACACGGCGGCTCTTCAGCAGCAGTTCGGTGTCGGAACGCAGAGCGAACGCGCCGACCTCGGCCATCCACTTGCTCGCAGGGAGACCCACCGGTACACCCCACGCGGAACGCAGGGTGCGCATGAATGCGCGCTGCGGCAGGGGATGGGGAGCCGCCAGGTTCACCGGCCCTGCGATGTCCTCCCGGTCGATCAAGAACTCCACCGCGCGCACGAAGTCGTGTTCGTGGATCCACGACACATACTGTGCTCCACCGGCGACCGGGCCGCCGAGACCCAGGCGGGCCAGTCCCAGCAGGACGGCGAAGACCCCGCCGGGGTCCGGGCTCATCACCATGGCCGAGCGCAGAGCGACCTTGCGCGTGGCCGGCGTTTCGGCCTGCTGCTGAGCCTGCTCCCAGGCCTTGGCGATCTCGACGCTGTACGCCCAGTAGTCCGGCACGCCCGGTTCGGTACCGCCGATCACACCGGTGGCCTCGTCGTTGGGGGCGTCGATGCGGTGCGCGTACACCGTGGCGGTGCTCATCTGCAGCCAGACCCGGGGCGGTCGGGCAGCGCCCGCGATCGCGGCGCCCACGACCCGGGTGGAGTCGACCCGGGAGTCCATCATTTCCTGCAGATTGGCCGCCGTGTATCGGCAACTCACAGTGCGTCCGGCCAGATTGATCACGATATCGCTGCCGTCCACCGCCGCCGTCCATGGCCCCAGGGCCTGACCGTCCCATTGGACCTCGCCCTCGCGCCTGGGGCGTCTGGTGAGAATCACGACCTCGTGGCCGGCGGCGTCGAGTGCGCGCTTAAGGACCGCGCCGACCTGTCCGGTGCCCCCAGGAATCACAATCTTCATCGGCTACCCCTCCTTCGTCTCGGTGAGCCTAGACCAAAGAGTTGAACGCGTTCAAAACTATGCAGCACCATCCACGATTTCAGTCAGCCTCGCCGTGCGGCACAGGGCGCTGGACGTCATTTGGGAGCGTTGTCCGGCTTGATCACGTGATGCCGAGGGTGGTCAGGGGGCGGGTGGCGTTGCGCGCGTGGTGGCGCAGGCCGGCGGCGATACTCCGGTGCCCTGCCAGGCGGAGGGCACCGATGGCGAGGTTGCGCAGGCTGGCCATGGCCCGAGGGGCGGTGCCGGTGCGCACACGGGCGGCGTCCTCAGTCCAGGCGGTGTCACGTACGTGGTGGAGCTGGTTCTCGATGGCCCAGTGCCGGCGGATGCGGCGCGCGATTTCGGCAGCGTCTGCCTGGTCGGCCGCGAGGTCGGTGACGGCGTATACGCGCTCGAGGGTGACCGCGCCGGCAGTGATGGTGCGCCGGCGGCGCACGATCTGCACCGCTTGTGCAGCGTGCGGGAAGTCGAGGTCGGCCACGGTGGCGGTTTTGGCCCGTCTGATCTCGTCGCGGCCGTGCCCGGTGGTCCGGGTCTTGCCCAGCAGGGGCACGTCCCGCCAGGGCAGGCGTTTCAGGCGCTGGTGCAGCAGGGGCTGGTTCCCCTTGATCACGGCGATGTAGTGGGCTTTCTTGTCCTTGCGCGCGCGTGCGCGGTCTGCGAGTGCAGGGCGTCGAAGGTGACCACGGTGTCGGCCAGGTCGAGCTCGGCGAGCATGGGCCGGAAAACGGTGATTTCGTTGGTCTTGCCGTCCACTTCGCGCTGGGCGGTGACCAGGCCGGTGGCGGTCATCGCGGCGAGCAGGTGGACCTGGGTGCCGTCGGAGCGGCGGGCGCCACGCACCGTCTTGCCGTCCACGGCCAGGGAACGGCGGGGCCCTGAGAGCGGGTCCTGACCGGATGGCAGGCGGTCTGGGTCGCGGGCGGCGAGCCAGGAGCCGATCGCTACGTCGAGCGCGTTGCCGTCGATGCGTTCTATCCCGTACCAGAGCTTGGGCGCGAGGTCCGGAGCGGCGGTCTTGATGATCTCGTGGATCCGCTCGGCGAGGACGCGGTCCGCCTCCGGCATCTCGGCGATCTTCGCGAGCACGTCCCGCTCCGCCGCCGCCTCCTTCTCCGCCCGGGACGAACCGCGCCGCGCCGCCGCCTTCTTCTCCTCGCGTGCGTGCTCCTTCATCGCCGCCCGCTCCTCGGCGGTGAATCCGTTGTACTTCTCGGTGGTCGTGCCGGAGTCCTCGGCGGGCGACGTCGTGGACGGCATGGCAAGTTTCCTCTCGTACAGGGTCAGGCGGGGCGGTGAGTGCGGGGGCCGGGAGTCAGGACGGCGTGGGGGCGGGCGACGCGGCAGCCTCCCAGGCGAACCCGTCCGGGTCGGTGAAGGTGTCGGCGGTGCTGCCGAGGACGATGCGGTGCGAGCCGGTGCCGTCGGCCAGGACGCCGAGGTCCTTGGCAAGGGCACGGCGCTTGTACAGCGCCAGCTTGACGGGGCTGGACTGACCGGGGGCGAACTCGGCGTACTTGCCACCGAAGCTCTTGGCCACGGTCAGGCCCCGGCCGACGTAGAACTGCTTGGTGGCCTTCACGTCCTCGACGCCGAGCAGCAGGACGACCTCGTCGATCTCGCGGGTGGCGGGGCCGGTGTCCTTCTTCGCCGAGGTCGCGATCTTCCAGATCGTCCCGTCCGGGGCCTGGACGACGCCGCCGTAGCCCCACAGCGACTTCGCGGCGGGCTTCAGCACCGTGGCGCCGGCGTCCACGGCGGCGCCGACGAAGCTGTCGACGGTGGCCGGCCCGGACACCGTGAGCGCCAGGGTGAAGCCGCGGAATCCGGTGGAGTGCGCCTCGGACGCCCGCAGGCGTATGTACGTGTCCGCGCCGAAGGCGCTGTAGAAGCGGCGGGCGGCCTCGGGGTCGGCCACCTCAAGGGTGACGGACACGAGGGACGAGTTGGCTGCGTTGGAAGTGGTGGTTGCCATGACCATCACGCTAGGGGCTGCGCGGCGACCGGGGCTTCTCGATTCCTGACCGGTCTTGAGACTTGCTTCGCCACGCACGCCGGCATCCCCTCCACCTTGATCGCCGACCCCGCATCGCGGGCCGTACCCGCAGCATCGGCATGGTCGGCCGCCGTATCCGCCGCCTGGCGCCGGAAGGCCCCGGGCGGCATGCCGACCAGCTCGGTGAAGCGGGTGGTGAACGTGCCCAGCGACGCACAGCCGACCGCGAAGCAGACCTCGGTGACGCTGAGGTCGCCCCGCCGCAGCAGCGCCGTCGCCCGCTCGATGCGACGCGTCATCAGGTACGCGTACGGCGACTCACCGTAGGCGGCCCGGAACTGCCGACTCAGGTGCCCGGCGGGCATGTTCACATCACGGGCGAGCGCCTCCACGTTCAGCGGCTGCGCGTATTTCCTGTCGATCCGGTCGCGGACGCGGCGCAGCCGCGCGAGATCAGCCAGGCGCTGCGCCTGGACGCGTGCACGCCGCCATTCAGGCTTACACATGAGAACCCCCCTTTGTCTTTCATCTTCCATGTCCATCGACGTCTTCGAGCGTCTGGGGTGCCCGCCTCGGCGGGCACCCCAGACGCTCGGTGGTGTGGACCGACCCGCCGGACTCGACCAGCCGGTCGAGCAACTGCCGGACAACAGCGGGACGGAGTCCGGGCTCATGACCGGTTCAACGTATGGGTGGTCGCGATGTCGGCCCGGACGGCCGCATCGATACCCGCACAGCTCAGCGCAGCTCCTGGATGCGGACCAGGTTGCCCGCGGGGTCGCGGAACGCGCAGTCGCGGACGCCGTACGGCTGCTCGGTCGGCTCCTGGACGACCTCAGTATCACCGGCCTGAACTTTCTCGAACGTGACGTCGAGGTCCGGGGTGGCCAGCAGGATCCAGCCGTAGGTGCCCTTGGCCATCATCTCGGTGATCGTGCGGCGCTCGTCCTCGGTGATGCCGGGATCGGCGGCAGGCGGCGCCAGAAGGATCGACGTGCCCGGCTGACCGGCCGGGCCGACCGTGATCCAGCGCATCCTGCCCTGCCCGACATCGCTGCGGACCTCGAAGCCGAGGACGTCGCGGTAGAAGGCGAGCGACGCGTCCGGATCGTCGTGCGGAAGAGAAGTCGTGTGAATGGTGATGTCCATGGCGAGCAGGCTAGAGGCGACTTCGTGAACCGGGCTTCTCGATTCCTGACCGCTCACGACACGCCGGGACGTTCACGGGCATGTCACGCGGAGCGCACTCGCTTCCCGCGACAGTGCACCCGACGCCCCGTCAGCCGCCCTCCAGGGGCAACGGAGGCTTAACGCCGGTTCAGGCTGCCCCACCAGGGGCTGGACGTCACCAATGCCAGGAGCCTGTGTACGCGGGCGGAAGGGGCGCGTGACACAGGGGACCTACACCAGGCGCAAGCCCTGCTTCAGCAGGCGCTCGACCTAGATCAGCGGTTCTGGCGGGCGGAGATGCCCGGTGTGGAGACCGGCGGCTACGGGCCGCTGGAGGACCTGGCCCGAAACAAGGTGAACCTGAACAAGGTCACCACGCACTGGCCGGACATGCTGCGGGTGGCCGGCTCGCTGGTGACCGGGCAGGTCCGCGCGTACGACCTGCTGCGGATGTTCGGCCGGGAGGGGCGGCCGACCCCGCTGGGCCAGGCGTTCGCCGAGTACGGGCGGATCGCCAAGACCCTGCACCTGCTGCGGGTCGTCGACCGGGTTGACGACACCTACCGGCGGCAGATGAACCGGCAGTTGACCGTCCAGGAGTCGCGTCACAAGCTGGCTCGGGACATCTGCCACGGCAAGCGCGGCCAGATCATGCAGGCGTACCGGACGGGTCAGGAGGACCAACTCGGCGCGCTCGGCCTGGTCCTCAATGCCGCCGTGCTCTGGACGACCCGTTACCTGGACGCCGCCGTCGCGCACCTGCGGGCGCTCCCCGCGGAGGAGGGCCTGCACCCCCTGCGCGACCCGGCGACCGTCCACCTCGACGAGGACGACGACGGCACAGAGGAGTGAGCAGCTGTGCGTCAGCCGAAGTTGGGCGGCAATGCGCCGAGAATGGTCGCGAGGCTATGCGGGTCGCGGCGGGCGATGTTGTGACCAACCGGAATCTCGTGAACCCGCCAGCCTGAGTCGTTGCGCAACCGTTCGGTCAGGGTCACGAACGGGCTACCTGGCCACGCGCCACCACTGATGAACGTTCGGCCGAGCGCGCGGCTGGGGTTGCCTCCCAGCCTGATCGACTGGACGAAGCTCGCCATTGGGTGCGGTCGCGCGCGCGGGTCGAGCCCATCAGGGACTGCGACCCATCGACCGTCGGCGTGGGCGCCGGCTATGAACAACTCCCGGAAGCTGTCGCTGGTCAAAGACCAACATGAATCCCCGTCGTCCGGGACGTAGGCGTCGATGAAGACGAGCTGATCGAGGCGGTCGCTGAGCCGATCCGCGACACCGGCGATCACCATCCCGCCGTAGCTGTGCCCGCACAGTGCGAGGGGCGTTTCGTCGCTACCGGCAATGATCTCGGCTACCTGGTCAATATGGGCGTCGAGGTTCGGCGGACGGTCCACATCGACTGGGCCGTCCAACTCCAACCCTGACAGGGTCACCGCCTCGACGTGGTGACCGTCTCGGTGCAGCTGGGCAGCCACCGAGTCGAAAACCCATCCACCTTGCCAGCCACCCGGCACCATCACGAACTTCACCGCGTCATCGTAGGTCAACCAGAACCCGACGAGTACAGCTGGTGATCGCACGCCTCGGCAACGCTCGGGCTGGCGGCGGCGAACCGTAAGGCGAATCCGTACGCACCGGCCAGCTCCGGCGACGAAGCTCGTTAGGCCCCTCGATGCCACACGGTTCTCACAATCGAATCCTTTGTCCGAGCAAGATCGAGAAGTGCCGTACGGAGATCGCGAAACGCGGGATCAGTTCGCAAAACTCGTTCTCACTCAAGGATGGGTTCGGGGTACTTCTGAGAATTGTTTGTGACAGCATCCGGAGGCATGACGGCCCCTCAAGAAGCGTCCCTGAGCGACGCGGACGACGTCGAGTGCCACCTCTGCCCGCGCTGCCGGGCCGGGCCCGGCTCGCCGTGCCGCTCGCGCTCCGGCGCGGTCGCCGGCACCTACCACACCGGCCGCTTCACCAAGGTGCCCCGGCTCGCCAAGCTCCTGCGCGTGCCGACGCCCGCCAACCGCGGGCCCGGACAGCCTCGGCAGGGGGTATTGGTCTTTTTTTCATCTGGGTGGTGAGGCGGCCTTCGGTGAATACCGTGCGCCAGTCGCCGGCCACGTGGAGTTCTTCGGTGCCGCGGACACGGACGACGGTCAGGCCGTTGCTGTGGGCCCGGTGGGATTTACACCAGAGGTTAGCGAATGCCTGGGAGCGGATGATGTGCATCCAGGCCGTTTTGGAGGGCGTCCATGAGGTGGGTGTTGGTCCAGTTGTGGCGGCCTTCCCAGATTTCGTCGGCACCGTCCTTGGTTGCGCGTGAGAGCCGCGCCCGTACGGTGCCGACGGCGACACCCAGGGCCTCGGCCGCCGTGGCGGCATCCAGGCCCTCCCACACGCACAGCGTGAACACCTCGCGCTCCCCACGGCGCACCATGCTCAACGCCTTCTGCGCGGCGGCCAGTTCCTCAGTGTCGGCGAGTCGCGGTGCCACCTCGTCGGCGATATCCGGCACAGGCTCGGGGGGCGGGACTCTCATGAGCGCCGCCTGGTGTCTTCGCGCCGCCCGCGCCGTGTTGCGCGTGACGTTCGTCGCGATCCCCAGCAGCCACGGCCGCAGGCTGTCGTCACCCGGAAGGACCCGCTCCCGCAGCCGCCATGCCTCCAGAAAGGTCAGCGACGCAACGTCGTCGGCCATGGCCCAGTTGCCGGTCATCCGGGCGGCGTGCCGGTAGACCACAGAAGCGTGCTCGTCGAAGAGCTGCCTGAATGCATCCGATTCCCGGCCCGCACACGAGCACGTAGTGAAATCTCCACACTCCTCCATGTCCGCTGCGCGAGCCACGTTGCGGTGATCCGGGTCACACCATGGCCAACCCGTCCTCGCCACCGCCCTCAACATGAGCCCGGGACGGGAGGCCGCGCCAGACAGGTCTGTCTGCTCCGCGTGACGTCGTTTCTCCCGACCATTCACGACGCCGAGAATGCCCGACCCTCCCCCATACCGATGACCAAACACTGTCGCTCGAAGCGAACCAAGCCACGCGAGCATGAACAGCATCACCAGCACGGCAACAAGCAGAGCGATCAAGACCACGACACCTCCCCGGCAGAGAGAGCGCACAGGCACTTCAGCATCGGTGCGACTCGCTCCATGACACGGACAACCAGGCCAACTCACTCTGCTACCCCACGCCACCGAAAACTGAGCATGTGCCACCGAAAACCGAGCGAAGGCCACTACCCGCCCCGTGACAGACCCAAGTCGACGACCACGCCGAATGCCCGCACGGGCAGCGTCGCACCGCCGACTTACTCGTCGCGACCCGCGCGACGAAGGCGGGGATGCTGGTCCTGCCGGAACAGGAACGGGAGGCCACGCTGGGCCGGATCCGCGCCTACCTCTCGAGTCAACCGGAAACCGTCGACGGCGAGTTCACCCTCCCGATGCTGACCCGCGTGCTGTGCGTCCGGCAGCGTCAGTTTCGGGGCGGGGCGGGGTCAGCCGATGGCGATCCTTTCTGCCTGTGGACGCAGCCGGTCACGATCCGGACCGCTGTGACGACGGTTCGGCTTGTTGGAGGGGCAGTCACGGCAGGGTTTGTTCGGTCCAGATGACCTTGCCGCTGTTGGTGTACCGGGTTCCCCAGCGGGTCGCCAGCTGAGCGGTCATGAACAGGCCGCGGCCGTCCTCGTCGGTGGTGGCCGCCCGACGCATGCGGGGCGAGGTGCTGCTGCCGTCGGACACCTCGCTGATCAGGGTGCGGTCGCGCAGCAGGCGCACCTGGATCGGCCCGACCGCGTGCCGGATCGCGTTGGTGACCAGCTCGGAGACGAGCAGTTCGGTGGCGAACACCAGCTCTTCCAGGCCCCAGTACCCCAGTTGCTCCGTGACCGCGGCGCGTATCCCGGAGACGCACGCCGGGTCGTGCGGCAGGTCCCAGACGGCAACCCGCCCGGCGTCCAGCGAGCGGAAGCGGGCGACGAGAAGGGCGACATCGTCGCTGGGGCGGGCGGGCAGCAGGGCGTCCAGCACCGCGTCACAGGTCTCCTCTGGCGGGCGGCTGGGCTGCGCGAGGGCACGCTGCAGCAGCGCGAGCCCGACGTCGATGTCGCGGTTGCGGTCCTCGATGAGCCCGTCGCTGTAGAGGACGAGTTCGCTACCCTCGGGCATCTCCAGTTCCATCGTCTCGAAGGGCAGGCAGCCCAGGCCCAGCGGCGGTCCAGCGGGAACCTCGGGGAACTCCACGGTGCCGTCGGGGAGGACCAGCGCGGGTAGCGGGTGGCCGGCGCGAGCCAGGACGCACTGCCTGGATACCGGATCGTAGACCGCGTACAGACAGGTGGCTCCCACGACCCCGCTGCCGACACTTCGACCCGTTCCCGCCATGTCCTGGTCCGCGTCCAGGCGGTCGACCAGGGCGTCGAGGCGCGAGAGAAGTTCGTCGGGGGGCAGGTCGAGGGAGGAGAAGCTGTGGACGGCCGTCTGCAGACGCCCCATGGTGGCCGCCGCGTGCACGCCGTGGCCGACGACGTCCCCGACGACCAGCGCCACCCGGGCACCGGACAGCGGGATGACGTCGTACCAGTCACCGCCGACACCGGCCTTCGACGGCAGATAGCGGTGCGCGACCTCGACCGCGCTCTGCGAGCGCAGCCCCTGAGGGAGGAGGCTGTGCTGCAGCGCCAGGGCCAGGGTGTGTTCCCGGGCGTAGCGGCGAGCGTTGTCGATGCAAAGGGCGGCACGGCCCACCAGCTCCTCGGCGAGAGACACATCGTCGTCCTCCAACGGGTCGGGGCACTCCGCGCGGTAGAAGCTGACGACTCCCAGCAGCAGGCCGCGGGCCTGCATGGGCACCGTGATGAGCGAGTGGATCCCGGAACCGAGGATCTTTGCGCCCCGTGCCGGATCCTGAGCGATCCAGCCCGGGGCCTGGGCCAGCACCGGTTCGAGCACCGACCGCCGGTGCGCCAGGCTGCGGGCCTGCGGGGTGGAGGGAACGAAGTCGATCAGCTCCCCCACCGCGTACAGGTGGGAGCCCTCACGAACCCCTCTCATCGCCACCCGGCGCACCTCGTCGTGGCCCAGCACCGGTTCCTCGCCGTGCAACACGGCGTCCATCAGGTCGACAGTGACGAAGTCGGCCAGCTGCGGAACCGCCACCTCGGCCAGCTCTTCGGCGGTCCGGTTCACATCGAGGGTGGTGCCGATGCGGGAACCGGCGGCGAAGAGCAGCGCCAGACGCTGCCGCGCCTGGACAGCACGCCGCCCCACCCCCGGCTCGTCCAGGAGAAGCAGCCACTCGTCGGTGCCGCTCACCGGGGCTGGGGGCGCCTGCGCTGAGGCGGCCGGGACGGGAGGCCCCAGGAGGTTCGGGGCGGAGCTCTCGCGTGCCGGTGCGGCGGCTGCGCTGTTCGCGGACGCGGCCCGGGGCGGCCTCAGCCTGCTCGGAGTCAGTCGGTCGGTCGCGACCAGCAGCGAGTCCGGGGCGAAGGGGACGGCGCCGGTGGTACCAGAGGCGGTGCGGGCAACCCGCCCCCGCAGGCCGGCGCCGGAGAGCCTGGCCTCGACCGCCATACCCATCTTGCCGGAGGGGCCGGTAACCGGCCGGCACCGGAGCGTGGCCATCTGGCCGCAGGAGAGCATCACCTCGGTGGTGACCCGCAGAGGGGAGGAGATCAGTTCCGCGGCCTTCTCCCGCAACAGCGCATGATCGCTGCGGTCGAGGACTTCACCGATCGGCGGATGGATGCCGACCGTCCCTCGTCCTGGGACCGGCGGACCGATGGACAGCCGATCGTGGTGGCCCGTCCGCAGAAACGTCCTGAACAGCTGCCGCTCCCCTTCCGTGGCCTGTTCGAGCAGGCGCTCTTCTATCTCCGCGACGGCCCCGGACACGGTGGTCAGCATGGTGGGATCGGCGTCGTTCCGCCAGCATGTGAAGTCGAGGACGCCTTCGATGTGCCCGCTCAGAGGGTTGCGGACGGGGGCGCCGGCGCAGGCGAAAGGCTCCATGCCCAGGGCGAAGTGCTCGCGGCCGAGGATGTAGCAGGGCTGGCGTTCCGCCAGCGCGGTGCCGATGCCGTTGGTTCCGGCTATCGGCTCCGCGAAGGTGAATCCCACGCTGAGCTGGACCGCGTCGAGGCCTGTGTTGAGTTTCGTGTCGCCGCCCCGGCGCTGAAGCACCCTGCCGTACTCGTCGGTGAGGATCACGCTCACGTTCTTTCCGGAGAGTGTGGCCTCCAGCTGCGTGAGCACGGGGCCGGCCGCGCGGAGAAGGCGCCCCTCCGGGTCCAGCTCCTCCTGGTAGGGAATCTCAAGCCGGTCGGGCTCCAGTCGGAGGGACTTGCAGCGCCGCCAGGACGCGAGAATTCTGTCCCTGACCTCCGCCTCTACCGTGCCGCCGGCCAGGAAGCGCTCGTAGGCGCTGCTGAGACGGTCCAGGTCATATGAAGGCACCCGAACCACGCTCCTCACCGGATCGGCGCGCCACAGCCCGTCATACGAATTTTGATCGATTTAGAGATCAACATCCCACTGGTACCAACAGCTCATTTTACGGTACATCGGCATTCAGGTGATATTCCCGGCAGGTCTGTTCACGTACGGTGACGCATCGCACCGGTCCTGAGGACTGAGCGGGTGAGTCCTCTTGCCCAGGACCCGTACTCAGCCGAACGCCTTGAACGGTGCCGGGCGTTCTGGTCCTCCGCTTTCGCTCCGTACCCGGCGCGCACGGATCGTGTCCGTGGTCCGGGAGTACGGGGGCGGCTTCCCTCACTCCTTGGGGTGGCCGGTCGGGCCTGGACGGTCCGATGTCCCGCACGATCGCTTCGGTCGTGCGCGGGCGGTGCCGTCCGTCGCCGGATCGGGTGCCCCAGGGCGCGCCCGCCGATGGCCCCCGCTGCCGCATGATGACGAGTGGTCGTCCTGTTCTTGCCTGTGGTCAGGGGCTTCTGCCAGTGCTGGACGCCCCGTCACAACTGGAGGTGCAGGCGGGGTCGACGGCGACGACGGGCACGCCGATTTCGGCGGCCATGGCCACCAGCCGGGCCCGCAGCCTGGAGGTGGGCATGCCGGAGATCAGGTTGCCGAACCGCTTCTGGCGGCCGTGCTTCTCTCGGGTCTTCTCCGCGGTGAAGTCGAGGTCTTCGACCGCGACCGCGAGGCCGTGGCGCCTGGCCCTGTGCAGCAGCCGGATCAGGGCGTGCCGCGGTTGTGCGTCCCGGCACTGTGCGGCGTGGGACAGGTCAGCCGAACGTCTTCGGCTCGCCGACCGGGTTGCCGTGGACATCGAGGCGCCGGGCGGCCAGGTGGTCGGCGTTCGTGTCCACACCGACCACGCCCCCGGGCGCGGCGTCGAGTGGCATGGTCTTGGCGGGCGGGATCTGCCATGAGGCGGTCAGGTACCAGCGGCCCAGCGGCACGTCGTAGCAGATGCGATAGGCGACGGCCCTGTTCGCTTCCACGCGGTCCGCCCACTCGCCTGACCGGTGCCAGAACCGCATCCGCGAGGCAAGGACGTACCTGCCGTGCTGGGCGTCCTCCCACTCGGCGGGCGGGGCGGGCAGCTTGATGCTGATCTCGCCGTCGAGGGGGACGCGGATGGTCTCAGTTGCCGAACCTCTTACCGGACTCGCCGCCCGCGGCCAGGAACCAGCGCTCGGCCTGCCGCCGCTGCTGCCACACCGCCTCGGTCAGTGCGGCGGTGTCGAGGTGGTGGCGGGTGTTGAGCAGCCGCCCAAATCGATTACAAGCCCCATAATGAGCCTGTGATTGTCAGCGTTGGCCCAGTAACGCCATCTACGAGATGTTGAAAATGAGGCACATAGGTTCAATCAGCGGGCTCTTCTGGAAGCGATGGTCACCGTCGGGCGAGTAGTGTCGAAAAACTTCCGGAAATGAGCTTGCCGGGTTTATGCAGCGAACCGCCCGCGATACAATACATAATTGTGGCGTGTATTAGCCGAGGCGGAGTCGTTTCTGCCGACGTCGGTCGTCATCGGGCAGCGGCGTTGCCATGATCTGGGAAATATTGGTCCTGGGTTTCGTACTCGGCCTCGACAATTTCCGGGTGTCGATCGCGCTCGGCACCGTCCCATTCGGTCTGAAGCGCGCGGTGCAGGTTGCGCTGACCTTCGGACTGTGGGACGCGATCATGCCCCTGGTCGGGCTGTTGATCGGTCGCCAGATCGGGGAGGCCGTCGGGGACGTCGCCGATTTGGTGGGCGCGGCCGCGCTCGGCGGGTACGGTCTCTACCTCGTCGTCTCGGCCCTTCGGAACCCCGAGCCGGACGAGTTGGACCACCCATGGGCGTTGTTCGGCATCCCGTTGACGCTGAGCCTGGACAACTTGTTCGCCGGGGCGAGCCTGGGGGTCCTTGGGCTCTCGCCGTGGTTCTCGGCCGCCGTCTTCGGCGTCATGACGGCGGTGATGTCGCTGGTCGGGCTGCAACTCGGGCGGGCCGCGGCGCGCCTCGTCCGGATCCGCTCGGACCTGCTGAGCGGGGTCACCTTGATCATCGCCGCTGCGGCGCTGCCGTTGTGGTTCGGCGGCTGACCCGCTCACTCAACGCAGGAAGATCGTCAGCCCACGAGTCAGCGTTGGCGGCCTCACCCGTTCGGGCGACCAGGTCGTGGTCGGGCGGCAGGCAGCAGACCGGGTCGGTGCGAGCGGGGGACCAGCGGAAGATCGTCGGCCCGCGAGTCGGCGTTGGCGGCCTCGACCGCCCGGGTGACCAGGTCGTGGTCGGGCGACAGGTAGCAGACCGGGTCGGTGCGAGCGGCGTCACCAGTGAGCAGGAACGCCTGGCAGCGGCACCCGCCGAAGTCCAGGTCCCGCCGGAAGCAGCTCCGGCAGGGCTCCGGCATCCAGTCGGTCCCCCGGAACGCGGTCATCACCGGGGACTCGGCCCAGATCCGCTCCAGCGGGTCCTCCCGCACGCTGGCCCGCGGCAACGGCAGGGACTGGGCGGCCGGGCAGGGCAGCACGTCGCCGTTCGGCGTCACGGTCAGCTGCCGGGAGGCCCAGCCGCCCATGCAGGGCTTCGGGTAGCGGCTGTAGTAGTCGGGGATGACGTAGATGACGTCCATGCGGTCCCGCAGCCGCTCGCGGGCAGCCCGCACGACGACCTCCGCCGCCTCGAGCTGGGCCCGGCTCGGCAACAGCGCGTCACGGTTTCGCCAGGCCCAGCCGTAGTACTGGGTGTTGGCCAGCTCCAGCCGGTCGGCGCCCACCTCCTCGGCCAGCCTGAGCACGTCGGCGACGCGGTCGATATTGGGCCGGTGCAGCACCACGTTCATGGTGAGCGGCCAGCCCAAATCCTTGACCACGCCCATCGCCTCGATCTTGCGTTGGAAGGACGGGGTCCCCGCGATCCGGTCGGACGCAGTCGGTTCATCGGCCTGGATGCTGATCTGCACGTGGTCCAGGCCGGCGGCCCGCAGCTGCTCGGCCCTCGGACGCGAGAGCCCGAGAGCGCTGGTGATGAGGTTGGTGTAGAGGCCCAGGTCGTGGGCGTCCGCCACGATCTCCGCCAGGTCGCGCCGCAGCAGCGGTTCCCCGCCGGACAGGTGGCACTGCAGAACCCCGAGGTCGCCGGCCTCGCCGAGCACGCGCCGCCACTCGTCGGTGGCCAGCTCGTCCTGGTAGCCGGCCATGTTCAGCGGGTTGGAGCAGTACGGGCAGGCCAGCGGGCAGCGGTAGGTGAGCTCGGCGAGCAACCCGAACGGGCTATCCATCGGTGAGCTCCAGCCAGCGCCGGGCGACGAGCCGGGTCACAAACTGCCGCACCTCGTCCTCGGGGACGGTCTGGTAGCTGGTGCCCAGCTCGGTCACGATCTCGGCCACGGTGTGCCGCCCGTCGCACAGCTCGAGAATGGCCGCGCCGCTGCCGTTCAGAACCACCACTGTCTCGGGGTGCAGCAGGACCTTGCGCTGCCTGGTCCGGCAGAAGGTCAGCCGGACATGGCGCGCCAGCCGGGGCCGGTCCGAACCGGACACCTCGAGGCCGGGCGGGGTCCCAGTTCTGGTCTGGGTCGTTCCCGTATGGGTCGGGTCCATGGCGGTCACTCCGGGTAGGCCTGGTCGATGGCGTCCATCAGGCTCCACAGGACGTCACACTTGAACGACAGCGCGTCGACGGCGCGCGCCTGGGATTCGGCGGAGAGGCAGTACGCGGTGACCACCTCGAGGGCGTGCTCGCAGTCGCGGGGAGCCTGCTCCAGGCGGGCGCGGAAGTAGACGAGGCCCTCGGGGTCTATCCACGGGTACCACCGCTCGAACGCGGCCAGCCGCGCCGCCATCAGGTCGGGTGCGAACAGCTCGGTGAGCGAGGACGCCACCGCCTCCACCCACGGCCGGGTCCGGGAGAAGTTCACGTAGGCGTCGACGGCGAACCGCACCCCGGGTACCAGGTGCCGGTGGTCCCGGACCTCCTCGCGGGTCAGCCCGGCGGCCTCGCCGAGGCGCAGCCACGCCTCGATGCCGCCCTCGCCGGCGGCAGTGCCGTCGTGGTCGACGATCCGCCGGATCCAGCGGCGGCGGACCTCGAGGTCGGGGCAGTTGGAAAGGATCGCGGCGTCCTTGCGGGGGATGTTCTCCTGGTAGTAGAAGCGATTGGCCACCCAGCCTCGGATCTGCCGGTGGCTCAGTTGGCCGGCGTTCATCCGGACGTGGAACGGGTGCTGGTCGTGGTATCGCCGCGAGTGGGCCCGCAACGTCTCGACGAAGCCGTCGGCGCCGATTCTGGTGGTCGTTGTCGTCACGGCTCTACACCTGGACCTCGAGGCCGTCCATGGCCACTTCCATGCCGCTCTCCTCCACGGTACGCCGCTCGGGCGCGTCCTCCAGGAGGATCGGGTTGGTGTTGTTCATGTGTACGAAGATCGTCCGCCCCACGCCCAGCGACGGGAGCTGCGCCAGGCTGCCGTCCGGGCCGTCGATGGGCAGATGGCCCATCTCCCGGGACGTCTTGCCTGCCAGGCCGAGCCGTACGAGCTCGTCGTCGCGCCAGCAGGTCCCGTCGATCAGCAGGCATGCGCAGCCCTCGATCTCCTCGTGCAGCGCCGGAGTCAGCGATTGCACCCCTGGGAGGTACACCAGTCTCCCGCCGCTGCGCTCGTCGGTCAGCCGGTAGCCCACGACGCGGCCGTGGTCCACCCCGGCTCCGAACCGGTCGCGCTTGACGGTGGGCACGTCGAACGCCCGGCAGGAGAGCCCGTCCGCCAGGGCAAGGCCGGCGCCGGGGGTCACGGCACGCCACTCGACCGGGCAGTAGCGCTCGAGCGTACGCAGAATCCCGGAGCCGTCGGACAGGGTCTTGCGCACCGCCGGTGTGGCGTACAGCCGCAGGGCGCGGGCCTCGCGCAACAGAAGCAGGCCCAGCGTGTGGTCCAGCTCAGCGTCGGTGAGCAGCACCGCCTCCAACGGCGTCGTCCGGTCGTCGTGCGGGTGCAGGCCCGGGAAGGCCTCGATCTGGGCGCGGAGGTCGGGCGAGGCGTTGATGAGGAACCACCGGCGGCGGTCGGCGCTGACCGCGACCGACGACTGGGTGCGCGCGAGGCCGGCCCGGGAGCGGACCGCGGCGCACACCGGGCAGCCGCAGTTCCACTGGGGGGAGCCGCCCCCCGCCGCCGAGCCCAGCACTCGCAGCAACACGCTGGCACTTCCGTTCCATCGAGGATGCGCGTCCGTGAGGATCCGGATCCGTCGTCGGCGCGGCCGTCCGTGGCCGTCTCGAGCCGTCGGAGGGCGCCGGACCAGGTCCGGCGCCGTCCCACGACCGCTAGTCCTCCAACTGAGCGAGGTACATGGTCACCTCGGCCGCGACTGCGATCTCGTCGAACTCGGGTGTCTCCCACACAGCGAGCTGGGTCTCCATGGAGTCACCTCCTCTCGGCCGAATGCGGCAAGGCTCCGGTCAACGCGCTACGACGGTTCCGGGAGGGCGAAGACGAGCAGGGCGCTTCCGTGCCCCGCGCCGAGCATGCCGGGAAGGAACCCCTCGGCCCATGCGCCCCAACCGACCGGCACGGCGATGTACTGCCTGCCGTCGACCATGTAGGTGGTCGGGCTGCTGTGGTGGCCGCTTCCGCACTGGAACTGCCACAGCTGCTCCCCGGTGCGGGCGTCGAGTGCGTTGAACTCGCCGGAGGGCTCACCGGCGAACACCAGGTCGCCGCCGGTGGCCAGCACCGAGGCGCACATCGGGAGTTCGTTGCGCCAGCGCCACTTCTCCTCGCCGGTGGCGTCGAACGCGCTGATGGACCCCGCCATGTCCTCGATGTCCACCTGAACGCCCGCACCCCAGTACGGAATGCTCTCCTTGAACTCCCGACGCCGCCGGGTGGCCGTGGCGCCGGTGTCCTGGACGGGGACGTAGAAGAGCCCGGTCTTCGGGCTGTAGGCCGCATGGGTCCATTCCTTGGCGCCGGCCGGACCTGGGTAGAAGTGGACCGGTTCTCCCTCCTTGTCCGGGTACACCTTCGCTGTCACCTTGCCGTCCCTCGTGATCGCCCCCCATGTGATGCGGTCCACGAAGGGGGTGATCCCGACCCTCTCGCCGTTCGTGCGGTCGAGGACGAAGAAGTAGCCGTTCTTGTCGAAGTGCCCGAGCAGTTTGCGCCCGTCCTGCTCGAACAGGATGCACTCGGCGATGCTGTCGTAGTCCCACACGTCGTGCGGGGTGCACTGGTAGTGCCAGCGGATCTGACCGCTGTCGACATCGACGGCGATGACGCAGTCGGTGAAGAGGTTGTCGCCCTCGCGTACCTCTCCGTCGAAGTCGGGCGCCGGGTTGCCGGTGCCGACGTACAGCAGGTTCGTCTCCGGGTCGAAGGTGCCGGTGACCCAGCAGTTCGCCCCACCCCGTGCCCAGGCCTCGCCTTCGGCGGGCCAGGTCTCCGAGCCCGGCTCCCCGGGCTTCGGCACCGTGTAGCAGCGCCACTGGTGCTCGCCGGTCTCGAGGTCGAACGCGTCGAGGTGGCCCCGTACGCCGAACTCACCGCCGGAACTCCCGACGATGACCATGTTCTTCACGATCAGCGGGGCGAGCGTGGCGCTCTCCCCGGCCCGGACGTCACCGTATGTCTTGTCCCAGACTCGCTTGCCGGTGGTGGCGTCGAGCGCGAGCACACGAGCATTCGCCGTGACGAAGAAGACCTTCCCCTGGGCCACGGCGACCCCACGGTTCACGTTCCCGCAGCACAGGGAGACGTCGAAGGGGACCGCATGCTTGTACCGCCAGATCTCCACGCCCGTCTTGGCGTCAAGGGCCCAGACCCAGCCGTCCCAGCCGGAGAGGAACATGACTCCGTCGACGACGATCGGGGCGGCCTCGAACGAGTAGGTCGACGCGCCCGCGATCAGGCCGGTCGTTCCGGCCTGGAAGACCCATGCGGGGACCATGCGCTTGACGTTCTCCGTGTTGATCTGATCCAGCGGGCTGTACCGCTGCCCGTTGTAGGCGCCGTAGTAGGTGAGCCAGTTCTGGGGTTCCTCGCGGGCATTGAGTATGCGCTCGTAGTTGACCCCGGCCACTACCGGCGGCGCGACATCCCCGCCCGCGACCTTGCCACTCAGGGTTCCCTGATCGACAGCCTCACCCGCGTCCACGTAGTCGACGGTCACTTCCTCCACCTCCTACTTCTTGCTACGGCCGCGGCTGTTCGGGACGATCGAGGCGAGCCTCCGGCGGAGCGTCTCCCAGGACGACGATGGCGCCGGTCAGCCCCCGGCCCTCGTCATTGCCCGTGGGCGAGCTGAACCAGTAGTAGCCCGGTCCGTCGAGGTTGAGGGTCGCGTGTCCGCGTGAATGGTTCACCAGCCAGATGAACTTCCGGTCGCCATTGCTCGGCAGGAGCGCGCAGTGCGTGTTCATGTCGTCATTGACGAGCTCGAGCTCGATATCGCCCCCATGGGGCATGACCAGAATGTCGGGATCCCAGGTCAGCTCATCCGGGTGGATGCGAATGGTGGCCTCCATGTGGCCATCCGATTTCTCGGTAGCCAGTGCAATGCGTCCGGTTCCCAGCACTTGACCCAGCGCTGCCTTGTTCTGTGCGTCCAACCCGATCTGGTCCAGCAGGTCGGCCCGCTCCTGCGCGGTCGTCATCGGGGCTTCACTCTCCTCATCCCGAATCTCTGTGTCCGCTTCGCATCGGCCGCGCTGAAGGAGACACCTCGCGGCCGGTTGCACACCTCCGCTCGGCAAAAATGTTCTCCGAATTGACCTCGATTTATTTTGCGTCGCCCGATGCCGGATGCAATCGGTGGTCAAGGAGCGCGCTATGACGGATGAATCACACCGAAAAGGGTGAGAAATTAACAACTAAAATCACACGCTACGCCGGGTGAATCACACCGACAAGGGTGAGCCCCAATTCGGGCCGGCTCATGCCGTTCGTCCGCGACCAGGTACCGTTCGTACCCGATGTGCGACCGTTCGGAGGAGCCGGGCTGCACTGCACCGCGTCGTGCCGGGGGCGGCAGCAGACCCGATCGATGGTCGCCGGTCGACACCGGCTGACCGGTCACGACGCTCTCCCGACGTCCGGGCCCCGATGGAGGATCAAGCGAGGTCGTACCGGTCGAGGTTCATGACCTTGGCCCACGCGGCGACGAAGTCCTGCACGAACTTCTCCCGTGCGTCGTCGCTCGCGTAGACCTCCGCGACGGCACGCAGCTCGGAGTTCGAACCGAAAACGAGGTCGACGCGGCTACCGGCCCACTTGACCTCGCCGGTGGCGCGATCGCGACCCTCGAAGGTTTCCGCGGTCGCGGATGTCGGCTTCCATTCCGTACCCGTGTCGAGCAGATTCACGAAGAAGTCGTTGGTCAGCGACCCGGGCGCCGAGGTGAAGACGCCCAGCGGCGACTGCTGGTAGTCGGCGCCCAGCACCCGCAGGCCACCCACGAGAACGGTCATCTCGGGCACAGTCAGGTCAAGCAGGTTCGCACGGTCGACCAGCAGGTGCTCCGACGGCAGCCGGTTGCCCTTGCCGCGGTAGTTGCGGAACCCGTCCGCGGTCGGCTCGAGCGGGGCGAAGGACTCCGCATCGGTCCACTCCTGCGTGGTGTCCGTGCGTCCCGGAACGAAGGGGACCTGGACGTCGTAGTCGGCGGCCTTGGCGGCCTGCTCGATGGCGGCGGCTCCCCCGAGCACGATGAGGTCGGCCAGCGAGATCTTGTTGTCCCCGGTCTCGGAGCTGTTGAAGGATTCCTGGATCCCCTCCAGGGTGCGCAGCACCTGTGCCAGCGTGTCGGGGTCGTTGACCTCCCAGTCCCGCTGCGGCTCGAGGCGGATGCGCGCGCCGTTCGCCCCGCCACGCTTGTCGCTGACGCGGAACGTCGAGGCCGACGCCCACGCGGTCGAGACGAGCTCGGAGACGGACAGCCCGGAGGCGAGGATTCGGCTCTTGAGCGCGGCGATGTCCGCCGCCCCGACGAGCTCGTGGTCCACGGCAGGGACCGGGTCCTGCCAGATCAGCGTCTCCCGGGGGACCTGCGGTCCGAGGTAGCGCTGGATCGGGCCCATGTCGAGGTGCGTCAGCTTGAACCAGGCCCGGGCGAACGCATCCGCGAGCTGGTCCGGATTCTCCAGGAAGCGCCGCGAGATCGGCTCGTAGACCGGGTCCAACCGCAGCGCGAGGTCCGTCGTCAGAATCGTCGGGGCGTGTGTCGTCGATGGGTCGTGGGCGTCCGGCACGGTGCCGGCTCCGCCGCCGTCTCTCGGGATCCACTGCCACAGACCGGCGGGGCTCAGCTCCAGGTCCCACTCGTAGCCGAACAGGGTCTCGAAGAAGCTGTTGTCCCATCTCGTCGGGGTGGGTGTCCACGTACCCTCGAGCCCGCTGGAGATGGCGTCCTTGCCCTTTCCGGTGCCGTAGCTGCTCTTCCAGCCCAGGCCCTGCTCCTCAAGGGGGGCGCCCTCGGGTTCGGGGCCGAGGTAGGCATCCGGGCCGGCCGCACCGTGTGTCTTGCCGAACGTGTGGCCGCCCGCGATCAGCGCGACGGTCTCCTCGTCGTTCATCCCCATGCGCCGGAACGTCTCGCGGATGTCCCGTGCCGCGGTGAGCGGGTCCGGGACGGTGTTCGGTCCCTCCGGGTTGACGTAGATGAGGCCCATCTGGACGGCGGCCAGAGGGTTCTCCAGCTCCCGGACGCCGCCGTGGCGTTCGTCGCCGAGCCAGGCGCGCTCGGGACCCCAGTAGATGTCCTCGTCGGGCTCGAAGACGTCCGCCCGGCCGCCGGCGAAGCCGAAGGTCGTGAAGCCCATCGTCTCCAGGGCGCGGTTGCCCGCGAAGATCATCAGATCGGCCCAGGAAATCTTACGGCCGTACTTCTTCTTCACGGGCCAGAGCAGCCGGCGCGCCTTGTCGAGGTTGCGATTGTCCGGCCAGCTGTTCAGCGGCGCGAAACGCTGCATGCCGGCGCCCGCGCCTCCGCGGCCGTCGTCGATGCGGTACGTCCCGGCGCAATGCCACACCATCCGGATCATGAGCGGCCCGTAGTGGCCGAAGTCGGCCGGCCACCACTGCTGCGACGTCGTCAGCACCTCGTCGACGTCCCGCGCCAGGGCGTCGAGGTCGAGCGTCCGGAACTCCGCCGCGTAGTCGAAGTCCTCGCCCATGGGGTCGGCCATGGGCGGGTGCTTTCGAAGGATCGTCAGGTTGAGCCGGTTCGGCCACCAGTCGCGGTTGCTCGCGCCCCCCGTCGGATGACCGCGGTGCCCGGCCGAGGCAGAGAGGCCGAGGCCACCCGCGCTCCCAGCGTTCGTATCGCCGACAACGGCGTCCGGACTGTCAGACACGAGAACTTCCTTCCAGGGCCAGAGGTTCTGCCAGGGAACTCAGATGTCCAGCGCGCGACGCACGGCCGGCGCGTTCCGCCGGGAGACCGGCACCATCTCGTGTCTCCGGTCATCCATGACCAGAGACAGCTCGCCCTTGAGCCCGCGCTCTATTTCGCGGATGCGGCTGAGGTTGACCACATACCGGCGGTGCACCCGCAGGAAGCCGACATCCGCCAGCTCACTGTCGAGCTTGTCCAGACTCAGAGAGGCGGCTCGCAATCGCCCCTGATCGGTGGAGAGCCACACGTCGTTTCCCTGCGATTCGGCGAAGGAGACCTCCGGCAGCCGCAGCAGCACCATCCGGTTGTCGCGCATCGCAACCAGTCGGCGCGGCTGCACCCGAGGGTGCGCGGACCCCTCCGCCTGGGGCAACTGCGCCCCGTCGGAGGCACCGAACGAGACCAGGTTCCCGATCAGGTGCCCGGCCGAGAAGACGGGTCGGATGCTGATCGATGTCGGCTCGTCGGCGAGGTGGGCGAAGATCTGCGTCGAGCCGACCCAGTCAGGATTGTGGGCTGCCTGCCTGCTGGCATACCGGGCGGCTGTGATCAATTCCGGCAGCCCGGGGTTCCATCGCAGCGTGGGGTCGATCGCCGGGGTGCATGCTGGCACGCCCAGGAGCACGCTTGCCATGTCGTCGGCGATCACCACCTTGCCCGCGGTGTCCACAGCGGCGAGCGCCGCACTGGAGTGAGCCCTGGCCTGGGTGTAGGCCGCGACCAACTCGGCACCGCTGTCCCGGGCGCGCCTCTTCAGCGGGTACCGGGTCATGGTGACCGCGTTCGCCAGCCAGCTTTCCGTGGACGCGGGAAGCTGGCAGCGCCAGCAGCAGATGTTCAGGACCGCGATCGGTTCTCGGGTCACCACGTCACGCACCGCGATGCCCGCGCAGACCCAGTTGTGGAACGCCTGGCACCAGTGCTCCGCGCCCCTGATCGGTACCGGGCCGTACGCCTCGAGCGCCGTGCCCATGCCGTTCGTGCCGACCGCGCACTCGGACCAGCAGAACCAGGGCGCCAGATTGCAGTCGTCGGCTCTGGCGAGCGTGGCTTGATCACCCCACTCGGCCAGGATCCGGCCATTGGCATCGGTGACGGTGACGATGCCACCGAGGTTGCCCACTTCATGTGCCACGGAGGCGGCACGAAAACCCAGCTCGGCGAATACGGCATCGTGCTCGGGCGTACGGTCCGGCTCCGCGACGGCTGGCGGAGCCTCTGTGAGGTGAGGATCGACCCGGTATTGCTCTCGGCAGCGATGCCAGGAGATCGCCACCAGGGGCCGGACACCCGGGACCTGGTCCTCGCCCTGCACGAACCGTTCCCACGCCTCGAGCACGGTGCCGCTGCCCAGGTTCGCCGAGATGGGCTCAAGCCGATGTACATCCCTCATGGTTCAGAACCCTTGGTCCATCCCCAACGCCCGACGGCGTGCATGCGGTAGCACCGGTCGCCGCTCGTCGCGGCCGGGCCCACAGCGCACTGGACACTGCGTCGCGCGTCTTCCTGCTTCGTCACTCGTTCCAGGCTGTGTCACAGACCTGCCACTACCCACCCTAGGTACCGTTGTCGGGCTGCGCACGTTCCTCTCCGGGCCATGCGCGAAATGTCGCGTCCCGGCCAGCTGCGGACAGTGCACCCGCGGACGGGTGTGCGGCTCACAGCAGTCAGTCCACCCGGTAGATCGGTACGTAGATCGGTACTCGGAGCAGCGCCTGTCCCCCGCCGGACGCGCAAGTTTTCTGCCGATATCGGCTTCTGGTGAGCCACGCGATGCGCTTGTCCTCCCGCCCGGCGAAGTCGCGGTCGACCAGGTCCGGCGGTCGGGGTGCCGACGGCTCCGGCACGGTGGTGCGGCGCCGCCGGCCGCGGATGACGCCCTCGATCCCGAGGTCGGCCATCAACCGCTTGGCGGTGCAGCGGGCCACGGCGACGCCCTTGCGCCGCAGGGCAGGGGTGATCCGGCGGGCATCATAGGTGCCGCCCGAATCGGCGTGGACGTGTTCGGTCAGCGGCATGAGCTGCTCGAGGGCATCCACCGGATGAAGGACGCGGCCCGTATCCGACATTCCCGGGCCCAGAGCCGCCCGCTGCGGGTGACCATGCGCGCGGTGAGCTTTCGAACGAGGCCCGGCCGTACATCGTCGCCGGACGACCGGCGAACAGCTCACCAGATGGACACCCCTGGCCTGTGCCGCCGCCCAGATCGTGACGATCAAGCCGGATCATGGAACTGCGGACAGAGCCAAATTCAACGAGTCTCAACACTCGGCTGACCGGCCTTGCTGGACTGTGCCCGGACAGACGCCCGCCTACGCACCCGCGCCGGTTGCCACCCTCGTCGCCGGCAAGCCGTCCCCGTGCCGAGCCGTTCACCGCGCGGAGTGAACCTGATCCCGCCCGCAGGGCCCGGAACCTCGCACACCAGCCCGGGATCCCGGCCCGGTAGCACACTGGCACTCCCAACCCTCCTCTGTGTCCAAGGGAGATGTTCGAATGACCGGACCAACCGCCGCACCCGAACTGCGGACGGGCCGCTGCCAGTGCGGCGACATCGCTTACGGGGTGACCGGCACCCCGGACGACCCCCACCTGTGCTCGTGCAAGCACTGCACGCTCATCTCAGGCTCGCCGGCGATGGCCTGGGGCGGGTTCCGCAGGGACGAGCTGACCTGGACCGGCCCCGCAGGCGAGCCGACCTGGTATGCGACCTGGCCGACCCTGCACCGCGGCTTCTGCCCGCGCTGCGGGACCCACCTCGTCTCCGTCGCCGACGACTCGGCGATGATCTTCAGCCTCGACGAGCAGGGCGGCCTCGAGCCGGTCGGGCACAGCTTCCGCCAAGTCGCCGTGCCGTGGATGAACATCGCCCTCGCCCCCGACCCGCTTCACCAGTAGCGCTGCGCGGCCGCTCCCCGGCCCGCGCCGGGTGAGCCGCCCATCATGCGGAGCATGGAAAGCCCTCCGGTCCGCAAGAACCGCACCAGGAGCACGGCGGCGAGGACGAGGAAGGCGATGTTGAGCCAGGTGGTGTAGTTCCAGCTGACGCCTTCCATGGGGAGCTTCGCGGTGGCCTGGTCGGGGATCAGGCCGAGGCCGCCGAAGGCGAACTCCACGATGTATCCGGCGATGACCATCGCGAGGTAGAAGGTGCCGAGGAGGAAGGCGGCCGTCTTGGCGCCGTAGTACTTGCGGTAGATATTGAGGATCGGCAAGATCAGCAGGTCGGCGAAGATGAACGCCACCACGCCTCCGAAGCTGATGCCGCCCTTCCACAGCACCACTGCCAGCGGCACATTGCCGATGGAGCACACGAAGGAGGCGATCGCCACCAGCGGGCCGACGATCGGGCCCCACAGCTTGGCGGCGAGCGGGTGGCCGTCGAAGAAGAAGGCGCGCCAGAACGAGTCCGGGACCCAGGCGGCGATGGCGCCGGCGATGAGCAGGCCCATGACCAGGTCGCGCAGGATCGCCGCCCATTCCATGACGAATACGTGGCTGGTGGCGGTGAAGCCCTCGCGGGAGAGCAGGCGCCGGGGGAAGGAGCCTTGGCGCTGAATGGACATGTCCATCGCGGCGTGGCCCTCCATCGCCCCGGCAAGGCCCCGTTCTGCCTGTTCGCGTGCCTGGCGCAGGAGCTGCTCGCGCAGGAACAGGCGGAACAGAACAGCCAGAAGAATGATCATGATGGGGCCGCCGACGAACTCTGCGGCGGTGAACTGCCAGCCCATCAGCAGCGCCAGGATGACGCCGAGTTCGACGACGAGGTTGGTGGAGGCGATCTCGAAAGCCATCGCGGCGGTGAAGTTCGCGCCCTTGCGGAACAGCGAGCGGGCCAGCGCCACCGCGGCATAGGAGCAGGAAGAGGACGCCGCGCCCAGGCCCGCGGAGACGGCGAGGGTGCGGGGCCGGTCGTCGCCGAGCAGGGAGACGACGGTGGCCTTGCGGACCACGGCTTGGACGACGGCGGACAGGGTGAAGCCGAGGATCAGGGCCCAGGTGATCTCCCAGGTCATGGCCCCGGTGATCGACAGTGCGTGCAGTACTGCGTGCATCTGTGAAGCCTTCCCTCCAAGGTGCGGCGTACGGCCCGGGGACACGCCCGTGTCGGAGGCCCTGCTGTCGGCCGGGGCGCCGCCGCAGTGAGGCGGCGCCCCGCCGGGGGTCAGCCGACGTGCAGGGTCAGGGCGGCGGTGTGGAGCGTGCCGCCGGTCTGGAACTGCAGGAACAGCCGCCAGTTGCCGGACGTGGGCAGCTCGGCGTGGAAGTTCAGGTCCGGGCCGCCGTGGTCGCCGGTCACCTTGGTGGTCGGGTGGAGATGGGCGAACGCGGTGTCGCCTTCGTGGAAAGCGGTCAGGTGGGCGTAGGTGTCCAGGTAGGGCTGCAGGTCGGTGACGGGCTTGCCGTCCTTGGCGATGGAGACGGTCAGCGGGTGCGCCATCCCCGCCATGGGCTCGCCCTTGACGGTGACGGTGTACCCGTCGACCTGCGTGCTGCCGGCGGGGGCGGGCAGCGGGGTCTTCGTGGCGTTGCCGGGCACGGTGACGGTGTGCGAGAGGACGAAGTCCTTGCCCTTGCCGGCCCCGGCCGTGGGGGTGAAAGAGGCGAAGATACGCCAGGATCCCGGGGTGAGGGAGGCCAGGCCGGCACTCCAGGTCCCGTCGGCGGCCATAGTGGGGTGGATGTGCTGGAAGCCGGTCAGGTCGGAGCGGATGGCGTAGAAGTGCATCCGCTTGGTCTGGTCGACAGCGAAGTCGGTGACCGGCTTGCCGTCCGGGCCGGTCACCGTGAACCGGTAGGCGGTCTGCTTGCCCGACGGCAGGGTCGCGTCCTTGGAAGTGAGGCGGTAGCCGTCCTGGGCGGCCAACAGGCCGTTGCCGGTGGCCATGTGGTCCATGCCGGGCATGTCACCCATCGCCTGCGCTGCGCTGGGCGAGGAGGACGCGGAAGACTTGGCGCCGTGGCCCATGCCGGGCATGGACGACGAGGAGTCGCTGGAGGAGCCGCAGGCGGCCAGCGTCAGCGCGAGAGCGGCAGCGGCGCCGGCCGCTGCGAGGCTGCGGCGGCGCGTGGTGGAACGGGAAGAAGAAGACATCGACGTGGGTCTTTCCGGGTGGGCGCACCACACCGGTGGTACGCGGAAACGAGCAGGACACGGTGCCGACTCCGGCCTGGGCCGGGGTCCGGCGCGCGCCTGTCACGTCCGCGCGATGCACACCTGAAGCAGGAGATCTCTTCCGCAGGCCGGTGGCCCGCGCCGCGCCGTCTCGTCGGCCGCCGCCCGCAGTCGGGCCAGCGTCCACGGGGCGAGCACTGCGGTACTTGCTACGGCGAGTAGGTCGGGTGCGGGCAGGAGAGTCCGCTCGTGGGCCGGGGTCGAGACGCACGGCATCCCGGGCATCCCGGATGGGCCGGCGGCCCGGACCGCGGGACCGGAAACGTGCCCGGCCGGCGCGGCTGTCAAGACGGCGGCGTGGTGGCCGCCGGTCATCGGCGAGGCAGCAACCGCGGTCATGGCGCCGTGGCAGCCTTCCGCGGCCGTGGCCGGGGCGCCGTGCATGAGGAACAGGCCGAACAGCACCGCGCACACCGTCAGCAGCCGGGCCATGCCCCGCCTGCCTACCTGTGAGCTGTCCACGGCCATGCCCTTCCTTCTCCTTCAGCGCCCGCCATCAGACCATACCCCGGCAGGGTATCGGGTGCTCGATCTCGATTCGGGCCCAGCCCCCGCGGGACGGCCTGCACGGCGACCGACTGATCCCTGCCACTCACCGACCCCGCAAGCCCGCGGACAGAACCTCACGTGAACGTCTCCTCGCACTCGCGCACGGCCTCGGCGTCGCGTCCGTGGGCCTGCAGGGGCGCCTCCGGCCCCTGGGGCGCGGTCTGCCTGCGCCTGTGGGCGCGGTGTTCGGTGGCGAGGTGGGCGCGGTAGGCGGTGGGGCCGCCGTTGCTCATGACCTCGCATGTGATGGTCGAGGGCTCATCGCCGCCGCCCGGGCCGACACCACGGTCGAAGTCCTGCCCGCCAACGCGTCCAGGAAGCCGCGACGTGAAGGCGGCCGAGCGGATCGAGGTCGCCCACGCCGACGGCATCCTGCGGATCCACACCCCGGAAGCGGAGAACCGGACCCTCGGCGCTTCCGGATCCGTCGAGGTCACCGTCCGACTGCCCGCCGGCTCCCGCACCGAGGCGAAGGCCGCCCTCGCCGAATTCCGGGGCGATCCGCCAGGGCGTCCCGCACGCCGTGTAGGTCGGCCTGTCCGGATCACTCCTGCCTCACTCGGCGTACCGACGGGCTCCGCCGCCGTCTTGCGGAGATGCGCGAAGGGTTGATTCCAGTCATGCCCGAGCGTATAAATAAGCAACTTTCTTTCTTACAGGCTGGCTGATGGAGAGATGAGGGCACCGTGACCCGCCGTTATCCAGCAGGTCCGCAGCGGCTGCTGCGTTCGCTCAACGGCCGTGCCGTTCTGGAGGCGATCGACGAAGCGGGGCCGGTCACGACCACCGATCTGGCCGGGCGGATCCCGTTGTCCCGGCCCACCGTGGCCGCCGCCGTCGGGCTGCTGCTGGAGCGCGGGGTGATCACGGAGGTGGGTCCGGCGACGGGCCGCAAGGGGCCGGCCCCCGCGCAGTACCGGGTGAACGCCGACTGCGCCTTCGCGATCGGTATCGACGTCGGGCACCGCAGGATCCGTGCCGCGGTCGCTGACGTCACGGGCCGGATCCGGGCGCGGGCCGAGGCAGAGCAGCACGGCGACCGGGGCGCCGACGCCCTCGTCAGCCAGGTCCTGGAGATGTGCGTGGACCTCGCCGGGCAGGTCGGCCGGGAGCTGCGGGAGATCACCCAGGTCGTCGCGGGCCTGCCGGCCGCGGTCGGGCCGGACGGACGCCGGTTGTCGTACGCGGCCGGACTGCCGGACGCCGGGGAAGGGCTCGGCGAGGCGCTCGGCCGGGCGGTCCCGGTGCCGCTGGTCCTGGAGAACGACGTGAACCTCGCGGCGCTGGCCGAGCGCACCCACGGCCTCGGCACCGAGACCGACGACTTCGTGCTGGTGAGCCTGGGCGTCGGGCTCGGCCTCGGACTGGTCGTGGACGGGCGGGTCCGGCGGGGTGCCACGGGGGTCGCCGGTGAGGCCGGCTACCTGCCCAGCGACCGCATGATCGCACCGGTCGGACAGCGCCGGGACCTGGTGCAGGAACACCTGGGCGCCCGCTACATCAGCGCCGAGGCGCGGCGGCTGGGCCTGCCCGGCGACGGCAGCCCGCGCGCCGTTTTCGACCTGGCCCGCGCCGGCGATCCCGGCGCGCTGGCGATCGTGGACGACACCGCCCGCAGCGTCGCCTACGTGGTGGCCTGCGTCGCCCCTCTCATCGACCCGGCGCTCATCGTGCTGGGCGGCGCCATCGGCGCCAACGGCGATCTGCTGCTCGAGCCGGTCGCCCGTCATCTGGCCGATTTCAGTACCTTCCGGCCGCCCATCGTCGCGTCGGGCCTCGGCCAGGACGCCGTGCTCACCGGAGCCACGACCATGTCGGCGGAGCTGGCCCGCGAGGCCGCCTTCGCCGCCGCCACCACCCCCGTGCCACAGGCGGAGCCGTCGGCTCTGTCCTGAGAAACACCGCGGCGACGCCGTCTTGCCGGACAGCGCCGCCGCTCCTGGTCACCGGGCATTGCCGTGCCCGTCGACCGACGACCGATCCGTCACCCAGGGAATCCCGTCTCCGAGGAAGGACGATCAGTGTTCAAACCTATCACCGGGGCCGCGGCCGCCACGGCCGCCGGAGTCCTGCTGCTGGCAGGCTGCACCTCCACCGGACCCTCCGCCTCCCAGCCCGACTCCGCCATATCCCCCGGCGCCTCGCACGCGGCCACCACGGTCACCGTCTGGACGTTCAACCACCTGCCCAACGAGGTGGCCGCGTTCAAGGCGACCCTGAACCAGCTGCACACCAAGTACCCGTGGCTGACCGTGAAGTTCGTGCCCAACAAGGACGACGCCGCCTACGCCAAGGCGGTCGCCGCGGGCGATCCGCCCGACGTCTTCATCAGCTCCGTGCCCGACAACGTGGCGAAGTTCTGTTACAACGGCACGGTCGCCGACGTCGGCCCCTACCTGAGGTCGGCGAAGATCGACGCGGCCAAGACCTTCCCCGCCGCGACCCTGGCCTACACCCGCTACCAGGGCAAGCAGTGCGCGCTGCCACTGCTGACCGATGCCTTCGCGCTCTACTACAACAAGCAGATGTTCAAGGCGGCCGGCATCACCGAGCCGCCGAAGACGCTCGCCGAACTCACCGCCGCTGCCAAGAAACTGACGGTCAAGAACGCAGACGGCTCCATCAAGACCTACGGCTTCATGCCCCGCTCCGACTACGACGTCAACCGCTACCTCTTCACCGGCGCGCACAGCGGCACCGAGTTCTACGCCGGGAACGGGAAGACCACGTTCGCCTCCGACCCCAAGTGGCAGCAACTGCTGAAGTGGGACCAGGAGCTGATCGACTACTACGGCGAGGCGAATGTCCAGAAGTTCGTCGGCCGTTACCAGCCGCACGCCGACGACGCCGGCAACGCGCTGCTGACCGGGGCCGCCGCCATGGAGTTCGACGGCGAGTGGCACGTCGGCGAGATCGCCACGGAGAAGAAAGGCTTCGACTACGGCGTGGTACCGATGCCGGTCCTGGACGGATCGTCAGGCACTTACGGCGCGGGCAGCACCCTCGGCACCGTCGCCTACCTGTCGGCCGGCTCGCAGCACAAGCAGGAGGCGTTCTTCGCACTCCAGCAGCTCACCACCGACACCACGTTCCTCAACACCCTCGCCGACACGGTCTACAACGTCCCGACCACGTTCGCCGCGCTCAAGGCCTGGGACAAGCGGAACGACCCGCACTGGAAGCCGTTCGTCGACATCTTCGAGAACAAGCATTCCTCCTACAAGACGCTCACCCCGGCGGGCATCGAGGACATGGACACCTGGCGGGCGTTCCTGCTCGACTACGAGCAGGGCAAGGTGAAGGACGTCGCGAGCGGTCTCGCGGGGGTCGGCAAGAAGATCGACGACCTCAACTCCGAGAGCGGGCAGTAGCGATGACGACCGTCCTCGCCCCCGTCGGCGACGCCCCGGGCACGGCGCACCAGCGCGCCGCCCGGGGCGGGCGGCGCCGTCCGAGCCGGGCCCGCTGGTGGGTCGTACTGGCCTTCCTGTCCCCGTTCGTCATCGGGTTCTGCGTCTTCGTGCTCTACCCGGTGGCCGCCACGCTCTACTACTCCTTCACCGACTTCCAGGCCGGGTCGTACCGGCCGGTCCAGTTCGTCGGAATGCGCAACTACCGCGCCCTGTTCACCCAGTCCGACACCTTCTGGGTGTCCGTGCGCAACACCCTGTGGATGGTCGTCGTCATGGTGCCGCTGCGCACCGCCTGGGCCATGTTCACCGCCTGGGTGATCATCCGCGTCAAGCGCGGCCGGGCCGTGTACCGCACGCTGTTCTTCGTGCCGTCGATGGTGCCGGTGGTGGCCGCGGCCCTGTCGTTCATCGTGCTGCTCAACCCGGTCGGCCCGCTCAACCGGCTGCTGGACCTCGTCGGGGTGAGCGGGCCCGGTTGGTTCTCGGACCCCGCATGGTCCAAGCCCAGCCTCGTCCTGATGGCGTTGTGGGCGAGCGGCAACGTGATGGTCATCTTCTCCGCCGCCATGCTCGACGTGCCCCGTGAGCTGTACGAGGCCGCCGAACTCGACGGCGCGGGCACTCTGCAGAAGTTCCGCAGCGTCACCCTCCCGGCGATCTCCCCGGTCATCTTCTTCGCCCTGCTCACCGGGATGATCTACACGTTCCAGTACTTCACCGAGGCGTTCGTCGCCTCCAGCTCCGCGAACGCCACCTCATCCAGCAACGACCTGATCGGCTACCCCGCAGGCTCGCTGCTCTTCTACTCGACCGAGCTGTACCGGCAGGGCTTCGGCTACTTCAAGACCGGCTACGCCTCGGCCATGGCCTGGCTGCTGTTCCTCGTCATCTTCGCGGCGACCGTGGTGTTCATCCGCGCCTCGCGCCGCTTCGTGCACTACTCGGGCGGTGGCCGATGAGCACCCTTCAGCTGACGAAGCAGCGTGCCGGGCGCCGTGCGCTGTACGTGCTCGCCGAGCACGCGCCCGCCGTCGCCGTCGCGCTGTGCTTCCTGCTGCCGCTGACCGTCTGCGTGCTCACCGCGTTCATGACCCAGCACCAGGCCGGTACCGGCTCGCTGTGGCCCTCGCCCTGGGAGTTCGGCAACTTCCGCGAGGTCTTCCGGGCCATGCCGTTCGGCCGCGACCTGCTCAACACCATGCTGTACGCCGGACTCTCCACCGTGGGTGTGGTCGTCTCCTCGGTGCCCGTGGCCTACGCGCTGGCGCGGCTGCGGTGGCGCGGCCGGGAGGCGGTCTTCCTGGTCGTCCTCGCCGCGATGATGATCCCGGCCCAGGTCACCAGCCTGCCGCTGTACGTCATGTACGCGCACGCCGGCTGGGTGGGCACGCTCAAGCCGCTCGTCGTGCCGTCCTTCTTCGGGGACGCGTTCAGCATCTTCCTGCTGCGCCAGTTCTTCCTCACGATCCCGGACGAGTTCACCGAGGCGGCCCGGGTGGACGGTGCGGGCGAACTGCGCATCCTGTGGCGGGTGCTGATCCCGATGGCCCGCCCGGCCATCGCCGCCGTCGGCCTCTTCGCCTTCCTCTACGCGTGGAACGACTTCTACAACCCGCTGCTCTACACGGGCAACAGCGACACCGGCCAGACCCTCGCGGTGGCCCTCAGCCAGCTCGCCAAGAACGGGCACCAGAACGCCTACCAGCTGCAGATGGCGGCCTCGCTGATGTTCCTGCTGCCGGTCCTGGTGCTGTTCTTCCTGGCGCAGAAGGTCTTCGTCGAGGGCATCGCGCTGACCGGCGTCAAGGGCTGACCCCCACATCTCTCATGGGAGCACGAGTGAAGATCACCGTTGTCGGCGGTGGCAGCACCTACACGCCCGAACTGATCGAGGGCTTCGCCCGGCGCGCCGACGTGCTGCCGGTCGGCGAACTCGTCCTGCACGACATCGACGCCGAGCGCCTGGACGTCATCGGCGGCCTGGCCCGCCGTATCCTCGCCCGGCAGGGCTTCCCCGGCCGGCTGACCACCACGACCGACCTGGCCGAGGCGGTGGACGGCGCCGCCGCGGTGCTCGTCCAGCTGCGGGTGGGCGGCCAGGCGGCCCGGCTGGTCGACGAGACCCTGCCGGGCGGCTTCGGCCTGCTCGGCCAGGAGACCACCGGTCCCGGCGGCTTCGCCAAGGCCCTGCGCACGGTGCCGGTGGTGCTCGACATCGCCGAGGAGGTACGGCGGCGGGCCCGGCCCGGTGCCTGGATCGTCGACTTCACCAACCCGGTCGGCATCGTCACCCGAGCCCTGCTGGACGCCGGCCATCGCGCGGTCGGCCTGTGCAACGTTGCGATCAAGTTCCAGCGGCAGCTGGCCGCCCGGCTCGGCACCGATCCCGACCGGGTGCGCCTCGGCCATGCCGGTCTCAACCACCTGTCGTGGATCCGCTCGGTCACCGTGGACGGTGTGGACCGTCTGCCGGAACTCCTGGGCGGCGACGCGCTCGACGAACTCGCCGCGCAAGTCCGCGTCCCTGCCGGGGCGCTGCGCGACCTCGGCGCGATCCCCTCCTACTACCTCCACTACTTCTACTGCACCCAGGAAGAGATCCGGACCCAGCGGGCGGGCTCGCCCCGTGCCGAGCAAGTCCTGGCCATAGAGAAGGAGTTGCTCAGGCTCTATGCCGATCCCGCCCTGGACCGCAAACCAGACCTCCTGCAACAGCGGGGCGGGGCCTACTACAGCGAGGCCGCCGCCGCGCTGGTCACCAGCCTGCTCACCGGCGACGGCGCCCATCACTACGTCAACGTCCGCAACGACGGGCTACTGGGCGGCCTGCCGAACGAGGCGGTGGTCGAGGTGGCCGCCGACGTCGGCTATGCGGGACCCCGCCCGATGCCCGTGCCACCGCTGCCGCCCGAGATGCTGGGCCTCGTCCAGGCGGTCACGGCGTACGAGACCCTCACCGTCGAGGCGGCCCTGACCGGCGACCGCAGAGTGGCCCGGCGGGCCCTGATGGCCAACCCGCTGATACGCGAATGGGGCGTCGCAAACGCCCTGCTCGACGCGCTGCTGGAGGCCAACCGCCGCCATCTTCCCCGGTTCTTCGCCAGCGAGGCTGCCGATGCCTGACCTCGTGGTGGGCGTCGACGGCGGCAACTCCAAGACCGACCTCGTCCTCGCGGACACCGAGGGACGGCTGCTGTCCTGGGTGCGCGGCGCGGGGACCCGTCCGCACCTGGAGGGCATGGAGACCACCACCGAAAGGCTCGCCCGCCTCGGCCGGCAGGCGCTGGAGGAGGCGGGCCTGCCCGAGACGGCCCTGGTGTCGGCCGGCGCGTACTTCCTCGCCAACGTCGACCGGCGGACCCAGGAGCGGCTGGCCCAGCGGCAGTTGACCAATCTGGGCGTGGCCGAGCGGACCGTCGTGCACAACGACACGCTCGCCGTGCTGCGAGCCGGCGCACCAGACGGCTGGGGCGTGGCGGTGGTGTCCGGCGCCGGCATCAACGCCGCCGCCGTCCACCCGGGCGGCCGCTCGGCCCGCTTCCTCTCCCTCGGCGACATCACCGGGGACTGGGGCGGCGGGCTCGCGGTGGCCCGCGCCGGCCTGGGCGCCGCGGTCCGCGCGGGCGACGGACGGGGGCCGGCGACCCGGCTGCGCCAGGAGCTTCCGGTGCACTTCGGCCTGGACAGCGTGGAGGCCGTCGCGCTGGCCGTCAGCGCCGGGGAGATCCCCGTGACCGCCCTGCACGGCCTGGCGCCGCTGGTCTTCGCGACCGCCGAGAGCGGTGACGCGGTGGCGCGGGGCATCGTGGAACGCCTGGGCGACGAGATCGTCGCCATGGTGACCGCCCTGCTCCGCCGGCTCCGTCTGCTGCGCACCCCGACCCCGGTTGTCCTGGGCGGCGGCACCCTCCAGAACGGCCAACTGCTGCTGCGCGACCACATCGGCACTCTGCTGGCCGCCCAGGCACCGCTGGCCCGCCCCCGGGTCCTGGACGTGGCGCCGGTCGCGGGCGCCGCGGCGGAGGCACTGCTGACCGCGGGCGCCCCCGCAGGCGCACAGGACCGGCTCCGCGAGGCCATCGCCGCCCGGAAACCACCGGGCGCAGCCGCCGACTGAGCACCCGGGTCTGGAACACCGCTACGAGCGCAGGCCGCTGTCGTCAGGAGACCTGGACAGACGCGGCCATGCGGACAGCCGTCCGTGCGAGGCGGGAACCCCGATCATTCGCCGCCGGCGTACCCCGCATCCGCCAGGCGCTGGGCCAGGCGGGACAGGCGGTCGCGAGCGTCGTCGAGGAGGAGCAGCAGGCGCGGGGCGGTGCTGTCGGGGCCGGCGGCTTCGCCCAGGATGGACAGTGCGTTGTCCGGAGCGCCGGCGAGCAGGTCGCCGGCCTCTCGGCAGATGATCGACGACGGGGTTCCGCCGCCGTACAGCTCGGCCGGCACCGCCCTGGCAGGGCCCGTGCACTGCCTGGGACGGGTCACCCAGCCGCCCTTTCGGATGACCACCGTTTGGAGGGGCAACATGAGGCTCCTCTGGATGAGCCGCGCCGACCGCGCCCGCTGGCAGGCCCGCCCCCGTCGACTGCGCCGCCCTGCAGTTGGGAGCGCGACACTACATCGACGCCGAGGCGCAGGCACCGGGAACGGCGCTGCAGGAGCTGGGCGGGGCCCGGCTGATCCTTTCCACGGCCGCGAGCAGCGAGCCGCTGGCGGAGCTCGTCGACGGGCTCGCCCCGCACGGCAGGCTCACCGTCGTCGGCTTCGGCGGGACCCCGCTGCACCTGCCCCTGGGCAAGCTCGTCATGCGGGCGCAGTGCATCATGGGCCGCCTCACCGGCAGCCCCTCCGACATCGAACAGGCCATGCGTTTCGCGGTCGCCACTGGTGTCCGCCCGTGGATTCAGGCAGTCCCGCTGGAGGAGGCGCGGCACGCGCTGACACGCTGCGCGAGGGACGGGCCCGCTTCCGGATGGTCCTCACGACCGGCGTATGACCGCCGCGCCCGCCGCTGCCACCAGCCGGCGCTGGGCGGCAAACTGCACCGGGCGTCGACCGAGACCGCCCCCGACCACGCCGGACACACGGAGGGCGCTCTCGCCGCCGCGGAACGGGCCGCGCACGCGATCCTGTCCACAAGCCCTGCCCGCACCATGACCCCTGCCCCTACCCGCACCCTTCAGGGCCAGCGCGGCTCCGGCCAGCCACAGCAGCCGGTCGAAGCCCGGCCCGATCTCGCCCCGCGCACCGCGGACCACGGCCGCCTTGTCGGAGCGGCTCGAACGCTCGTGGACCTCCAGCGTCGGCGTCGTGCCGACCACGTCGATGAACTGGCGCTCGACTTCGTTCTGGATCTCCTCCTGCAGGCGCAGGCGGGTGAAATAGCCGGCGATGAAGGTGCCCTGGGTGAGCATCACGAAGATCGCCACGTTCATCGCCGACAGCAGGGCGACCAGCACGACCCGTTCATAAGTTCGCCGGCGGCCGGGAGCGGTCGCGGCCTCGGCCACGGTGAGGGCGGGGCGACTGAAGTCTCGGCAGGCGTGCAACGGGCGTCGCCGCCGCGGCACGAACGGTCGCTCAGGTGGTCGCTGCTTCGGAGAGCACCACGTCGGCCGCGGCGAGCGCGTCGGCTACCAGGTCAGCCGTGTCCTCCGTGCCCGCGGACAGTCGGACCAGGCCCAACGGGACCGACTCGGCGATCTGTTCCTCGCTGAGCATCCCCCGCCACATGGACGCCGGATGCACGGCCAGCGACTCCACGCCGCCGAGGCTGGCCGACCGGCGGGGGTAGCGCAGCCGGCCGAGGAAGGCGTCGGCCGTCTCGAAACCGCCGGCGAACTCGATTCCCAGTACCCCGCCGAAACCGCTCATCTGACTGACCGCCAGCGCGTGCTGTGGGTGGGTCGCCAGGCCGGGATAGTGCACCTTGGCCACGGCTGGATGCTCGTTCAGTGCCTCCGCGAGCGCCTGGCCGTTGGCGTTGTGCCGTGGCACACGCAGCGGCAGGGTGCGCATGCCGCGCAGCAGCAACCACGCGTCGATCGGGCCGAGCGTGGCTCCGGTGAGCAGTCCGACACACCGTCGGCGCGGTCGTCGTCAGCGTCCGGCTGCGCGGGCAGGGCCTGGCTGGCGGACACCGATTCCACTTCGCCGATGTCCTGCGGCGTGAGGTCGAGGTCGGAGATCTCGTCTTCGCCGGGTCCCTCTGCCTCTCTTCGGGCCTTGCGCCGGTCATTGAGAAGTGAAAAGACAACGGCAGCGAAATAGAGCACCCCGATCGGCGTGGCCAGCGCAAGCATGCTCAGCGGGTCCGTGCTCGGCGTCGCCACAGCCGAAAACACCGTGATCCCCACGATCATGCCGCGCCACCAGCCGAGCATCCGCCGGCCCGACAGCACTCCGGTGAGGTTCAGCATCACCAGCAGCAGCGGCATCTCGAAGGAAAGACCAAAGACGACCACCATGCGGGTGACGAGGTCGAGCAGATCATCCAGCGGCAGCAGATTGTCCACCCCGTGCGGGGTGAAGTCGATCAACACCTTCGCGGTCGTGGGCAGCACCTTGTAGGCGATGACGGCGCCGCCGAAGAACAGCGGGACGCCCGCACCGACGAACGCGTAGGCGTATTTCCGCTCGTGCTTGTGCAAGCCGGGAGCAACGAACGCCCACAGCTGGTACAGCCATACCGGCGAGGCCAGCACGACGCCAGCCATCAGGGACACCTTCAGCGCCAGGGTGAAGGGCGCGAGCAGACCGTTGATCGTGATCCGCGCGCAGGTGGTGTCCGCGGTCTGCTTGGCCAGATCGGCGAAGGACGTCGGGCAGCCGACCGAGTCCAGCACCGGCCTGGTGAAGAAGTCTACGATGCCCTTGTAGGAGAAGCCCGCGGCGATCGTGACGACCAGGATGGCAAGGACGGCCTTGGCGAGCCGGTTGCGGAGCTCACGAAGGTGCTCCGCGAGCGGCATCCGCCCCTCGGGATCCTTCTCCTTGTTGCGGGCCGACTGGGGCACGCCACGTCCTCATCTCGTGCGGCAGGCCGGTGACTACCGGCCCTGCGTCAGTACTTGATCGTCTCCGTCGCCCGGTGGGGCGCGAGCTCGCCACGGCGCCGGTTGGCGGCCGCCCAGGACCGGGCTCAGCCTCAGTGGCTGGTCGTGCTGTCCGTGGGCGCGGTTCGGGCGGTGGCGGTGTCTCCGGGAGCGCCCGGGATCGTCCGCGGTCCCGGTGCAGGCTCAGGCTCGGGGCGTGGCTCGTTCGAGGCGCCGTCGTCCTTCATGGCCTTGGTCTCGCTCTTGAGGATCCGCATGGACTTGCCCAGTGCCCGGGCCGTGTCGGGTAGTTTCTTCGAGCCGAAGATCAAAACCACCACCGCGACCAGGATCAGCAGGTGCCAGGGCTCCAGCGCATCGCGGAACATCGTCACACCACCCCTTCGAACGCGTCGGCCTTCATACCTGCCTCGGCGATCTGTGCCGCTTGTTCCTGCTCGGCAGCGGTGGGAGCGGGAGCGGTGGGAGCGGGAGCGCCCGCGGCGCATCGTGTCTTGCCGCCCCGAGCATGCCCCCATCGCTCTCCGGGCGCGCACAGAGCCTCGGCCGCTGCCCACAGAAGCGTCCCACCCACGACCGGGCCTTGCGGAAGGCCGACGCGGCGGGAGGCGCACGCCTTTGGCCGCGGACGACGGCCCGCTGCCGTGGGCGGGCGCGTCCAGCACGGTTGCCTGTCCGCCGATACGGCGAAGAGTTCCCCCTCCGCGTCCCGGCCGCACTCGGCCGGGACATCACGCTGCCGGACGCGGTCGATGTCCACGACCCGGCAGGGCTCTGCACCGACGGATGGCTGGCACTCGTCGTAGCAGAAGGGGATCCGCAGGAGGTGGCCGGTCAGGCCGGCGTCCGTGCCCGAGGTCTCGTGGGCGGGCGCCTGGGAGGAGGTTTCCCGGTGCACTTGGCACGGCGGTTTCACCGGTGTCCGCCGCCCGCGCCACCGGGAGATTCCCACGGCGTCGTCCAGCCAGGCCTCGCAAGTGACTTCGTCGCCCGTCGCCGCCGCAACCGCGGGGAGCTCGACCGGCAACGGGCGTACGGCGAGGCGCAGTTCGCCGCCTGTGACCTGCATGGCCACCTGCGCCGGCTGCCCGGCCCGCGGAGTGTGCGGGGGCGTTTGGGCCGGATGGACGCCCAGCCGCTGCCCCTGGGAGCAACCATGTTCGGGCACCTGGAACAGCCGATGGGTCTTCGCGTGCGGCCACGGTGCGTTCATCGGCTTTCCCTGGCGTGACCGTTCCTGTCGCCGACCGGCGCGATGTTCACGCGTGCCTGTCGGGCGTGGAAGGCGAGGCGAGTGGAGTTGGCCGGCTGCTGCGGGGGCGTGCCGGGTGTCGATGTCCTTGCGGGGCATGTGTCCTTCTTCCTGTCGGGTCGGGGTCGATTCAGATCCCGGGGCGCCCGGCGGCCGTCCAGGCGGCGTACTCCTGGCGGACGTAGAGGCGGCGGCTGGGGGCGAGTGTGATCGCGTCGGGGTGGTGCGGGCCGGCCACCAGGTCGGGATGGCAGCGGTCGTACAGGACGAGTTGTTCGGCGGTTTCTGCGGCGGCTGCGACCGGGCCGGGGCCGGGGTCGTCCAGGGCCATCCGGTCCATGAGGGCGGCCTGGCAGAGCAGCCAGGCGCGTTCGGCGGCCGTCGCATCGACCGGGGGGCCGGTGACGGGCCTGGCCTGGCGGCCGTCGCGTTCGGCCCCGAGAGCGAGCACTTGGTGCATCTCGCGGCGCAGGTCCGGCGCATTCGCGTACGCCTCGTGCGGGGGCGGGGCGCTGATGCCCTCGCCGCTGTTCGGAGTGACGTCCACGCTCACACCTCCGCCGGTACGTAGGGGCTGGCGCCGCAGCGTTGACGCAGCACCGTGTCGTGGTCGGGGTCGCCGTGATCAAGGGCCGATGGGTGTGCCGCGGACCGCATGTACACCTGGGCCGGGCTCGGGCAGCCGTCGATGGGGCACGGCTTGTGGGTCGCGAAGGCCCACTCGGCGGGTCGTCGGGTGACCCGACGCCGCAGCCGCCGCCCGGTGACCCGTCGCTGTGCGGCAGTGCCGGCCCCGGCAGGGGGTCGCAGCTCGTGCGAAACGTCCGGCCCGGTCATGGCGAGCACCTCAGGCAGGCGCGGACTTCGCGGCCGCTGCGTGTCTGGCGGACCTCGGTCGACTGGGCGAGGTACTGGACGATGCCGGTGCCGCGGCCGTGTTCTTCGGGGGCGATGTCGGGGCGATGGCGTTCCACGGTCGTGCCGGAGTCAGCGACCACAATGTGCAGAGTGCCGTGGTCGAGGACGAGCAGCAGGGTCATACGCTCGCGGCCGTACTGCGCGGCGTTGGCCGCGAGTTCGTCGACGATGAGAACGGCGGAGTCCCGCTCGCTTGCGGGCACACTCCAGGTCTCCAGCAGATCGGCCGTGAAGTGACGAGCGGCGGAGACGTGCGCCTCCTGCGCGGGCAGGGTGAGCAGCGCCTGGTGGCGGCAGGGCTGGCCGAGCAGGGAACTCGGGCTGGGGGAATCCGTCACAAACATGGTCTTCTGTCTCTTCTGTGGATGTACGGAGGCCGGATCGGGAGAGACCGCCAACAACTTCGGGGGCGGTCGACAGGCGGGATCCTGCATGGGCGCGCTCATTGAGTTCCACGGGCGACGCATGCCGAACGGTTCGAGTTATTCGCCCCTTTTGTTCTACTTCTTGCGAGTCACGTCAATGCCAGCGGCCTGGCTGGACTCACTCGCCTCCGTCAGAGCTCGATGCCGTACTCGGCCGGACCAGACACCGGCGGCTCGGTCTCCTCGCCCGTGGTCTTCCGGACGGCCTTGCGGGAACCTCACGCCATAGAGCCGGACGAACATCCCAGCCCGCATCTCGACTTGGTCGCGACACTCGGCATGCAGACATCCGGGATCCTCTTCTCCCCTGCTGCACGGACTTCGGAGGAAAAGGAGAGTCAAGGTCGCCGGCCGTTTGGTGAACCGCATACCGCTGCTCGCGGCAGGGAAGGGCAACACCTCGGCCGTGCCCGTCGTAAAGACCAGGGCGGCGCCACCGGCCACCCGGACAGGAAGTGCACGCCCCGTCGGCGCACTCACGCATCAAGTCGGCTGAGGACTGGGCCGATTCGTTGGAGCCGGGGGTGAGGGTGACCAGGGCCCGGGAACCGTCGGCGCGCTGCTGGAAGGACCAGGGCGCCGGCTTCGGCCTCCTCCCGGTGGAGGTTGAGGTGCATGCCGCCGGCCCTCACATAGCCGTGCCCACCCATGTACGCGGCCGGCACCCGAGGCGGCCCGTCGCGGGGTGGCCGGCCTGCCACTGCGACCGCTGGCCCCGCCCCTCGACCCGCCGGTCGTGCGCACCCGGACGGCCTTCACCTTGATCCGCCCTGCCGCGGAGGTGACCTTTCCCGGCCTGTGGCAGCCGCTTCGACCACCAGCCACCTTCGCGCGCGTGGCGCCGATCAGCCCCTCAGCCATAGAGGTGTCGGTGTCGGCCTTCGAGGCCGCCGCCGCGCTCATCCACCGGGTGCCCTTGTCGGACGATCTCGCCGATCCCGGAGCCGTGCGGCGTGGTGGCATCGGTCGACGACGGTGATCACGAGCGTGCCTGTGCAGCCGATGTCACGAGCACAAGCCTTCTCGATGGCCATCGGCTGGACGCCCTCAGCGCACCCCTCCAGCCCGGTCCACCCGTCTTGAGGCGGCTCGCTTCTTGTCGACTGGCCGGCCCCTCTCCGCCGCGGCACACGCCCCTTCGGTCGCGACGTCTTCTTGGCCTCTTGTGCCGCCGTGCACTCACACCCGACAGCTGTGGTCGCGTCACGCCCGGATCGTGACCAGCTTCTGACCGTTGCCTGCGAGGATCTCGAAGTGCTCGATGGCTTCAGGGGACATGGCAACCGCTCCTGGGACCGTGGTGCCGGGAGGGTACTCGCCTGCCCGCCAGGTAGCGCCGTCCGTCCTGGCTCCGCCGGGCCCGACCGCCTGCAGCCGGCAGGTGATTCCGGCGGGTGCCCCCTTGGCGGAGACCTGCAGGACACTGCCCCAGGCAGAGGGCGAGACCTTCACCGAGGCGGAGACGCCGGTGGCGGGATCGCTTCCGGAGAAGGTGCGCCAGGCAGTCGGCGCGGTCGGCCCAGGCGGCGTCGCCTGACTGCCCACGGATCCGACAGCCGCCAGCCATGTGCCGCCGGCCGCTGCCGCGATGAACATCAGCGAGGCTGCAGCGCCGGCCAGTTGCAGACGCCAGGTCCTGCGGCGCCGGGACGCGGCCTGCTGGAGCAGCCTCTCCAGCACACCCCCCTCTGGCACCTGGGACACCGCGGGCGCGGCGGGCCGTTCGGGCAGGGAGCCCTGCGCGCCTTCGGCTGCCCGTGCCACCAGTCGGCCGGCCAGGTCCCCGTCGGCCGTCGGCACCGTCTGGCCCGAGGCTTCGGCTTCGGCTTCGGTCACCGTCGCCAGCAGCGCAGGCAATCCCGCCAGCTGGGTGTGTTCGGCCCGGCATTCGGCGCATTCCGCGAGGTGGACGCGCACCCGTTCCATTTCCGCCGAGGGCAGCGTGCTCAGGACGTATCCTCCCAGCGCCAGCCGGAGTGCGTCGTGCTCCGCACTCATGGTCGCCACCTCCTGCCCGCCACGGTCATGGCTCGATCCCCCGTTCCTGCAGCGCCAGCCGCAGGGCGTGCAGGGCGTAGTACGTCCGCGACTTCACGGTGCCCAGCGGGATGCCCAGCACCTGCGCGGCCTCCACCATGGTCCGGCCACGGTAGTAGGTCTCCAGCAGGACGGCGCGGTGGTCCGGGGACAGCGACCGGACCGCGTCGGCAACCGCCCAGCTCTGCAGTGCCTGCTCGATCTCGTCCTCGCCAGGTTTCTGCTCGGCGGCTCGCTCCAGCACCTCGCCGCCGGCCTCGGTCGGCCTGGCCTGCCGGGCCCGATGGGCGTCGATGACCAGGTGCCGGGCGACCGTACACAGCCATGCCCGGGCCGGGCCGCGTGCGGGGTCGAAGGCGGCGGGATGCTGCCACGCTCGCAGCAGTGTCTCCTGCACCACATCCTCCGCCCATTGCCAGTCTCCTGAGGTCAGTCGCAGCACGTAGTGGAACAGGGCTCCTGCGTGCTCCGCGTACAGAGTGCGCAGCAGTTCCTCATCCGCGGTCGAAAGGGTCCCTTTACCGGAGACACGGCGCGCGGAGCGATCCGGATCGGTCCTTGGATCACGCTTTCGGGAACTCCGGGACATAAGCCGATCATCGCGCATATACACCGCTTTGTCCGGTAACACACAGCGAGGCACAAGTAACACTCTGTGAGCACCGCGGGAGCACGTCGGCAGCTGGCCTCACGACACCACCGGGACCATCCGTGCACAGCACCCGAGGAGGCCGACCGATCTGCGGCGATGCCAAGAAGTCTCACAAAAGTGCATATATGCCGAACCGTATGACCCCCGCCGTCCGTGGAGCCGGACGAAAGCCGACTTACACGCAGTTCCTCATCGATTCCCCCGTGTCAAAGGACGGATCAGAGGTGACCGAAACACACCACGCGACGCGTGCACTCCTGGCACCGGCCACGCTCGCCGTGCCCCCGTGCATCGAAGTCGGCGCCACCGCGCCCCCCGGCCCGTACCCAGGGCACACCACGGCGACGGCTCTGCGCAGCGCTGGACGCGTGCAGCGATCGAGAGGCCATGAACACGGCATCCACCACACATCCCTGCGGTTGCCTGCGCCCCCTGTCGGCGCAGCCCCCATCTCCGCCTGATCAGTGAGGAACGGACACCATGCATCTGAACTTCCGCACACCAGGCCGGCGATCACGCTCTGCGGCCGGGCTGGCCGTCGCCACCATCGCCACCGCTGGCGCGCTGGGGCTCCTCAGCTCATGCGGCCAGTCGCCGCACCCCTCGTCCTCCGGAGCCGGCGCCATCACACCCGGTCCGGGTCAGCACCGGACGGCCGGGATGCCCGGTGCCACGGGGCCGGGGAACACGGCGGGCTCCCCTCCCGGCGCCTCGCCGATGCCCAGCATGAGCATGCCCACGAGTCACTCGAGCACGGGCGCGCCGGCCGCGCCGGTGGCCGGGAACGCCGTTGCCATCACGAACTTCGCATTCTCCCCGGCCACGCTGAAGGTGAAGGTGGGTACGACGGTGGCCTGGACCAACCAGGACACCGACGCCCACACCGTCACCAGCGCCGGAACGGGCGGCCCGTTGCATTCCGCCGCCCTGGCCACACACGCCACCTACAGCTACACGTTCACCAAACCCGGCACCTACGCCTATCTCTGCACCATCCATCCGTTCATGACCGCCACCGTGGAGGTGACCTGATGACCGACTACTACGACAGTCACGACGGAGCGCCGGACCACGATGCCGGTCAGCCCGATACGGAACACGGTATGAATCGGCGTCAACTCCTCCGGCATGCAGGGTGGTTCGGCGGTGCGGTGGTACTGACCCTGGCCAGTGGAGAGGTGATCAGCCACATCGCCGACTCCCGGGGCACCAACGCCGGGGCCGTTGCAGCTGGAAGCGACGCGCTGCGGTTCGTGCAGGTCTCCGACAGCCATATCGGGTTCCAGGGCCCGGCGAACATGGACGTGGCCGGCTCCTTCACCGAAGCGATCAACCAGGTCAACTCGCTCGGATTCAGGCCTGACTTCGTCATGCACAGCGGCGACCTGACCCACCTGTCCACGGCCGGACAGTTCGACCAGGTCAAGCAGATGATGGCCGGAATGAAGACAGACCGTGTCTTCACCGTACCCGGCGAGCACGACTCCATCGGCGATGCGGGCCGCGCCTACCGGCGGACCTTCGGCATGGGCACGCTCGGCGACGGCTGGTACAGCTTCGACACCCACGGCGTGCATTTCATCGCCCTGGTCAACACCCTGAGCCTGGAGAAGCTCGGCCACCTCGGCAACGACCAGATCGACTTCGTTCGCAAGGACGTCGCCGGACTGTCGTCGGACACCCCCATCGTGGTCTTCAGCCACATACCGCTGTTCGCCATGTACCCGCAGTGGGGCTGGAGCACCGACGACGCCCTCAAGGCTATCGCCCTCCTGCGCCGCTTTTCCTCTGTCACCTGTCTCAACGGGCACGTCCACCAGCTGTTCACCAAGACAGAGGGCAACATCACCTTCCACTCCGCCACCACCACCGCCTACCCCCTGCCCAAACCGGGCCGTGCCTCCGCCCCCACCCCGCAGGTCGTCCCCGCCCGACAGCTCAAAGACGCACTCGGCATCCGCAGCGTCGGCTACCGCCAAGGCGACCGCGAACTGGCCATAAAGGATCAGAGGCTGGCATGAACATCCGAGGACTCCCGACCCCCGCCTTGCGGTGGGCGACTGCCGCAACCCTCGCCGCCGGCGGATACATCCACGCCCAGCTCTACATCGACGAGTACCGCTTCATCCACATCATCGGCCCCTTGTTCCTCCTCCAGGCCGGCGCTTCCTTCGCCCTCGCTGCCCTGCTGCTGACGGGGACACCACCCCTGCTGCTGAGGGCCGCCGCGGCAGGCGTCGCGCTCGGGGCCCTCGGCGGCTTCACTGCCTCGCGCACCGTAGGCGTGTTCGGATTCACCGAGCGCGGTCTGCAGCCCGCACCACAGGCCGTCCTCAGTCTCCTCGCCGAAACCGGCACGCTGCTGCTTCTCGCGACCTGGCAGATGACCGTGGCCACACAACACCGCGCTGCCCGACCACCCGTCAGGCCACCGATCCGGAACGGGGCCACCACCCGCACACCACCCGACTGAACCACCACGGCGGAGCCCGCCATCTACGCCACCTGCCACTCTTCCCGGAACAAGGGGTATCTCCCATGCACCTGGAACCACGCCCAGGAATCGCCTGGCCGAGTCCACACCTCCGCGAACTGAGGGACGCTGTGCGCATCCTGCTCGGCCTGGACGACGACACCGCCGTCGTGATCCGCCAATTCAGTTGTGGTGAACTCGGCTACCCACCGCTGGAAACCGTCGTCGAGGTGCTGCCGATGGACGGCGGGGTCCACCGCTGGACACTCCACCGCCCCGCCGACCAGATCACCGAGCACGACCTACGGGCGACCCTGCTCCACCCCCGGCCGAGCTGACCGGAGCCTGGCCTGGCCGCCCCTGAACCCGGCAGCCCACGGGTCAGTCAAAAGCGCTGTGCGGAGCGACCAGGTAGGGGGAGCAGCTCGCCGAAGCCAACCTGTACGAGACCGCGGCCGGCCTGATCGTGCTCGCGCCCGGCTGCAATCTCAAGCAGCCCCACCCGCAGTAGGCCACCCCCGCCCAGGCTGACCGCCTCAAGCAGGCCTTGGACGCCCTAGCAGCGGCGCGGCAGGGCCGGCGGGCGGTCTGCGGTCCAGGTCGGAAACGGAGGCAAGGCGGAGTGGCGGAAGCGCGCGGCGACCAGGCCGTGGGCCGGGCGGCTGCGTCGAGGCCGCCGGCGCCGTGCCGGATGACGGCGGCCTGGTCCTCGACCAAAGGTCGTCGTGTCCGTCAAGCCCCGAATTGCAGGGGCGTGACCCGCAGCGCTCGTCCGGGGCTTACTGGAGACACACCGGGTCACGCAGAGCAGGGTGGCCCACC
>NZ_JBSFWK010000061.1:0-48401 GCF_053594815.1 Streptomyces sp. NPDC002577 | reverse complement strand
CCCTACACCAGCAACGACGAACGCAGCGCAGCCCTCGACAGCTTCCTCCACGACTACAACTACCATCGCTGCCACACCGCACTCGGAGGCCAGCCGCCCATCACCCGAGTCAACAACCCTGCGGGGCAATACACCTAGAGCGTGCAGGAATTGACGACGTCGCCGCTCGCAGGACGGCCGATGGTGCGGTCCGCGGGCGGCACGGATCCGTCCTCGACCCAGGCGGTGAGCGCACCGAAGGCCGCCCGGTAGCACGGCAGGATGGGCCGCAGCCGGTCCGGATACGCGTCGTACAGGCCGTCGGTGTGCGTGCCGCCTTCGACGGTGTAGTACCGGTGCAGACCGGCACGGCCCCTGCCGTCGATCATCCGGGCGTACACATCGGAGTCGGCGGCTTTCGGCAGCAGCGCGTCGAGATCGCTGTGCAGCGTGATCAGCGGCCTGCCGATGCGGCCCGTCAGCGCGACGCGTGCGACCGCACGGTGGACGGACGCGGGGCGCGACGCGTAGTCGTACGCCGCGTCCGAGGCACACGGCGCCAGGATCTGCTCCGCCGTCGAACCGGCCGAGGGGCCTGGGCATGCGGTGTCGTACGACGGGTCGAACTCTGCACGGTAGATCTTCTGCGTCACCCCCCAGTACGCCTTCTCGTGGTACGGCCACAGGAACTCGGACCCCCGCGCGAACCCCACCGCGTACAGATCCTCGTCCCGGGCCTTCCCCAGGCTCCGGGCCACCGCCGAGGGCAGGGAAGTGAGCAGATTCGGGCCCTCCGCGGTCCAGAGCGCGCCCTCCCAGTCGACCCCGCCGTCGTACAGCTCCGGGTGGTTCTCGAGCTGCCAGCGCGTCAGATAGCCGCCGTTGGAGATCCCGGTCATGTAGGTACGCCGCGGGGCCTGGCCGTACCGCTTGGCCACCGCCTGCCGAGCGGCGCGCGTGAGCTGGGTGGTGCGCATGTTCCATTCGGCCACCGCATCGCCGGGGCGCCTGCCGTCACGGTAGAAGTCCGGCCCACTGTTGCCCTTGTCGGTGGCCGCGTACGCATAACCCAGGGCAAGCACCTGGTCGGAGATGGCCTTGTCCGTCGCGTACTGCTTGCGGGTGCCGGGCGCCCCCGTGACCACGAGCCCTCCGTTCCAGCGGTCGGGCAGGCGGATCACGAACTGTGCGTCGTGCTGCCAGCCGTGTGTGGCGTTGAAGTGCGAGGTGTCCGGGAAGTGCCCGTCGATCTGCAGCCCGGGGACCCCGGACGGGTTGCGGGTGCCCGCCGCGGTGAGTCCTGCCTGGTCAGCCGTGTCTGTGTACGGCGTTCCGGCGAGCGCCGCCGTCGTCAGGTCGGGCAGGCAGGCGAGCTGCTGGTGCGCGGCGCCGGGGACCTGGACCTGTTCCTGCCGGGCGCAGTGAGCACCGCCGGAGTCCGCCGGGCGGCCGGATGCGGACCCCGCCGCGGCCGGGCCTGAGGAGATCACCGCCAGCACAGCTGCGGCGAGCAGCGGAACACCTCTGGACACACGCGGCGGAACACCTCTGGACACACGCATGAGAGCCTCCGTGACACGACGGAACGAAGCGGCGGGTGGGCGGCCTCATCGTGCTGTTGTCGCCGGAAGGCAGCTATGGGTGCGGACCATATGGGCCAGTGGCGTTGTATGTGGGGCGCGTATCCCCGGTTCTCCGCGGTGCGCGCCCCGGGATGCCTCAGGAGGGACGTACGGCCATCTTGTCGAGCGCCTCGAGAAGTCCGGGAAGCTCAGGTCCCCGGCCGACCGGCAGCACCTCTCCGGGCTCGTCGTCGAGCAGCACGAACGCGATGTCGTCGGTCCGGGCGACCAGTGACCAGCCCGGTCCGTCGGCACGCAGCGTGCGCGCCTCGCCGGAGGCGAAGGAGGAACGCACACGTCCCAGAGGCGGCGGAGTGTCCAGGTAGGAACGTGCCTCCGCGAGGACCCGCCGTACGCCGCTGTGCGGCTTGTGCCCGCCGTCCTCCTGGCCGGCTTCCGCGGCCGGCTCCTCCGCGCCATCGCTGTCGGGTGCGCCGGCGGGGGCGAAGTCGGCGTCGTCGATCTGCTCCCGCCAGGCCGCCCACTGGAGCGCGATCTCGTCGGCTCCGAGCCGCCTTTGGGCCGCTCCCCAGGTGCTGGTGTCGGGCGGCGAGAGCGGCGGCCGGACGGTGAGTTCGGGGTCAGGCTCGGGATCGTGCGGTTCGGGCACGCCGGGCGCCGCGACGGCCACCGCGAGGGGCCAGCCCGGCAACGCGGCCACCACCGTGCGCTCGTCGGGCGACAGGTCGTACTCCATGCCGCAGTCCCAGGACGCGATCGCGACGGCCACCAGTGACACGTCGTCGACGACCACGGTCCAGCGCGCGCCCGCGCCGTCCTGCCCGAGCACCAGGCCGTAGCCGTCGGCGAGAGGTGCGAGGTCCAGTGCCGCGCACGCCTCCGGATAGTCGTCGCCCAGCACGCTCGGGAACTGAGCGGGCGTGAGCAGCACCGCTGTCAGTACGTAGAGCGCGTCGTCCTCGGCAGCGGCGACGGCCTCGTCCGTCCCGGCCATCCCAGCCTCCCCATCGCTTCGTTCGTCGGCGCACCCTAACCATTGGCGGACGAGCACGTCGAGGGCCTATGGACAGGAATTCGATCGCGGCCGCCGCAGGTCGGCTCACGATCACGGACATGTCCGGATCACGCACGCACTTCGTCAGCCTGCCGTGCCGCAATTCGTGCAAGAAGGCGGTTGACCACGCGCGCGTACGGGCCGGCCTGCAACCGTCCGCGCACCGTGCGCGAGATCCGCGAACGGCTGGTCCACGCGGTCGATACGGGCACCCCGTGAGCGCCGCTCCGGTGTGCGCGGACCCGGCCCGCACCGACGTCAGGCGGCGGGCAGGCCGAGGAGGGTACGAGCGACGGTCTGAGGGGACTCGTCGCGCTCGCGGGCGAGTGCGACGACCGCGCGGCACGCCAGTTCTCTGACGCCGAAGGACAGGGCTTCTGGTGACACCCAGGAAGCCGCCTCGTCCATCTGGTCCTGGTCGTCCTCGGCGCACGCCGAGACGTAGGCGGCCGCCGATTCGAAGACGTTGTGCGTTCGTTTCTGCACCGGTTCTGCCGTCTCGCCGCGTAAGAACTTGCGGAGCCTGTCAAACATGTGGCCACCTTCCCCCTGTCGGACCGCCACCATAGATCGACGCCCCCGCATTTGTACCTCGTGGTCTCACGCCTGACGCACGGCCAGTGCCATGAACCGGGTGTCCTCGTCGACGTACGACGTCATACGCCAGCCCGAGCTCTCCAGCAGCGGGCCGAGATTGTTCTCGGCCCGCAGGTCGTCCGGGGTGATCCGGCGGCCCTGCCGCGCGGCCAGCGCCGCCCGGCCGATGGGGTGGAACAGGGCGAGCAGGCCGCCGGTGCGGACCACGCGTGCCAACTCCCGCAGGTTCTCGGCCGGTTCCGGCAGATGCGCGATCAGGCCTGCCGCGAACACTGCGTCGAGCGACTCCGTTCTCAGCGGCAGCCGTGCGGCGTCGGCGAGCAGAAGAAGCCCTGCGTGGTCCCTGCCGGCCCGCACGGCGGCCTCCAGCATCGCCGGTGTCAGGTCGGCACCGAGCACCACCCCGGAGGGCCCCACGGCGTCCCGGAGCGCCGGCAGGGCGCGTCCCGTGCCGCATCCCGCGTCCAGGACACGACTGCCCGGGCGCAGTCCGAGCTCGTCGACAGCGGCGCGATAGGCGGGACCGTCATCGGGGAAGCGCGCGTCCCAGCCGGCCGCGCGGGCCGCGAAGAACTCCTGAACCCCTGTGTGGTCGTCGGTCATGCACCCATGATCCTCCACTCCGTGCACACGGGGACCATGCAACATGTTCGAGCGTGACGCGATCGTTCAGGTACATCTCTCTGTCATATTCCAGCACCTTTCGAAATGTTCGCCTTTTGTGCGACCCGGCCGGGGCTAGCGTCCCTGGGCCATGGGACACCTGGACCACGCCGCCTTCGGCTGGCTTACCCCCGTGCTGTCATACGTGATGGCGTGCATCGGTGCTGCGCTCGGCCTGCGCTGCACCGTCCGCGCACTCGCCGCCACCGGACGCTCCCGTCGCAACTGGCTCATCACCGCCGCCTCCGCCATCGGCACAGGTATCTGGACGATGCACTTCGTGGCGATGCTCGGCTTCAGCGTCAGCGGCACGGAGATCCGCTACAACGTGCCGCTGACCATCCTCAGCCTGATCGTCGCGATGGTCGTCGTCGGCGCCGGCGTCTTCGCCGTCGGCTACAGCCGCGACCGCGGCCGGGCGCTCGCACTGGGCGGCCTGACGACGGGACTCGGCGTCGCGAGCATGCACTACCTCGGCATGGCGGCCCTGCGGCTGCACGGCGATGTGGACTACAACCCGCTGCTCGTCGCGCTCTCCGTCGTGATCGCCGTGGTCGCGGCGACCGCGGCCCTCTGGGCGGGGCTCAACATCAAGTCGCCCATCGCGGTCGCCGTCGCCTCCCTCGTCATGGGCGGGGCGGTGAGCAGCATGCACTACACCGGAATGATGGCCGTGAGCGTGCAGGTCGCCCCCTCCAGCGCGGCACTTTCCGGGGCCACGGTCATGCAGTTCGTCTTCCCCCTCGCCGTGGGCCTCGGTTCGTACTTGTTCCTGACCTCGGCGTTCGTCGCGCTGTCCCCCACGGCGGGGGAGCGCGAGGCCTCCGCATCGGCCCAGCGGCCGGTCGAGAGCGTCGCCCGATAGCGGCGGTCCGGGCCGACGACGGTCCGGCAGGCACGCCCGGCCAGCACGGCCCGGCAGGCACGCCCCCGAATCCTTCCGAGCGAGGAGGCCATGCGCACACCCCGAAGGAACCAGACGACCGCCGCACCGCCCCGTTCCGCGCCCCCTGCGCGCGGCCGCCGCGCCCACGCCGGACCACCCGCCGTCGAGCATCCCGGCCGGGACGCGGACGGCGGGGCGCCACCGCGCGCTCCCTGGTCTCCCGCGCGCGCGGGAGGATGGCGGATGCGGCCGCGCACCGTACGGGCGAAGATCGTCTGCCTGCTCATGGTGCCGGTCATGTCGCTGTTGGCGCTGTGGGCGTACGCCACCGTCAGCACAGCCCAGGACGTCGCACGGCTGCGCCAGTTGCAGCGCGTCGACACCGAGGTGCGTGCACCGGTCGCCGACGCGGTCGCCGCCCTACAGGCGGAACGATCCGCCGCCGTGCGGTACGCGACGCGGCCCGCCGCCGGACGCGCGGACGAACTCAGGAAACTGGCCGGACTGACCGACCGCGCGGTGGCCGGGCTGCGGCTCGACGACCACCACACCGTCGCCGACGGTGCCGACCTCCCCACGGGCGTGGCGGAACGTCTTGGCACCTTCGTCGACGGGGCCGAGCGCCTGCGCGCACTGCGCACCGCTGTGCTGGAGCGCCGGACAGGCTGGGACCCGGCGTACGAGCAGTACACCAAGACCATCTCCAACGCCTTCGGTGTCGGCGGCTCCCTGACCGGGATCCAGGACGCCGAACTGGGCTCCGACGCGCGCGTGCTGCTCGAGTTCTCACAGGCCGGCGAGATGCTGGCACGCGAGGACGCACTGCTGTCCAGTGCGCGTCTCACCGGTTCCCTCGACGGTGAGCGGCTTCGCCTGTTCATCGGGGCCGTCGACACCCGGCGGACCCTGACGGACTCGGCGGCCGCGGACCTGCGCGGACCCGACCGTGCCGCCTGGCGAGACCTCGCGGACAGCGATGCCTACGCCGCGACGACCTCCGTCGAGGACAAGGTGCTCGCCGCGCCGGCCGGGAGCAAGGCGATGGCCGCCGCCCCGGCGACCTCGTGGGACTCGGCTCACGCCACCGTGCAGGACGAGGTCCGCACCATCCAGTCGGATGCGGCACGCAGGGCCGCGGACAGGGCCGACCCGTTCACCCGAGGCGTCCTGACCTCGGCAGGCGCCGCAGTCCTGCTGGGTCTCGCCGCGGTCGCCGCCTCCCTCGTGATCTCCGTACGCATCGGCCGCGGCCTCGTCGTCGAACTCGTCAGCCTGCGCAACAGCGCCCTGGAGATCGCCCGCCGCAAACTCCCGGGCGCCATGCGGCGGCTGCGCTCCGGCGAGGAGATCGACATCCGCGCCGAGGCACCGCCGGGGCCGCCCGCCGAGGACGAGGTCGGCCAGGTCTCCGAAGCCCTCGGCACGGTCCACCGGGCCGCTCTGCGGGCCGCCATCGAGCGGGCGGAGCTCGCCAGCGGCATCTCCGGAGTCTTCGTCAACCTGGCCCGTCGCAGCCAGGTCCTGGTCCACCGTCAGCTCAGCCTCCTCGACAGCATGGAACGCAGGGCCGAGGACCCGAACGAGCTGGGCGACCTGTTCCGCCTGGACCACCTGACCACCCGAATGCGGCGGCATGCGGAGAGCCTGATCATCCTCTCGGGATCCGCGCCGGGCCGGGCCTGGCGGATGCCCGTCTCGCTGACCAACGTGGTGCGCGCGGCGGTCTCCGAAATCGAGGACTACGCGCGCGTGGAGGTACGACACCTCCCCGATGCCTCCGTGACCGGTTCAGCGGTGGCCGACCTCACCCACCTCCTTGCCGAACTCGTAGAGAACGCAGCCCAGTTCTCGCCACCCCACACCAAGGTGCGGATCAACGGCGAGCCTGTCGGCAACGGCTACGCCCTGGAGATCGAGGACCGTGGACTCGGCATGGGCAAGGACACCCTCGCCGAGGCCAACCGGCGCATCGCCCAGTCCGAGGCGCTCGATCTGTTCGACAGCGACCGGCTCGGGCTCTTCGTGGTCAGCAGGCTCTCAGCCCGCCACAGCATCAAAGTGCACCTGAGGACCTCCCCGTACGGCGGCACCACCGCGGTCGTCCTGCTGCCCACCGCGCTGCTGCATACCGGCACCACCGAACAGCCCACAGCCCTCACAACAGACACAGGGGCGGGCGAGGAGAGGCACTACGCGCGCGTGCAGGAACCGGGCCTGCAGCACACCGACCACGCCTCGGCCCCGGCCGAGGCGCCGCCCCGCCCCGCCCTCGTCGCACCCGTGCCGGCCGCCCGCGAGACGCCCGGCACATCGTCAGAGCCGGCGCCCCCACCGGGCGTCGCCACCCTCCGCCTGCACCGGCCGTCCCCGGGGGACGACTCCCGCGCGGACGGGCCGGAGGGACTGCCCCGGCGCGTCCGCCAGGCGAGCCTGGCGCCGCAGCTGCGCGAGCACCGCGCCGAGGAACCAGCACCGAACACGAGCCCCCAGAACAACCACGAGCGCACTCCGGAGCAGGTGCGTCAGCGCATGGCGGCGTACCGCGACGGCTGGGCGCGCGGCGGCGGCCGGCCGCCCGGCACCGGCTCCGCCCCCCGTAGACCCGGCTCCGGGCCGGGCGCAGACAGCAGCGAAGGAGACCACGCATGATCCAGGACCCGAGCACGGGGACCGCTCAGCGGTCCGGCGAACTGGACTGGCTGCTGGACGACTTGGTCCTCCGCGTCACCGAGGTCCGGCACGCCGTGGTGCTGTCGAACGACGGCCTGGCCGTCGGCGCGTCGACCGCTCTCACCCGCGAGGACGCCGAACATCTGGCCGCCGTGGCCTCCGGCTTCCACAGCCTCGCCAAGGGCGCCGGCCGCCAGTTCGGCATCGGCGGAGTACGCCAGACCATGGTCGAGCTGGACGAGGGCTTCCTGTTCGTCGCCGCAGCGGGCAGCGGTTCCTGCCTCGCCGTCCTCACCGCCGCGACGGCCGACATCGGTCTCGTGGCCTACGAGATGGCGCGGCTGGTGAAGCGGGTCGGCGAGCATCTGCACACCCCCGCGCGCGTGCCCGCACGCCCGCCTGCCGGCGGATGACCGAGAACGGCGACGCACATGAACGAGGACAGGCCGGGCGCCCCCGGGCAGCCCGGCAACCGGTGGTACGACAACGACGCGGGCCCCCTCGTCCGCCCGTACGCGATGACGGGCGGCCGGACCCGGCCGGGCCCGGACGGGGCGTACTTCGACCTCATCGCGCTCATCACGCTCGACGAGAACGCGCCGCGCTACGACGAAACGGCTCTCGGTCCTGAGCACCGTGCGCTGATCGAACTGTGCCGCATCGACACCCAGTCGGTCGCGGAACTGGCCGCCGGTGCCGATCTGCCCGTGGGCGTGGTCAGGGTGCTGCTCGGCGACCTCCTGGAGCTGGGCTGCATTACGGTCAGCCGACCGGTGCCGCCCGCCCAGCTCCCCGACGAAAAGATCCTCCGGGAGGTAATCAATGGGCTCCGAGCGCTCTGAGACCGCGGGCGGGACGACGGCCCCCATGGCGTTGAAGATCCTGGTCGCGGGCGGATTCGGAGTGGGCAAGACCACCCTGGTCGGAGCGGTCAGCGAGATCAGGCCGCTGCGTACCGAGGAACAGCTGAGCCAGGCCGGCCAGTCGGTCGACGACACCGATGGTGTCGACCAGAAGACCACGACGACCGTCGCCATGGACTTCGGCCGCATCACCATCAGGTCGGGCCTGTCTCTCTACCTCTTCGGCACACCGGGCCAGGACCGCTTCTGGTTCCTGTGGGACGAGCTGTCGCAAGGCGCGCTCGGCGCTGTCGTCCTTGCGGACACCCGGAGGCTCGAGGACTGCTTCCCCGCCGTGGACTACTTCGAGCACCGCCGCATCCCGTTCGTCGTCGCGGTGAACTGCTTCCCTGGCGCGCGCACCTACGGTGCCGAGGACGTGTCACGGGCCCTCGATCTCGACCGGGGCGCGCCGGTGGTGCTGTGCGACGCCCGCGACCGCGACTCCGGGAAGGAAGTGCTGATCCGGCTGGTCGAGTACGCCGGGCGGATGCACACCGCCCGGCTGCTCGACTCGGTCGGGTGACGACGGCCGAGGGTGATGCGAGCGACTCATTCCGGCGAGGGGTCAGTCCGCGACGCCGGACTGGGCGACCACCTGATCGATCCTCACCCGCACGAGAAGTTCGCCGGGCACGCCGTTGCGGGCACCGAACTCCTCGGCCCTGTCCTCGCCCATGTAGCGCGCGCCGATCCGCGTCGCCCAGCGGCGCACCTCGTCGAGGTCCTCGGACAGTTCCGCGTGCCCGCGCAGTACGACGAAAGCGTACGGCGGACGGTCGTCGTCCACGCACACCGCAACCCTTCCGTCGCGCGTCAGATTGCGTCCCTTCACCGACTCCCGCCCGGTGTTGAACACCAGATCTTCCCCGTCCAGTACGAACCAGACCGGTGTCACGTGCGGACCGCCGTCGGCGCGAACGGTCGAGAGCTTGCCGGTGCGGGTGCCGTGCGAGACGAAGGCCCGCCATTCATCGTCAGCCATCCTCTGTGCCATGCCCCCATCCTGCTTGCCCGGATGGGGGCGGTGGGGAAGGCTGGCGGCTCGGGCCCTCCGGACGGGAGGCGACCGCATCGGAAACGGGGAGAACGGATCATGGCGCGGAACGGGGAACTAGGCCGGCTGCTGGACGACCTGACGGAACGGGTCGACTCGGTGCACCATGCGCTGGTGCTGTCCAACGACGGTCTCGTCACGGGTTCGAGCACCGGACTCAGGCGCGAGGACGCCGAGCACCTGGCGGCCGTCTCATCGGGGTTGCACAGTCTTGCCAAGGGATCGGGCCGCCACTTCGGCGCGGGCGACGTGCGCCAGACGATGATCGAGTTCGATGAGGCGGTGCTCTTTGTCACGGCGGCGGGCGTCGGCAGCTGCCTGTGCGTGCTGACGTCCGCGGAGGCCGACATCGGCCAGGTCGCCTACGAGATGGCGTTGCTCGTCAACCGCGTCGGAGAGCACCTCGCCGTGGACGCCCGGCGCCCGGAAGGCTCGTCTGCCGACGACCTCTGACCCGAAGGCGTCTGCCCCCCGCCCCGGCCAATGACCGCTGACCCCAGTCTATGGCCTCTGACCTGGGCATGAGTGCTTGCCGTCAGAGTTATCCACAGGCTCGGCGGAGATGGCGGGGGCCGGGCTACGGTTTTCCCCGGCAGCAGTCACCAGGCGCTGCTGACGTCACTTCTCACGGGGGAGAACCGGCATGAAAGGCAACACGCTGACGACGACGGCGGCGGCATCGGACCGTGCGTACAGTGACCGGCCGTCGGTGACGCAGAGTCGCGCATCCCGCGAACTCGGCTTGAAGCGGAGCGAGTTCGAGCTGGCGGTGCTGCTGGGACGTATTCGCACCGTGCCGGACGGAGCCGGCGGGCGGCGCCGCGTGACCGCGGATGAGATCGAGCGCGTGCGCGCCGCCGAAGGGTTCCCCGACGCGCTGCGGCAGCAGATCAGAGTCGTGGGCACGACCGAGGGAGCCGAGCTGATCGGCATCAGCTCGGCGAGGTTCACGAAGCTGGCCCGCCTCGGACTCGTGGCGCCCGTGAAGTTTTACTTGAACCGGTACAGGGCTGTGGTCTGGCTGTATCTGGCGCACGATGTGCAGCAGTTCGCCGACAACACAGCCAACACCCCGCTGCTCAGCGGCCGTGTCGCCACTGCGCTGCGGGATCAGCTCGCGGCAGGCGTGGACTTGCGCGCCCGGAACTGGCGCGGCCGTCACATCGGGTTCCTGCTGCGTGGGACGGAGGACACATGGGAGCGCGCCGCGATCGTGACCTCGCTGCTCGACCCGGTCCAGGTCGCCGAACTCGTCCCGGACCCCTATGAACGCTCCTATCTGAACCGGCTGAGGCCCCGGGCGCCGGGTCACGGTGCGCCCGATTCACCGGCGGCGCAGCTGACCGAGCGGATCACGACGGCGGACGACCCGGACGAGATCCTCTGGGTGCGTGCGAACCTCTCGCTCGCCCTCGCTGAAGCCCGGCAGGACCGGCCTGCCCCGCGGCCGGCATCAGGGACGGCCATCCCTGTTCCGAGACGACCGGAGCAAGGGGCGAGCCAGGGATCCGAAGTGCTGGGCGGCCCGCCCGATGCCCAGCAGTCGAGGCGCCTGCTGAGGTGGATGCGCCGCAAACGCGGCACCGGCACCTGACCCGCGCACTCATCAGTCCAGCCCTGTCGGACTCGTCAGCCCAGCCCTGTCAGTCCAGACTGTCCGCCCAGTTCGCCGGTACCCGTCCCGCGGGGCCGGGTGCGGGCTGATCGGCAGGGTGGCTCTCGGGTGGAGCCAACTGCGGCCCCGACTCGTACATCTCGGAGGTCTCGTAGTTCCAGAACCAGCCTTCGCCCGGTTCGAAGCTGCGGATCACCGGGTGCCCCGTGGCCCGCGCGTGGGCGGTCGCATGCTTCGACGGTGAGGAGTCGCAGCAGCCGATGTGGCCGCACTGCGCGCAGCGCCGCAGGTGGAACCACCATCCGCCGGCGGCGTCGCACTCGGCGCATCCGGTACCGCTCGGTGGAACAGAGGGGTCGATTCCTTTGGTGGTGCTCATGATGGCTCCTGTGGGGCGTCGGGGCCTGCGGCGGTCAGGGGCAGGCGCACCTGGAAGCGGGTGTCGCCGGGGACGGACTGAACCCGGAGGTCACCGTTGTGCTTGTTGACGACGATGCGCCAGGAGATGTCCAGACCGAGTCCGGTGCCCTCGCCCACCGGCTTGGTGGTGAAGAACGGGTCGAAGATACGGTTCCGGATCTCCTCGGGCACGCCGGGGCCCGTGTCGCCGAACTCGATCAGGGCATGGTCGCCTTCGAGTGCGGTGCGGACGGTCAGCGTTCCCTCGGTGTCGGCGCCGGCGCTGTTCATCGCGGAGACCGCGTTGTCGATGAGGTTGGTCCACACCTGGTTGAGCTCGCCGGGGTAGGCCGGGATCTTCGGCAGGGCGCAGTCGTAGTCCTTGACGACGGTGATGTGGGGGCCGATCTTCCCGGAGAGCATCAGCAGGGTGCTGTCGAGCAGTTCGTGTACGTTGGCGACCTGGTAGGGCGCCCGGTCGAGCTGCGAGTACTGCTTGGCCGCGTTGACGAGATCGGAGACGCGAGTGGTCGAGTCCTCGATCTCGTTCATGAGGAGTTCGGTTTCGACGGTGTAGTTCAGCCACCGTACGGCGCCCTCGAGAGTGCCCTCGTCCACGGTCGCCGCAACCTGGTCCAGCCAGTCGGTGTCGAGGCCGCCCTGGACGAACGTCGGGGCGAGGTCCCATCCGCCGGAGATGCCGTGGTCGTCGAGCCAGTCGGCGATGGCGTCCTCCCGGTCCGAGGCCTCGAGCGGGCTGAGGCTGTTGGTCTTGGCGACCCGCTCGGCGGTGCGTTCCTGGACCTCGATGAGCGTTTCCAGGCTGGCGCGCTGATACGGGCCGCCGGCGATGGCGCGGAGCTTCTGGCGCATGTGGGCGACCCGCTCCCGGAGCGCCGATGTGGCCCGCACCGCTGCGGCGGCGGGGTTGTTCAGCTCATGGGTCAGGCCGGCGGAGAGCGAGCCGAGAGCCAGGAGCCGTTCTCGCTGGCCGATGGCCTCCTGGGAGTTCTTGGTGCCGAAGAAGAGCCCTTCCAGCAGGTGTACGGCCATGGGGAACCATTCGCGCATGATGTCGGCGAACGAGTCCGCGGGCAGTACGAAGAACCGCGAGGGCTCGGTGACCCGCATGGAGCTGTTGTACACCTGCGGCACCCGGTCGCCGAGGTAGGCCTGGAAGGCTCCCGAGTACACGCCGCGAGTGGAGCTTCGGCCGGTCTCCACGTCGTAGGACCGGACACGGCGCGAGAGGACGACGCTGCCCGAGAGCAATACGTAGAAGCAGGTGGCCGGTTCGCCCTCCGTGTAGACGGGCCCGGGTTCGAACCGTTCCACGCGGCCTTCCCGGCACAGCCGCGCGAGCTGATCGGGGGTCAGTTTCTCGAACAGGAAGAGCGAGCCGAGCTCCTCCTGGCTGCACGGCAGAGGCTGCGCGTTCACGACTGCTCCAGATACCGGTGCACCAGCATGACGGCCATGGCTCCCTCTCCGACGGCGGAAGCGACGCGCTTGGCGGACTCGGCGCGTGCGTCGCCCGCCACGAACACGCCGGGGACGTTCGTCTCCAGGTGGTACGGCGGCCGGTCCAGCTCCCAGTCCGCCGGCGGATGCCCGTCGGGGGTCAGATCGGGACCGGTCAGAATGAACCCGCGGGAGTCCCTGAGCACCGTGCCGGTCAGCCAGTCGGTCAGCGGGGCCGCGCCGATGAACACGAACAGCCACTGGGCGTCCACGAGTTCGGTGTGTCCGGTCGTCGTGTCGCGGAGGGTGAGCTGCTCCAGATGGTCCGAGCCATGGGCGGCCTCGACGACCGTGGTGGTGCGCACCGAGATCGTGGGCGCGTCCATGACCTGCTGGATCAGGTAGTGCGACATCGAAGCGGACAAGGAGGATCCGCGCACCAGGATCGTGACCGATTTGGCGCCGCGGGACAGATACATGGCGGCCTGTCCGGCGGAGTTCGCGCCTCCGACGATGTACACGTCATGGCCCTGGCATGCGGGTGCCTCGGTCAGCGCCGAGCCGTAGAACACCCCGCAGCCGGTCAGGTCGGCCACGCCGGGCGCTTCCAGCTGCCGATACGACACACCCGTCGCGAGGATCACGGAGTGCGCGGCGACCGTGGACCCGTCCGAGAACCGGACGACGCGTGCCGCGCCGCAGATCTCCAGTCCGGTGACCTCGCGCGCGGTCAGGATCTCCGCGCCGAACTTCGACGCCTGGCGCCTGGCCCGGTCCGTGAGCTGCGCCCCGGAGACTCCGTCCGGGAAGCCGAGGTAGTTCTCGATCCGGGAGCTCTGGCCCGCCTGGCCGCCGGTCGCCGAGCGTTCCACGAGGACGGTGCGCAGGCCCTCCGAGGCGCCGTACACGGCTGCTCCCAGGCCGGCGGGCCCGCCGCCGATGATGACCAGGTCGTAGAAGTCGGCCGCCGGCGTCGTCGCGAGGCCCACATGCGCGGCGAGCTCCTGCTCGTCGGGCGCGGTGAGCGGCGTGCCGTCCGGAGTGATCACGAGGGGAAGCTGCAGGCCGTCGACGCCGGCGGCGGAGAGCAGCCGTCGTCCCTCCGGCTCGTCGGACGAGTACCAGCGGTACGGCACCTGGTTGCGGGCCAGGAACTCCCGCAGCTCGGAGGAGCGCGCCGACCAGCGGTGCCCGACGACCTTGGTGACGGGCACCGTCCGGTGCTCGGCGTGCCGCCAGGCCTCCAGCAGCTCGTCCAAAACGGGGTAGAGCTTCTCCTCGGGCGGATCCCAGGGCTTGAGGAGGTAGTGATCGAGGTCGACGACGTTGATCGCGTCGATGGCCGCGTTGGTGTCCGCGTAGGCCGTCAGGAGCACGCGGCGCGCGCCCGGGTACACGTCGAGGGCCTGCTCCAGGAACTCGATGCCGTTCATCTGCGGCATCCGGTAGTCGGCGAGGATCACGGCCACGAGGTCGCCCCGCAGCTTGAGCTCGCGCAGGGCGTCGAGCGCCGACTGCCCGGACTCGGCGCGCACGATCCTGTACGACTCGCCGTAGCGTCGCCGCAGGTCACGGGCCACGGACCGCGACACGCCAGGGTCGTCGTCCACGGTCAGGATGATGGTCCGGCTTGCGTCGGCGGCCTGTGCCATGCGTCTCCCACCCGGAGCTGATCGTCGCCGCGGCCTGATGAGCCGCTGCGCCCGTGTGCATCCGTACGAGCGACGTCCATCCTATGTTCGATTGCCCCGCTTCGCTGCGGATCGAGGACGTACCTCTTGCCCAGGTCAGCCGAGCTTGCGGAACAGGCCCTCCTGCACGACCGAGACCAGCAGCCGGCCCTCGAGGTTGTAGATGCGGCCCCGGGCGAGGCCGCGGCCGCCCGTCGCGATCGGGGACTCCTGGTCGTACAGGAACCATTCGTCCGCGCGGAACGGGCGGTGGAACCACATGGCGTGGTCCAGCGACGCCATGTCGAAGTTGCGCTGACCCCACAGCGGCTCCACGGGGAGGCGGACGGCGTCGAGGAGCGTCATGTCGCTCGCGTACGTGAGTGCGCAGGTGTGGACCAGCGGGTCGTCGCCCAGCGGGCTGACAGCGCGCATCCACACGGCGCTGCGCGGTTCGGCCTCTGCGGCCTCCTCGGGGGTCCAGCGCAGCCGGTCCACGTAGCGGATGTCGAAGGGCTGCCGCCTCGCCATGCGCTCCAGGGACTCCGGGAGCGCACCCAGATGACTGCGGATCTCGTCGGCGAGCGGCGGCAGCGACTCGGGGTCGGGAACCTTGCGGGCCGGCGGCAGCTGGTGTTCGAAGCTCCCCTCCTCGGGCTTGTGGAAGGAGGCTGTCAGATTGAAGATCGTGCGGCCCTGCTGCACGGCGGTGACCCGGCGCGTGGTGAAGGAACGCCCGTCACGGATCCGTTCGACCTGGTACACGATCGGCACGCCGGGGCGGCCCGGACGTAGGAAGTACGCGTGCAGCGAGTGCACCGGGCGGTCCGCGTCCGTGGTACGGCCCGCCGCGACCAGCGCCTGGCCGGCGACCTGGCCGCCGAAGACGCGCTGCAGGGACTCCTGCGGGCTGAGGCCGCGGAAGATGTTGACCTCGATCTGCTCGAGATCGAGCAGATCGACGAGCCGCTCCGCTGGGTTCGTCATGTGGTGTTGTCTCCTGTGCTCACAAGGGGAGGTGCGCTCGCACTCCGGCCCGGGGGGGGGACTGGTACTGCCCCGGACCTACAGCTGGCCGACATCGGTGACGCGGACGACGGCGCGGCCCTCCGCGTCGGAGGCCGCAAGGTCGATCTCGGCGCTGATGCCCCAGTCGTGATCGCCGTTGGGGTCGTCGAAGATCTGGCGCACGCGCCACAGCCCGTTCTCCGGCTCCTCCTCGATCAGCAGCAGCTTGGGACCGCGTGCGTCGGGCCCGGTTCCGAGGTCCTCGTACTCGTCCCAGTACTTGTCCATGGCCTCGCCCCAGGCGTCCGTGTCCCAGCCGGACTCGCCGTCCATCTCGCCCAGTTCCTCGACATCGTCGAGGGCGGCGAGCTCGACCCGGCGGAACATGGCGTTGCGCACGAGCACGCGGAACGCGCGCGCGTTGGCGGTGACCGGCTTGACCTGGTCGGCCTTCTCCTGGGCCTCCTCGGCCGTCATCTCCTCGGGGTTGGCGAGCTGCTCCCACTCGTCGAGGAGGCTGGAGTCGACCTGGCGGACCATCTCGCCCAGCCAGGCGATCAGGTCCTGGAGGTCCTCGGACTTCAGGTCGTCCGGGATGGTGTGGTCGAGGGTCTTGTAGGCGCCGGCGAGGTAGCGCAGCACGATGCCCTCGGTCCGCGCCAGCTCGTAGACGGACACGAGCTCCGTGAACGACAGCGCCCGTTCGTACATGTCGCGGATCACGGACTTCGGGGACAGCGGATGGTCGCCGACCCACGGATGGCTCTTGCGGTACGTGTTGTACGCCTGGAAGAGCAGCTCCTCGAGCGGCTTCGGGTACGAGACGTCCTGGAGCCGCTCCATGCGCTCCTCGTACTCGACGCCGTCCGCCTTCATCGCGGCCACGGCCTCGCCGCGCGCCTTGTTCTGCTGGGCCGCGAGGATCTGACGCGGGTCGTCGAGCGTGGACTCGACGACGGACACCATGTCGAGGGCGTAGGAGGGGGAGTCCGGGTCGAGGAGCTCGAACGCCGCGAGCGCGAAGGTCGACAGGGGCTGGTTGAGCGCGAAGTCCTGCTGCAGATCCACCGTCAGGCGCACGATGCGGCCCTCGGCGTCGGGCTTGTCGAGTTTCTCGACGATGCCGCCGTCCAGCAGCGACCGGTAGATCGCGATGGCACGGCGGATGTGCCTGAGCTGCTGCTTGCGCGGCTCGTGGTTGTCCTCGAGGAGGCTCCGCATCGCCTCGAAGGCGTTGCCCGGCCGGGCGATCACCGACAGCAGCATGGTGTGCGTGACCCGGAAGCGGGAGGTCAGCGGCTCCGGCTCGGAGGCGATCAGCTTCTCGAAGGTGTTCTCGGTCCAGCCGACGAACCCCTCGGGGGCCTTCTTGCGGACCACCTTGCGGCGCTTCTTCGCGTCGTCGCCCGCCTTGGCGAGAGCCTTCTCGTTGTCGATGACGTGCTCGGGCGCCTGGGCCACGACGAAGCCCGCGGTGTCGAAGCCGGCCCGTCCCGCGCGCCCCGCGATCTGGTGGAACTCGCGGGCCCGCAGTGTTCGCACCCGGTTGCCGTCGTACTTGGTGAGGGCCGTGAACAGCACCGTGCGAATGGGGACGTTGACGCCGACGCCGAGCGTGTCCGTACCGCAGATCACCTTCAGCAGGCCTGCCTGCGCCAGCTTCTCCACCAGCCGCCGGTATTTGGGCAGCATGCCCGCGTGGTGCACACCGATCCCGTGCCGTACGTAACGGGACAGATTGCGGCCGAACTTGGTGGTGAAGCGGAAATTGCCGATCAGCTCGGCGATCTGGTCCTTCTCCTCACGCGTGCACATGTTGATGCTCATCAGCGCCTGCGCCCGCTCCACGGCCTGGGCCTGCGTGAAGTGCACGATGTAGACGGGGGCCTGCTTGGTCTCGAGGAGCTCGGTGAGCGTCTCCGTGAGAGGCGTCAGCCGGTACTCGTACGAGAGGGGGACCGGGCGGGTCGCCGAGCGGACGACCGCGGTCGGGCGGCCGGTGCGGCGCGTGAGGTCCTTCTCGAACATCGAGACGTCGCCGAGCGTCGCCGACATCAGGATGAACTGCGCCTGCGGCAGTTCCAGCAGCGGAATCTGCCAGGCCCAGCCGCGGTCGCCCTCCGCATAGAAGTGGAACTCGTCCATCACGACCTGGCCGACGTCCGCGTCCTTGCCGTCGCGAAGCGCTATGGACGCGAGCACCTCGGCCGTGCAGCAGATCACCGGCGCGTCGGCGTTGACCGAGGCGTCGCCGGTCAGCATGCCCACGTTCTCCGTGCCGAAGAGCTTGCACAGCTCGAAGAACTTCTCCGAGACCAGCGCCTTGATCGGCGCCGTGTAGAAAGTGACCTCGTCGCGCGCGAGCGCCGCGAAATGCGCTCCCGCCGCGATCATGCTCTTGCCGGACCCGGTCGGCGTCGACACGATCACGTTCGCACCCGAGACGACCTCGATCAGCGCCTCTTCCTGGTGTGGATAGAGCGTGAGGCCGCGTTCTCCGGCCCACGACTCGAAGGCTTCGTACAGGGCATCGGGGTCGGCGGTCGCTGGCAGCTGATCGATGAGGGTCACGCCCCCATCTTGCCTGCCTTCGCACCCGATGAGGGAATCGGTCGCTCGTACGAAGATCGCAAACGCTACGCTGTGGCGCCGACAAAGCGTCAGCGTGTGCGGACAACTCACCGCGCGGGCAAGAGGAACGGGGCGGGATGCAGCCATGATGGGACCGGCACATTCACTGTCAGGGGCTGCGGCCTGGCTGGGGGTGGGTGCAGCGGCGGCCGCCGCGGGGCACCCGATGCCCTGGCCGGTCCTGCTCGTCGGGGCGCTGATCTGCGCGGGAGCCGCGCTGGCGCCCGATCTGGATCACAAGGCGGCCACCATCTCGCGGGCCTTCGGCCCCCTGTCGCGGTGGCTGTGCGAGATCGTCGACAAGCTGTCCTACGCCGTCTACAAGTCGACCAGGAAGCCGGGCGACCCGCGCCGCTCCGGCGGGCACCGCACTCTGACGCACACCTGGCTGTGGGCGGTGCTGATCGGTGCGGGCGCCTCGGTCCTGGCCATCACGGGAGGCCGCTGGGGGGTTCTCGTGATCCTCTTCGCACACCTGGTGCTGGCCATCGAGGGCCTGCTGTGGCGGGCCACCCGCGGCTCGAGCGCCGATGTGCTGGTCTGGCTGCTGGCCGCGACCAGCGCCTGGATCCTCGCCGGGATACTGGACAAGCCGGGCAACGGTGCGGACTGGCTGTTCACCGCGCCGGGCCAGCAGTACCTGTGGCTCGGCCTGCCGATCGTGCTGGGCGCGCTCGTGCACGACATCGGGGACGCCCTGACGGTGTCCGGCTGCCCGATCCTTTGGCCGATACCCATAGGACGCAAGCGCTGGTACCCGGTGGGGCCGCCCGGACCGATGCGGTTCCGGGCCGGCAGCTGGGTCGAGCTGAGGGTGCTGATGCCGGCGTTCATGGTGCTCGGTGGGGTGGGTTGCGCGGCCGCGCTGAACGTCATCTGAGTCCTGCTCCACGTCATCTGAGTCAGCTCGACGTCATCTCAGTCACCCAGAACGAGGCCGCAGCCCGAACAAGGCCGCAGCCCGACCCACCGGGCCGGGCTGCGGTTCACGGAAGAGGCCGGCGGTCCCGCCGTGCGGTCACCCGTGCCAGGACCGCCACAGCGCCGCGTACGCCCCGTCCGCCGCCACCAGCTCGTCGTGGCTGCCGAGCTCGCTGATCCGGCCGTTCTCGACCACCGCGATCACATCCGCGTCATGCGCGGTGTGCAGCCGGTGCGCGATGGCCACCACGGTGCGGCCGTCGAGGACGCGGGCCAGCGACCGCTCGAGGTGGCGCGCCGCCCGTGGGTCGAGAAGCGACGTGGCCTCGTCGAGCACCAGGGTGTGGGGGTCGGCCAGGACCAGCCGGGCGAGCGCGATCTGCTGCGCCTGCGCCGGGGTGAGCGCGACACCGCCCGAGCCGACCTCGGTGTCCAGGCCGTCGTCGAGCGCACGCGCCCAGCTGTCCGCGTCGACCGCGCCGACCGCCGCCCACAGCTCCGCGTCCTGCGCGTCCGTGCGGGCCAGCAGCAGGTTGTCCCGCAGCGAGCCGACGAACACATGGTGCTCCTGGTTGACCAGGGCCACATGCGCGCGCACCTGCTCGGCCGGCATCCGCGACAGCTCCGCGCCGCCCAGCGTGACCTGCCCCGTGCGCGGCCCGTAGATCCCGGCGAGCAGCCGGCCGAGCGTCGACTTGCCGGCTCCCGACGGCCCGACCAGCGCGATGCGTGTGCCGGGTTCGACCGCGAGCGACACCTCGCGCAGCACGTCGACTCCCTCGCGGTAACCGAAGTGCACCTGGTCCGCACGCACGTCGCGGCCCTCTGGCGCCACGGACGGATCGCCCGCCTCCGGTTCGATGTCGCGCACGCCGACGAGCCGGGCCAGCGAGACCTGTGCCACCTGCAGCTCGTCGTACCAGCGCAGGATCAGACCCACCGGGTCGACCAGCATCTGCGCGATGAGTGCGCCCGTCGTCAGCTGCCCCACGCTGATCCATCCCTGGAGGACGAAGACGCCGCCGACCATGAGCACCGAGGCGAGCACCGTCACGTGCGTGATGCTGACGACGGGGAAGAGGACCGACCGCAGGTACAGCGTGTACCGCTCCCAGGCCGTCCACTCCTTGACCCGCTGGTCCGACAGCGCGACGCGGCGTGCGCCGAGCCGGTGCGCTTCCACGGTGTTCCCCGCGTCGACGGTCTCGGTGAGCGCCGCGGCCACGGCGGCGTATCCGGCGGCCTCCGAGCGGTACGCCGACGGGGCCCGCTTGAAGTACCAGCGGCAGCCGACGACCAGCAGCGGCACCGCGAGGAGCACGGCTGGGGCGAGCGGCGGCGCGGTCACGGCGAGGCCGCCGAGCAGCAGCGCGGCCCAGACCACGCCGATCGCCAGCTGGGGCACGGCCTCCCGCATGGCGTTCGCGAGTCGGTCGATGTCCGTCGTGATGCGTGAGAGCAGGTCGCCGGTGCCGGCGCGCTCGAGCACCCCGGGCGGCAGGCCCACGGACCGCACGAGGAAGTCCTCGCGCAGTCCGGCGAGCATCTGTTCGCCGAGCGTGGCTCCGCGCAGCCGTACCTCCCGCACGAACACCGCGTTCACGGCCAGTGCGAGGGCGAAGAGCGCGGCGGTGCGCTCGAGATGAAGCTCGCGCGCTCCGTCGGTCACGTTCTCGACGAGCGAGCCGAGCAGGTAGGGGCCGGCCATCGACGCGATCACGGCGACCGCGTTGACGGTGACGAGCAGCACGAACGCCCGGCGGTGCCGTCGCAGCAGCTCGCCCACGTAGGCGCGTACGGTCGCGGGGGCACCGACCGGCAGGGTGTTCGCCGTCGTCGGGGCTGCCGGATCGTACGCCGGTGGCGCCAAGCCGATCATGCGGTCTCCTCGATCTCTTGCAATTCGTCCATGTCGTGCAGCGCGTCAAGCCGCGCCCGCTCCACTTCCGCCTGCGGGCGCCGAGGTGCCGGCCCGGCATCCGGTCCGTCCGCACGCTCCCGTTCGGCGGCCTCGGCATCGGTCTCCCGGGTCACCACTGCCCGGTACCGGGGTTCGCCGAGCAGCAGCTCCCGGTGCACCCCGACGGCGGAGACCGCGCCCTCATGGACCAGCACGACCCGGTCGGCGTGGTCCAGGAGCAGCGGGGATGAGGTGAAGACGACCGTCGTGCGGCCCTCCCGCAGCTTCCGGATGCCGTCCGCGATGTGTGCCTCGGTGTGCGAGTCGACCGCGGACGTCGGCTCGTCCAGGACCAGGGCCTCGGGGTCGGTGATCAGGGACCGGGCCAGGGCGAGCCGCTGGCGCTGCCCGCCCGAGAGGGAGCGTCCGCGCTCGGTGATACGGGCGTCCATCGGGTCGGCCGCGTCCAGCGCGCCCTGGACGAGAGCGTCCAGAACGTCCGTGCACTGGGCGGCGGCCAGTGCGGCCTTGGCGCTGACGGCTCCGGACGCCGGTACGTCGAGCAGTTCGCGCAGGGTGCCGGACAGGAGCACCGGATCCTTGTCCTGCACGAGCACCGCCGTACGGGCGGCGTCCAGCGGCAGCTCGTCCAGGGGTACCCCGCCGAGCAGCACCGACGGCAGCTCGGAGGTGTCGACCGGGGCGTGCCCGCCGAGCCGCTGCGCGAGCCGGCCGGCCGCGTCCGGGTCGCCGCACACGACGGCGGTGAGCCGGCCGGTGGGCGCGAGCAGCCCGGTCGCCGGGTCGTACAGGTCGCCGGACGGCACCTCGGCCTCAAGCGAACCGCCCTCCGGCGTGACCCGCTCCAGCGACAGCACACGCGCCGCGCGCTTCGCGGACGGACGCGAGAAGGAGTACGCCATCGCGATCTCCTCGAAGTGGCGCAGCGGGTAGGCCAGCAGCGTGACAGCGCTGTACACGGTGACCAGCTCGCCGACGGTGATGCGGCCCTCCTGGGCCAGTCCGACGCCGTACCAGATGACCGCGATGAGCAGCAGCCCAGGCAGAAGTACCTGGATGGCCGAGATGAGCGACCACATGCGCGCGTTGCGGACGGCTGCGTGACGCACCTCCTGCGATGCGCGGCGGTAGCGGTCGAGGAAGAGCTCCTCGCCGCCGATGCCGCGCAGCACGCGCAGACCTGCGACGGTGTCCGAGGCCAGCTCGGTGGCGCGCCCGGCCTTCTCCCGCTGGAGGTCGGCGCGGCGCGTGGCACGCGGCAGCAGTGGCAGTACGGCGAGCGCCAGCACGGGCATGCCGACCGCGACGACGACGCCGAGCGCCGGCTGGTACACGACGAGGCCGACGCAGACCGCGACGACGGTCAGGGCGGCCGCGGCGAACCGCGACAGCGCCTCGACGAACCAGCCGATCTTCTCGACGTCGCCCGTGGAGACGGCGACGACCTCGCCGGCGGCGACGCGGCGGGTGAGCGCGGATCCCAGCTGTGCGGTCTTGCGGGCCAGCAACTGCTGGACGCGGGCGGCGGCGGTGATCCAGTTGGTGACCGCGGTCCGGTGCAGCATGGTGTCGCCCAGCGCGATGCCGATGCCGCACACCATGATCACCGCGCCCGCCAGTGCGAGCCGGGCTCCGGAGCGGTCGACCACTGCCTGCACGGCGTAGCCGACGGTGTAGGGCAGCGCTGAGACGGCCAGGAAGTGCAGCAGGCCCCACGCCAGCGACTTCAGCTGCCCGCCGAGCTGGTTCCGGCCGAGCCACAGCAGGAACCGGGGGCCCGAACGCGCGTCAGGTGCACCCGGGTCGGAAAACGGAAGGTCTCGAATCTGCATGACGTCCCAGGCTTAAAAGAGATGAAAACGGGTGAAACGGGCGAATAGGTAGGGAAGATGGAAGATGGATGCCGCGGGGGGTGGGAGCAAACCGTGAAAGGTTCGCGTCCGGCCATGCCGCGAGGCAAACGGTTTTTCGCCGAAGGGCAAAGAATCGGCCTGCATGGGAGCCCGAACGCTGGGGTGGGGCACGTTCGTGCGATACGTGGTGCGAGCATGGAGCCCATGCGTGGAGCTGGTGCGGTACGAACGGTGGTTGCGGGAGCGGCCTGTGGTGTCCTTCTCATGTCCCTTACGGCATGCGGAGGCTCGGGGGACGCGAAGAGCGCAAAGAAGGAGAGCGCCGAAGAGAGCGCGACCCCGGGAGCAGCGCAGCGCGCCGGCGCGCAGACCGCAAACCTGAAGCGCATCCCCGATGTGGGTGACCAGCTGCAGTCACAGATACCCGCCAAGAGTCGCCAGGTCGTCGCCGTTTACGGGGAGGGCAAGGACTCGGCGGACTCGACCGTCGTTCTCTACACGAAACACGGCACCACCTGGGACATGACCCGCAGCTGGGACGCACACAACGGCAAGAAGGGCTGGACCACCGACCACCACGAGGGCGACAAGCGCAGCCCGGTCGGTGTCTTCACGCTCACCGACGCCGGCGGCGTCCTGTCCGACCCCGGCGCGCAGCTGCCCTACACCCAGTCCGCGTCCTTCCAGGCCCCGCACTACTGGGCCAAGTCGCACTGGCACGACTTCGACTACGTGATAGCCATCGACTACAACCGCGTCCAAGGCACCTCACCCAACGACCCGACGCGGCCCGAAGGCCAGTCGAAGGGTGGCAGCATCTGGCTGCACATGGACCACGGCAGCGGAACGTCGGCCTGCGTCAGCGTGTCCAAGTCGGCCATGAGGTACCTGCTGCGCACCCTGGACCCGGATCAGCACCCGGTCATCGTGATGGGCGACAAGACGGAGCTCAAGGCGTAGCTCTCACGTCCGCCGAACCGTCGTTCCTCTCGCAACTCGCCCCGGGCATCGTCCAGAAGCCCCGGGCTCTCTAGTGCTGCCGCGGAGACGGCAACAACGACGATCACGGTATGCGCCGCCGTGCCCAAGCGGGGCGCGGTTGTCGCGGTCCCGTTCCTCGCCGTCGGCAACTCGCTGACGGGGCGTCAAGTCAGAGGCGACGCCAGGATTTACGTCGATGTGACACGGAGGTTCCTTACGGAGGTGCGTGCTCCGGAATAGTGACGCGCCGCGGAAGAACGTTTCCGCATCCCAGAAATCGTAAGGAGTCCCCCGTGTCGCCGTCACTTCCGTCCCCGCCGCGACGCGTCGCACGCATCTTGCGCACCTCTCTGTTTGCACAGGTCGCCTGTGCACTTGTGCTGGGAATCGTCGTCGGAAAGCTGTGGCCCGACGTGGCCACGGATCTTCAGCCGCTCGGCGACGGTTTCACCCGGCTCATCAAGACGATCATCTCGCCCTTGGTGTTCTGCGTGGTCGTGGTCGGCATCGCCAAGGCCGGTGATCTGAAGGCGTTCGGCCGGATCGGGCTCAAGGCCCTGATCTGGTTCGAGGTCGCGAGTACACTTGCCCTGCTCATCGGGCTCCTCGCCGCCAACATCGTCCAGCCCGGCTCAGGGATGAACGTCGACCCGTCCACGCTCGACACCTCGGCGGTCGACGCGAAGACGGGCGGCGGTTCACTGCCCTCGACGACCGCGTTCGTCCTGAACGCGCTCCCGACGAGTTTCATCGGGGCCTTCGCCGAGAACTCCCTGCTCCAGGTGCTCATCCTGGCCTGCCTGGTGGGTGCCGCGCTGCTGCACCTCGGCCACACCAAGGTGCCGCAGGTCCTGCCCGCCATCGAGCAGGCCCAGGAGATCATCTTCGCGATCGTCGGCTTCGTCATGCGGCTGGCGCCGATCGCGGTGTTCGGCGCGATGGCCGTCCTGATCGGCCAGTACGGGCTCGGCGTGATCGAGACGTACGCCAAGCTGATCATCCTGTGCTATGCGGCCGCGGCGTCGTTCATCGCACTCCTCGCCGTCGCCCTCCGGATGGTCACCGGGCTCAGCCTCTGGAAGTTCCTGCGCTACATCCGTGAGGAGATGCTCCTCGCCCTCGGCACCGCCTCCACCGAGTCCGTCATGCCGCGCGTGATGCAGAAGCTGCGCAAGGCCGGCGCTCGCGACGACGCCGTGGGCCTGGTGCTGCCCACGGGGTACTCCTTCAACCTCGACGGCGCCTCGCTCTACCTGTCCATCGGCACGCTGTTCATCGCTCAGGCCGTGGGCGTGGACCTCAGTCTGAGCCAGCAGATCGCCGTGATCCTGGTGCTCATGCTCACCAGCAAGGGCATGGCGGGCATCCCGGGTTCGGCCTTCCTCGCCCTGTCCGCGACCGCCTCCTCGCTGGGGGCCATCCCCGCCGGAGCCGTCGCCCTGCTGCTGGGAGTGGACCGCATCATGGACTCGATGCGTGTCGTAACCAACCTGCTCGGCAACTGCGTGGCTGTCTTCGCGGTGTCCCGGTGGGAAGGCGTGCTCGACCAGGAGTGGGCCAAGAAGGTGCTCGACGGCGACCTCGGTTCCGCGCCGGAGGCGACGGACGAGGCAGACAACGCAGGTGAGGCGGGCAAGGCAGACGGCGACGGCTCTCTGGTCGCGGCGAAGGACGCGGCGACCGGCGTGCCCGAGCAGGCCGGGCCGCCGTCCGTCGAGGGCACGGCCAAGGAGGCTGCGCCCAAGGCGGGTTGAGAGGCGCGCTTGAGACCAGCCGAGCGACCGAGCCGCCCAGCCGGGTCGAGGAAATCCGTGAAACCGAGGGCCCGGCCACTGCGCCGGGCCCTTCGCCGTGCGTTGTGTCAACCACCGGGGTCAGCAGCGGCGCCCCTCGGTGTGAGGCACCCCGTCGATCAGCGCGGACAGCAGACCGGTGAGCATCTCCCGCTGTTCGCCCGTCAGCGGAGCCAGGATGTCCTCGGCAGCGGCCCGGCGCGCGTTGCGCAGCTCCCGCAGCGCTCGGCGACCGGCCTCCGTGAGCTCGATCCGAATCACCCGCCGGTTGGTGGGATCCGGGACGCGGCGCACCTGTCCGCCCGCCTCCAGGCCGTCCACCAGCGTCGTCACGGCGCGCGGCACCACCTCCAGACGCTCGGCCAGATCGGCCATACGGGGCGGGGAACTGTAGTGCACGAGGGTGCGCAGCAATCGGGACTGAGCGGGCGTGATACCCAGCCCGCACTGCTCCAGATGGCGCTTCTGAATGCGGTGCACACGGCGGGTCAGCCGCAGAAGCTGCTCGGCGAGCAGGCCGTCGGCGTCCGGGGTGGTCATAGCGGGAACGATATCAGGACCTCGTTCATTGTGAGTATAGGTAACAATGAGCTATGCTCCCTTCGTTCGCCGCCGTCGGTCTGTCCAGGCCGGCGCCCTCAGTCGCACACCCGTAGGAGCCCATGCATCCCGACGAACCGACCTGGACACCCCCGACACCCGATCCGGACCAGCCGCGACAGGTGCGCCGCATCCTCCGGCTCTTCCGGCCCTATCAAGGCCGCCTCACCGTCGTCGGGCTGCTCGTCTGCGCCTCATCGCTGGTCTCGATCGCCACACCCTTCCTGCTGAAGGAGATCCTCGACACCGCGATCCCGCAGGGCCGTACGGGTCTGCTGAGCCTGCTCGCGCTCGGCATGATCCTCAGTGCCGTCGTCACGAGCGTCTTCGGCGTCCTGCAGACCCTCATCTCCACCACGGTGGGCCAGCGCGTCATGCACGACCTGCGCACGGCTGTCTACGGCCGGCTGCAGCGCATGTCCCTCGCCTTCTTCACCAGAACCCGGACCGGCGAGGTCCAGTCGCGCATCGCCAACGACATCGGCGGCATGCAGGCGACGGTCACGTCCACCGCGACCTCGCTCGTCTCGAACCTCACCAGTGTCGTCGCGAGCATCGTCGCGATGCTCGCCCTCGACTGGCGTCTCACCGTCGTGTCGCTGCTCCTGCTCCCGGTCTTCGTGTGGATCAGCCGGCGAGTCGGCCGCGAGCGCAAGAAGATCGCCACCAAGCGGCAGAAGCAGATGGCCGCGATGGCCGCCACCGTGACCGAGTCCCTCTCCGTCAGCGGCATTCTCCTCGGCCGCACCATGGGCCGGGCCGAGTCCCTTACCCGGTCCTTCGCGGACGAGTCCGAGCAACTGGTCGACCTCGAGGTGAAGTCGAACATGGCGGGGCGCTGGCGCATGGCCGTCATCACGATCGTCATGGCCGCCATGCCGGCCGTCATCTACTGGGCCGCGGGCATCGCATCCCAGCTCGGCGGTCCCTCCGTCTCGATCGGCACCCTCGTCGCCTTCGTCTCCCTCCAGCAGGGCATGTTCCGCCCCACGGTGAGCCTGCTGTCCACCGGCGTCCAGATACAGACCTCGCTCGCGCTCTTCCAGCGCATCTTCGAGTACCTCGACCTGCCGGTCGACATCACCGAGCCCGAGAGCCCGGTCCACCTCGACAAGATCGTCGGTGAGGTCCGTTTCGAGGACGTCGAGTTCCGCTACGACGACAAGAGCGGGCCCGTCCTCGACGGCATCGACGTGACGGTCCCCGCAGGCGGCAGCCTGGCCGTCGTGGGCCAGACCGGCGCGGGCAAGAGCACTCTCAGCTATCTGGTGCCCAGGCTCTACGACGTCACGGGCGGCCGAGTGGCCATCGACGGCGTCGATGTGCGAGACCTGGACTTCGACACGCTCGCCCGCGCAGTCGGCGTCGTCTCCCAGGAGACATATCTCTTCCATGCATCGGTCGCCGAGAACCTGCGGTTCGCCAAGCCCGACGCCACGGACGAAGAGCTGTACGCGGCAGCCAAGGCCGCCCAGATCCACGACCACATCGCGTCCCTGCCCGACGGCTATGACACGGTCGTCGGCGAACGCGGCCACCGCTTCTCCGGAGGGGAGAAGCAGCGACTGGCCATCGCCCGCACCATCCTGCGAGACCCACCCGTGCTGATTCTCGACGAGGCCACGAGCGCCCTGGACACCCGTACCGAACATGCGGTGCAGGACGCCATCGACGCTCTGTCCGCCGACCGGACCACCATCACCATCGCCCACCGGCTGTCCACGATCCGGTCCGCCGACCAGATCGTCGTGCTCGACTCCGGGCGCGTGGCGGAGAGCGGCACCCATGACGAGCTGCTCGAGCAGGACGGCCGTTACGCCGCCCTCGTCCACCGAGACGCCCAACTGGAGCCGACAAGATGAAGATATGCCGGGTTTGTTGCAATGTGCGGGTTAGCGTGCCCGCATGCAGATCAACACTCCGCGACGGAGAAGGACCCGACTGACGCGCCGGGGCCGGATCGTCCTCATTGCGACCGGAGCCTGCGTGGTGGCCGCCGCCGTGGCGGTTCCGCTGTTGCGCACGGACATCGTTAGTACCCGGCCCGCGTCTCTGACGATCCCTGAGGGATGGCGCACCAGTCAGGTGTACGCCGCGATCGACAACGCCCTCGGCGTGCCGGCAGGCACCACCAAGAAGTCGATTCCCAAGGCCAAACTGCACCTTCCCCCCGACGCAAAGGGAAACCCTGAGGGCTACCTCTTCCCTGCCACGTATCCCCTGAACAGCAAGTCGACCCCCGAGTCGGTGCTGTCGTACATGGTCAGGACGGCCAACGAGAAGTTCAACGGCGACCAGCTGACCGCCGGTCCCCAGCGCAACCCGATGAGCCTCTATCAGACCATCACCATCGCCAGCATCGTCCAGGCCGAGGCCGAGACCAAGGACGACATGGGCAAGGTGGCCCGGGTCATCTACAACCGGCTGAACAGCGGCATGCCGTTGCAGATGGACGCCACCATCAACTACGCGCTGAACCGCAGCACGCTGCGGACCAGCGAGAACGACACTCAGATCGACAGCCCCTACAACACCTACATCCGCATGGGGCTGCCTCCCACGCCGATCGCCAACCCCGGCGAGGACGCGCTGCTGGCGACGATCAGCCCACCGGCGGGCGACTGGCTGTACTTCGTGACGGTCAAGCCGGGCGACACCCGCTTCACCACGAACTTCGAGGAACAGCAGAGGAACGTCGAGGAGTTCAACCGACTCCACCAGAGCCGGGGCCCGGCGCAGAGCGGCTGAGCGAGGGTCTGCGGGTCCCGGTACCCGGCCCGCGATCCGGGCCGGACTGGGACCGGCTCTCATGACCAGGCTCGACCTTGCCCGCGAGCGTCAGGCCTCACGCCGCGACATCGATCGCGTCCCGGGCCAGCAGCCGTCTGATGTCCCGGACAGCGGCTCGACCTGCCCTGTTGGCGCCGATGGTGCTCGCCGAAGGCCCGTACCCCACGAGATGAAGGCGCGGATCGGCGGCCACGCGGGTGCCCTCCATACGGATACCGCCACCCGACCCCCTGAGTTGCAGCGGTGCCAGATGGTCGATCGCGGCACGGAATCCGGTCGCCCACAGAATCACATCGGCGTCGATGCGGCGTCCGTCGTTCCACTCCACACCGTGCGGGGTGATCCGGTCGAACATCGGCAGCCGGTCCAGGATGCCGTCCGCGCGGGCCTGCCGGATCGCATCGTTCAGCGGCAGACCGGTCACCGACACGACACTCCGGGGCGTAAGCCCCTTCCGGACCCGTTCCTCGACAAGTGCGACGGCCGACCTCCCGACGTTCTCATCGAAGGGTCCCTCGCGGAAGACCGGAGGGCGGCGAGTGACCCAACTGGTCGCGGCCGCATAGGGCGCGATCTCCATGAGGTGCTGAGTCCCCGACGCCCCACCGCCGACGACGATCACCCGCAGCCCGGTGAACTCCTGCGGACCGCGGTACTGCACGGTGTGCAGCTGCCGCCCGCGGAAGGTCTCCTGCCCGGGGTAGTGCGGCCAGAACGGCCGGTCCCAGGTGCCGGTCGCATTGATCAGCGCCCGCGCCGACCAGTTGCCCGCCGAGGTCTCGACGAGCAGCCGCCCGGCGTCCCCGTCGCGCACCGCGCGTACGTCCACAGGCCGCCGCACCTGGAGATCGAAGGCCCGTTCGTAGGTGTCGAAGTAAGCGCCGATGACCTCCGACGAGGGGCGCGCGGGGTCGGCGCCGGTCAGTTCCATGCCCGGCAGCGCATGCATCCCGTGCACCTTGCCGTAGGTGAGGGTCGGCCACCGGAACTGCCAGGCGCCACCGGGGCGCGGCGAGTGATCGAGGACGACGAAGTCACGGTCCGGCTCGAACCCCGTCCTGCGCAGGTGATAGGCGCTGGACAGACCCGCCTGCCCAGCGCCTATGACGACCACGTCCACCTGCTGTACCGCGCCACGCGCCTCGATGTCGTTCACGTTTCTACCAACTCCGGGGGAGTCCGGGATCTTCCCCAGAGCCGAGCCCCCCTCGACAGCCAGCGAGCGCGCGCCCCGCGCGCACGCACCCCTCGGCCTTCGACGTACGCCCGGCTCCGTGCCGTTGCGCGAGGATGGGGACATGTCCGATGCCTTCACCACACGTGTCCTGAACGTCACCACCGGCTCCCGGGAGACCGTCATCGACCTCACCCGCGACTGCGAGGCCTTCCTGAGGGAGACCGCCGGTGGCCGCGACGGCCTGCTCAATGTGTTCGTACCGCATGCAACCGCCGGCATCGCGGTGATCGAGACCGGCGCTGGCAGCGACGACGACCTGCTGGCCGCGCTGCACACCCTGCTCCCCGCGGACGACCGTTGGCAGCACCGCCACGGCAGCGCCGGTCACGGCCGCGACCACGTGCTGCCCGCCTTCGTCCCGCCCCACGCCACGCTCCCCGTGATCGGCGGGAGCCTGGAGCTGGGCACCTGGCAGTCCGTGTGCCTGGTCGACACGAACGTCTCGAATCACAACCGTCAGGTGCGGTTGTCGTTCCTGGGGTAGGAGCACATACGCCGTCACTGTAGGAGCGACTTCCGGCCACACCAAACGAGACGCCGCCCGGATCGATGATGGCCTCGCGGGACGTCGAGTGTTCCTTGGACCGACCGTTCCTGGAGGGCGATCGGTACCTGGCGTGACTACCGCGACCTGCTCATCGCCGCCCACACTCAGCTCGGCGGACCGATCGTCGTCCGGGACAATCTCAACGCCCGCAAGGCTGCAGGACTGCGAGAGTTCGCCGCCCCGGGACTGGCTGACCATTGACTACCTGCCACCCCACGCCCCCGACCTCGACCTGGTCGAAGGCATCTGGCCCCTGCTGCGACGCGGCTGGCTCTGTCCAGGCTTGCTCCGCGAATCCGTGCCAAGTGCCGCCGCCTCAAGCAGCGCAATGATCTCCGGCTGGTCGTGATCGACTATCTGCAGCTGATGCAGTCCGGCGGTTCCAAGCGCATCGAGAGTCGTCAGCAAGAGGTACCCGCGGATTGTCGGTGGGTGCCCCTAGTCTCGCCATCGTCACAGCGGGGCGTGCCGATCCGGGCCGCCGGACGCGCTGTGCCGGATTCCGAGCGGTGGGAGAGGCGAGGAACGGATGGCTTGGCTGGCAGCGGGCGACACATATGAAGTCGCTCTGGTGGAGGGGCGGGTGGTGGCCCGGTCCCGGTCCGCATCGGCAGAGGCCCCGCCCGGACGGGCGGGGGCCGTGCCGGAGGAGATACGGGACCGCCCCGAAGTACAGGAACTTCAGCGGTTCGCCGAGTGGTTGGAATGGCATGCCGCCGAGTGCGCGGCACAGGTCGACATCTGGATGGTGTCCTCGCTGCCGGTGCCGACCGGGCTGCTGGCCCGGCTCTGGCCCGACGAGGCATGGCAGTCGGCGCTGCGCGACATCGTCATCGTCGGGGACAACCCCGACGAGGTCGGATTTCTGCGCGACGCGGACGACTCGGGTGAACTGCGGGTGGTGAACCTGGACGGCGAGACCGTTCGCCTGACTCCCCGCACGGTGACGATGCCCCATCCGGTCCTCCTCTCGGACCTGGAGGAACTCCGTGCCTTCGCGGCCGAGTTGGGCGTCGTTCAGGGTGTCGAGCAGATCCATCGCGCCACCTGGCACAAACCCGACGGGATCGACAGTGGAACTGACGCGATCACCGAGTTCGCCGAGGCCGAGTACCGCTCGTGGTTCCACCTCTCCGTCCGTGCCACGTCCCTTGGCTACAAGATCTCCGGCAGTAGCGTCGTGGACCGGATCAGGGACGCCGGGCGCATCGTCACGGCCTCGGTCGGCATGAGCAATCCCTACACCGAGGAGAAGGCCTGGACCGGCAGGCTGACCTGGAACGACGAGGACGGTCACCGGCGCCTGCCACTGACCGAGGTCGGCCCCGTGGCCTGGTCCGAGGGCATGCGCATGGCCGCGGCCCTGCATGCCGACCGCACCGTGACCACGGACGGCGCCGCGTGAACGCGAACGACACGGCGGTACGCACACCCACGAAAGGCACGCACGCATGAACGACCCGACGACGCGGAACGCGGCGCCGGCGGACCCTGAGGAACTGCTGCGCGCCGGTGCGGTACTGCCGCCGGACACCACCGGGGCGGGCGACCGCGCCGTGCCCATGTTCACCCAGACCTACCGGCATCCGGGCCTGGACGGCCGGATCGTCGTACGCCTGACCGCCACGGAACAGTCCGAGGGCCCGCGCCCCGGCTTCCTCGGCCTCGAACCCGACGGCGAGCCGGTGGAGGTCGGTCTCGGCCGGCCCCGGGCCCTGGGCTTCCCCGAATGGGTGCTGGTCCGTCACCCCTCGGACGGTCACCTCGCCATGTCCCTGGTCGAGGAGATGAACAAGGTGGCGCGGAAGGCGAGATCGAGCCCGAAGAGGGCCCGTGCGACCTACGAGTCGATCGGCGAACGGCTCGCGGGGTCCGTACCGCACTTCCTGCCGACCTTCTACGAGCAGGCGGGGCGCGTGTTCCTGGCCGCCAGCGAGAAGGCGTACGCGTCCCAGATGTTCGTCAACGCGCGCAAGGCCGAGACGGCACACGGGCTGCCGTTCGACGAGGCGCGCATGGACGCCGTCTTCCTTGAGTTCGCCCTGGCCGACGCCATGCCGACGAAGGTCCTCTCCGGCTACGCCAAGGGACTGTCGTCCCGGGTCCCGGTCGCGACGGCGTTCCGTCACCTGCGCGGGCTCTTCGTCCGGCTCGCGGCACATGGACTGCCTCCGTCGAGCCCGGGCGCGACGGATCTGCGCCGGCTGGCGAAGGCGGTCGCGGGCAGGAACGCCCTCGCCGAGGAGATCGCCTATCTGCGCGAGATGCTGGTGCTGCCCGGCACGGTCAAGGCGCCGCTCGGCTGGTGGAAGACGCACCGCGCCGCCCTGCTGGAACTGACCCGGCGGGAGCCCGCCTTCCGCGGCACCCTGCTGGGACTGATGCCCACGGAGTGGGAGGGCGCGGAACTGTCCCGGTGGCTGGACCTGCTGGAGGAGTCCGGCGCCACCGCCGGGCTGTGCGACAGCACGCTCCCGGCCGAAGTACGGTCCCCCGACGGTACGGCCGGATGGACGCGCAGGTTCCTCCAGTTGTGCCGCGCGGACAACAATCACCTCGCCCCGGCGGAGCTGTATCCGCTCGTCGATCGTATGGCCGACACGCTGCGCACCGAACTGGACGCCACCGGCGGCACGTTGCCGCCTCCGGTCAGTGATGTGAACCTCCTCGACCAGCTCCTGTCCCTGCGCATACCGGTGGCGGAACCCCAGGAGAGGCAGAGGCTCGGCCTGAACGCGTGGGCGGCCTGCGACGACCGGCGCGATCTCGTCGCGCTGGAGGCCCACACCCGCTTCCGCCCGGCCTTCCGGCGCGGCTGCCCCGAGGACGCCAGGGCGAACCACAAGGAGACCGTCCTCGCCCTGGCCAAGTCCCCCGGTGGGCGACCGATGCTCGCCGAATGGGTGGGGGAGGTCAGCCGGACGTACATCACCTCGGAACTGCCCGGAATCTCCAGCTTCCCCGGCGCCCTGCGCACGCTGAGCTGGCTGCCGGGAGAGGTGCTGGCGGTCGCCGAGGAGGCGGTACGGGAAGCACTGGCCACCGGCATGGTTCCGGCGCTGGCCCGCGCCCTGCGCACCGGCATCCTCGACGAACTGGGCTGGCCCGCCTGGGAGGAAGCGGTGGGTTCGCCCGACCGGGCCAAGCGGGTCGAGGTCAACGACGCCTGGCCGTACCTCATCGTGCGGGTCGGTAGGCAGGTCCGCGTGATCGGAGCGGAGGGCACGGTCCTCACGCACGAGCTGTGCCTCCCGCCGGACGTCCCGGACTACGGGCTCCACAGGGTCGGCTGTCAGTACGTGGACGGCGAACTGTTCGTCTGGTGGTACTCGTCCACCTTCGGCGGGCAGGGTTACTGGCACCCCACCGCGGACTCGGCGCCGATGCAGGTCGGAGGCTCCGCGCACCACTCCTACTTCAGCAAGGTGGACGGGGAAAACGGGATAAGCGGTGACATATCCCCCGCCTCCCTCCCGCTTCCCGGGGGCGGCCGGACCACCGGTCACGGAGTGCTGCGCCGAGGGGACACCGTCGTGCCGCAGCGGCGGCAGGTGATCGGGGACGGCACGTCGTACTGGGTGTGGGTCAAGGACTGGGCCAAGGACGGGCACAGCGCGTGGCACGCCTACGACCCGGCCGGGGACACGCTGGGGGAACCCGGAGAGCCGGAGTGGTTCGGTGAGGGCGTGCGCACCGCACCGGAGGGAAGCGCTCTGGAGTCCGGCTGGCTGCGGCCCGCTCCCTCCGCCGTACCGGGGCCGATGTGCGCGCCCGTCGACGGAATCCTCGGCTGGCGCGTGGTGAAGCTGCCCGACGGCTCGCGGCGGGGCGAGGACCTGGCCGGCCGCTCGGTCGTCGTGCCGTCCCACAGGGACAAGGTTCCACTGCACGCGCTCTGGTTCCCCGGCGCCGACCGGCCGCTGGCCGTGACCGGTAACTGGCTCGGCATCCAACTGCTGGACGCGGACGGCACGGTGGTCACCGAGGTCGGGCAGGCCCAGGGTCCCGGCCCCTTTGCCGCGGGTACCGCGCTGCTGCCGCCCCTGCGCTACTGGCATCTGCTTCAGCCCCGCGACCCGCAGGGCTCCGCGGCGCTCCGCCGGATCGACGAGGAGACCGCGGCGGCCCTGCTCACCGGGGCCGTCGCGGAGCGGCCGCGGGACGCCGGGAACGAGGATGAGCCGAGGACGGACGACCAGGACCTGGTACCCGGACTGGTCCGGACGCTGCTGCCCGAGGTCGGCCATGAGGCACTGCGCGCGGGTATCACCGGGGTGGTGCGGTACGCCGCCGAGCAGCAGCGCGTCCTGGACGCGGCACGCGCGCGGCTCAAATCGGCCGGCACGGGGAACGTCCCGGAGGAGCCACGGCCCAAGGTGGGCGACCGCCTGCTCGCCTCGGCGCTGAACGGCGTCGGCCTCACCGCGAACAGGAGCCGCACGACCTTCTACGGACACTTCTACGACTCCTGCCAGTACCTCTTCGACCTGCCCCAGTTGCTCGGCCGGTCGATGCGGGGCCTGGCCCAACCGGCGCCCGCGGGCCGCACACACCTCGAGCTCGTCAAGAACGAGTCGTTGGCGCACCTGAACGCGCTGGCCCTGCCCGAGCTGCCCGCCGTACTGGCACTGCGGGCCAGCTCACAGGCCACCATGGAGGAACATCGGCGGGCGCTGGACGCGTTCCTCGCGGAACTGGACGCGCAGGGACTCACCGAGCCGGACCCCGGCCACTGGCGCCGGGTCGGGCTGCGACTCGACCGCGGTCTGTTCGAGGGGCCCGACGCCATACGTGGTGCCACGAGGGCGACCGTGCTCGATCTCGACGGCGGCGCGTTCCTCGCCTTTCCCGAGATCTGGTACGACTTCGTCCGCGGGTGGTACGCCGACGACACCCGGGGCCTGCACTACGGAGCCATCCACCACGACCCGTCCGGCCGGTTCGAGGTACCGGCGCCGTACTCCCTCGTCTCCGACGAGCCGTTCGTCCCGGAGCCGACGCGGGCGCCCGGCTGGGTCGAGGCGTTCCGCGCCGAGCTCGCCCAGCGCGGCCCGGCGCCCTGGTTCCCGGCGGCCGCCGAGGAGTTCGCCCGGCTCACCGGCGTCACCCCGACCATGGCCCGGCTGGTGGTCGCCGGTATGCCCATGATCGACGACAACCGCGAGGCGGTGCCCTCCGCGACGCTGAGGACGATCGGCGTGAAGACGGCCGACGCGCGCGTCGCCGAGGACGAGTTGAGCTCCCTCGACCCGGGCGCCCGTCGGGCGGTCGTGGCGGCGCTGCTCCCCGTCGAGCCGTCCCGGCTGTGGACGGACGGCCCCGACGCCGCCCGCGCCGCCGAGGTCTGGAACGAGCGGCTGGGCCGGCGCACGCCCATTCCCGAGGAACTGCTCCACGACGCGGCCCGCACGGTGGACTCCCCGGGATGGGCACCGGCCGAGGCACTGCGCGGCTTCCTCGACGTGACCGCCGAGCCCCGGCTGGCCCAGGACCTGACCTGGACGTTCGGCCGCTACTCCCCGCAGTCCGCCGAGAAGACACCCGGCTTCGACGGCACCGTCCTGAAGGGCGCGGTGGCCCTGGCCGCATGGCTCGCCCACCGTCTCCCGTCCGGCGACCCGATCCGCGCCACCTTGCCCGGCGTACTGACCGCGCTGCGCGAGCGGCTGGCCCACCCGGGGCTGCTGATCGGTGTCGATCGGCGGACCGACTGGGAGGCGTACCGGCGGGCCGCCGGAGATCCCACGGAGTCCGGCGAGGACTTCGTACGCTATGGCGCGGTCGTGCTGGGCACCGGGGGAGCCGAGCCTGTCGCCGCCATCCGGCCCGCGCTGCTGGACGCGGCCGGAACCGACCCGCACCTGTCGGCGCTGTTCACCGGTGAACGGCCGAACGCCCAGGAGACCGCGCTGCGCCTGGTCCACGACCAGCCGTTCGCCGAACTGCTCGCCGACCCCGGGAACCCGGTGGCGGGTGAGCGCGACGCCGACGGACAGTGGTGGCCGCAGGATCCCGCACGCTCCGTACCCGGCCTCGTCACGGAGGTGGCCAAGCGGTACGGCATCGGCGAGGACGCCGCCGTCATCTATCTGATGCTGCTCGCCATGCCGGACCCCACCGACCGCAACACCGCCCGCTGGACCGGCTGGACGAAGCAGCGCGGCGGAACGGCCCGGCTCCGTGCCGCCCGTGCCGAACTCGCCGCCACCGACCTCGTTGTGGAGGGCAACCGCTCCAAGGCCGGACGCTCGCTGTTCCTGCCCGGCGGCTGGACCCGGCTCGAGATCCCGCACCTGCCGCTGGAGCGGTGGAAGCTGCCGATGTACGACCTGCTCGAGGGCGGGAAGTCCGTCCTGGGCGTCGTGGTGCCCACCCGGCCCGTCGCCGCTCTCTACCGCGAGGCCTGGCGGCGGATCCAGGACGGGGACGAGCCGCAGTTGGAGGAACTGGAGGTGCCGCAACCGCATAAGCGCGGCCGCTGAGCCCTGTCACGACGGAGGGGACGGTCGTGGCGCTCGCGCCCGACCGTCCCCTCCGTCCCGAGAACAGCACCTGGACCCATGACTGGGCGGTGTCCTTCCCGTGCGGCGGGGGGCAGGTGTGAAGGGCCCGCCCCCGAGAACTTGGAACGCTCGTTTCAAGATAGCGGTCGGGGCGGTATCTTGAAACCACTGTTCCAAGATGGTGGCGAGGTGAGGCATGGCGGACATCAAGCACTTCGATCCGGACGCGACCCTGGAGACCGTGGTCCGCCTGTTCTGGAAGCAGGGCGTGGCGGCCACCGGAGTGCAGGACATCGTGAACGCCACGGGGCTCAACCGCTCCAGCCTTTACTCCACCTACGGCGGCAAGCAGCAGCTCTACCTCGCCGCACTGAACCGCTATGTGGCGGCTCGCTCGCAGCCCGTCTTCCGGCAGCTCGCAGAGGACGGGCGGGGGCTGCCCACGGTCGCGGACTTCTTCCGCGGCCTGATCACCGCGCGCACGTCGGGAGAGCACGCGCGCTGGGGCTGCCTGGTGTCCAACGCGCACGCGGGCGCGGAGAGCGACGACCTGGAGGTGCGGGCCGTCCTCGACCGACACCACCAGGGGCTGTGCGACGCGCTCCGCTCCGCGCTCGAAATGGCAAGAAAGGATGGACAGTTGGCGGATTCTGTCGATCCGGCCTCGGCGGCTGAGCTGCTCGCGCTGCTCGCTTACGGGGTGAACGTGCGGTCGCGGGCGGGCGGCGACGCACGTTCCCTGAGCCGCACCGTCGATGCGGCTCTCGACTCGCTCCGGGCCCCGGGCTGAGCACTTGGGTCTCACTTCGCGGTGGCCGCCGAACAGATCCAGGCTCTCGAATCCGAGCCGGCCGCGAAGCTCTTCGACCGAACCCGCCGCAAGCTGTCACTCACGAACGATGAAGTAGCCGAGGGAGAGCCCGACCTGCCGGGGCTCAGCGACGTCCGGGTACGCTGAGGTTGTCTTAACGGAGTTTGGTGGACACCAACGTCTCGAATCACAACCGTCAGATCCGGCTGTCGTTCCTCGGGTAGTTCTGTGGCATCCACGACCGTACGAGCGATGTCCGGCCGCACCAAGCGAGGAGGCCCGCCCGGCTCAGGTCAGGGCCGCGTGAGCCGTTCCGCGCGGCGAAGGCGCAGCGGCGTGGCCGCCTGTCGTCAGGGATTCGAACGGGTCGCGGACGACCTGGCTGCCAGGCCGATGCCTCCCTTGAATCGCTCTCCGAGCCGATCCGGGCCGGCTGCCCTGCTCAGGTGCGACTCGGCGGCAGATTGTGCCAGCTGACGGCCAGGTAGGTCTCGGGCGTTGCGGCTTCGAGGAGATCGTCGTCTCCCCTGAGAGGTCGTTTTGAGAGCATTTGACAGGCGACGGTAGGCGCATGGGCCTCGCGGACCTTCATCGGCGACCATTCCCACCACGCTGTACGAGACAGCGCTACGCGATACTCGTCCCGTGGAGTGGTTCGAGCAGGCCCGGGCAGCGGAACAGCTTCGGGATTGGGATGCGGCTATCGCGTTGGTAAGCGCTCGCGCCGAGTGCTACTCCACCGATCACTACATGCACGACAACCATCTGTGGCACATGGATTTGCTCGCCCGTGCGGAGCGGTTCTCCGAACTCACGGAACTCGCTCTTACGGATGTCCATGCACGTCGGAGACTCAACAGATCGCTTCGCGAGCGGGGGATGGAGGCGGCGCTGCGCAGCCGCGCCAAAGATGGTGACCGTGACGCTCTGTACGTCCTTGCTCGGCTGCTGTGCGAGACACATCGGGCCCAGGAGGCCCATCGAGCAGTCCAGGACTTCGGCCCGGAGGATCAGTACGCACACCAGATCGTGGCCCGCTTTCGATCGCCGTCAAGCGGTGCGCAGTAACGCTCGACGCCTGCCTTATCTGACCTATCGGGAGGCGGTTCGTGGAGTGTGTCGTTCGCGGGTGAGACAGAGTCAGGGCTGTTGATCGCGGTGCTCGGTCGGCTAGTGGTTCCTGGTGAAGCTGCCGGCGTCGACCTCGGCGAGGACATCGAGCTTGACCAGGCGTTTCAGCTTGGCGCGGGTGCCCTCGATGTTCTTCGGCAGCAGTTCGTGGTCGAGGGCTTCGCAGACATCGCGGGCCCGGAGGGGGCCGGTGGCCTCGTTGAAGACGGCGAGGATGCGGGGGTAGTCCGGGTGCTCGGGCAGGTCGGGCGAGTCCGGGTGGGCGGGGAGCCGTTCGCTGAGGGCGGTGACGGTCTTGCAGGTGATGGCCAGGTGCTCGAGGTGGGTCTCGGCTTCCCGCAGCCGCGCCTGCAGTTCGGTGATCTGTGTGCGGAGGTCGTCGGCCAGGGCCCGGGCGGCGTCCTCTTGGATGCCGAGCGTGTCGAGCAGGGGCTGGATGTTCACGCGGTCACCGTCTGCGGGTCGCGCCAGGTGGGAGTGTTCGCGCCGGTGAGCCGGCGGGCCATGACGTGGGTCATGGCCCAATAGACGCGGGAGGCGGAGGAGGCCGGGCGGTGTTCGTAGTCGCGGACCAGGCGCCGGTGCAGTATCAGGATCCCGTAGGTCTGCTCCATCGCCCAAGCACACTGCGCTTATGGATAGTCAAAGCAGTGAGCGGACGCCGATAATCGGCCGTGAGGGCCTGCTGCGGTTGGTCGCTGTGGCGCCACGGTTGCGGGGCGGGCTGAGCGACGAGGGGAACAGGTCGTCATGCGCGACGACAGTGACGTCGGCCCCAGAGAACGATTCCGGTGGTGCCGGATGGGCAGGTGTGGGCGGCGCTGCCCGAGGTGAACCGGCAGGCGGTGGTGGGGCAGCTGATGCGGCTGGCGAGCCGCGCGTTGTCCGCCGCCGCGACGGCGAGTGAGCGGGACCAGCGATGGCCTCGGTGATGCCGTGGGAGCGTCCCGGCAGCAAGATTGACGACCGTCATCTGCAGCGGCTCGCGGTGATCTATGTCCGCCAGTCCACCCGCCAGCAACTCGTCGACCACCAGGAATCGACCCGGTTGCAGTACGCCCTGGTGGACCGGGCGGTCGCGCTCGGCTGGCAGGCGGACCGGGTCCTGGTGATCGACGAGGACCTGGGCAGGTCGGGGTCGAGTGCGGTCGCCCGCACGGGCTTTCAGCGTCTGGTCACCGAGATCGGGCTGGACCACGTCGGTCTCGTGCTGGGGATCGAGATGTCCCGGCTGGCCCGCTCCGGCAGGGACTGGTACCAGCTGATCGAGCTGTGCGCCCTGTCGGGTGCGGTACTGGCGGACACCGACGGTGTCTACGACCCGGCCGAGTACAACGACAGGCTGCTGCTGGGGCTCAAGGGCACGATGAGCGAGGCCGAACTGCACCTGATCAAGCAACGGATGTGGAGCGGGCGGTTGAACAAGGCCCGCCGCGGCGAGTTGGCCTTCGCCCTGCCCAGCGGCTATGTCCGGCGCCCGTCGGGGGAGGTCGCTTTTGATCCGGACGAGCAGGTGCAGACTGTGATCCGTCTGGTCTTCGCAGTTCGAGCGGCTCGGCACGTTGCACGGTGTGCTGCGCTATCTCGTGGACCACGACATCCAGTTGGGTATCCGGCTGCGCCAGGGTCCGGACAAGGGCACTCTGGAATGGCGAAGGCCGAACCGGATGACGCTGCAGAACCTGCTGCACAATCCCGCCTATGCCGGTATCTATGCCTATGGGCGGCGTCGGGTCGACCCGCGCCGCCAGGACCCGGCCCGGCCGAGCACCGGACGGGTCGTCCGCGCCCGGGACGGATGGCATGTGATGATCCCGAATGTCCTGCCCGCCTACATCACTGTCGCCCAGTTCGAGGCGAACGAGGTGAAGCTGGCGGCCAACCGCGCCCGCGCCGAAGCCATGGGCGCCATCCGGGGCGGCCCCGCGCTCGCGGCCGGGCTGGTGCACTGCGGACGCTGCCATCGGCGCATGAGCGTGCGCTACCACACCCAGCACAGCAAGGCCCTGCCCGAATACGTGTGCGCCCGCGACAAGACCAACTACGGCGCGGAGAAAGACTGCCAGCTGCTCAACTCCGCCTGCGTGGATGCCTTCGTCGAACAGGAGGTCCTCGCCGCCCTCACGCCCGCCGCCGTCGAGGTGTCCCTGCGTGCGGCCGACCAGGTCCTGGCCGAGCGGGCCGAACTGGAACAGCTGTGGTCGCAGCGGTTGGAGCGTGCCGCGCACAACGCAGACCGGGCCCGCCGCAGCCATCATCTCGCCGAGCCGGAGAACCGCCTGGTCGTGCGCCAGTTGGAGAAGGAGTGGGAGGAAGCACTCGCCGTCCAGCAACGGCTCGGCGAGGAATACGACCGCTTCACCCGCAGCAGTCCGCACATCCTCACTCCCTCTGAGCGGCAGACCATCACGACTCTGGCCGGCGACATCGAGGGTTTATGGCGGGCGCACAGCACCACGAGCGCGGACCGCAAGGAGATCATCCGCGCGGTCATCGACAAGGTCATCGTCACCGTGCTCGGCACCAGCGAGCAGGTGAAGATCACGATCGTCTGGGCCGGCGGCACCACCACCTCGGGACAACTCGTCCGCCCGGTCCAGCGACTGGAGCAGCTCAGCTACTACCCCCAACTGACCGCCCGGATCCGCGAACTCGCAGGCCAGGGCATCGGCCCCAGCAGGATCGCCGACCACCTGGAAGCCGAGGGCTTCCGGCCCGCGAAAGGCGGCAAACGCATCGCGGCAGCCACCGTCCGCGACCTCATGCGCCGCCTGGACTGCCCCGCAGGCCGTGTCCACCGACACCGCCCCGCACCACCCGGCGAGGAACCCGGCCCCAACGAGTGGTGGCTCAAGCACCTGGCCGCCGAACTGGACATGACGACCTCCACCCTCTACGCCTGGATCAACCGCGGCTGGATCACCACCCGCCGGGAAAGCCGCTGGCCCCACCGCCTCATCGCCCATGCCGACCAGCAAAAACTCACCGAACTCCGCGAACGCCGGACACGCCCGCCAGGCTGGTACAGCCGCCGCATCTGGGCCGAGCCTGTCGGCACAGCAGAGCATCAGACTCCATGAGTGCACTGTGCTTGACAGATCTCGACCCTCCACCGCTTCGGCTGCGGCACGAACCCCTTGTCCTGCGGGTTGCGTTCGACGATCTCGACGTCGATGCCCAGGCCGGCGCCGTGGATGACGACTTGGTTCTTGAAGCCCTGGTCGACCAGGCCCTTCTCGACGGTCCCGCCGGTGTGCTCGGCGACCTGGTCCAGCAGCGTGATGCCCGCGGCGTTGTCGTGCGCGCTCGCGGCGAGGACGGTGACGGCGATGACCAGGCCCAGCACGTCCACGGCCAGTCCCCGCTTGCGGCCCGGCACCCTTTTCGCCGCGTCCCGGCCGGTCGTGGAGGCGGGGACCCCGGCAGCCGCGTGGACACTCTGGGTGTCCAGCACCACCAGGGTCGGGTCCTCTAATCGGCGAGCCTTCTCACGGACCTGGCAGCGCAGGAGTTCATGAATGACCTGGTCAGTCCCGTCGTCCCGCCAGGCGGCGAAGTAGTAGTACGTCGCGCTCTTCGGCGGCAGGTCGTGTGGGAGGTAAGCCCACTGGCAGCCGGTCCGGCCCTGATTGAGGATCGCGTTCACGATCTCCCGCATCGCATAGGCGCCCTGGTGACCACTGACCGAGCGGTGCCGGTCCTTCCACGCCGTGATCACCGGCTCAATCAACAACCACTGCCCATCCGATAAGTCGCTTGGGTACGGCATGCGTTCACTCACCCCACCACCCCAACAGACCACCAGTTGTGGACCAGCGGATTCCGCCCGCACCCACACCATCAGGCGACGACAGAAACACTCAAAGACTCACGAACCGCCCTCTGAGATCGAGCTGCGGTTCCTGGTGGCGGTGCAGAAGATCACTCCACTCGCTCGTCGAGCCCTGTTCGTAGGCATCGCGGAGCATCGGGCGAAGTCGTGGGCGGGCTTCTTCCTGCTGTTCGCGAAAGATCCGTCGGCGGGTGAGGCGCATTTCCTCCTGCGCTTCCTCGCTGATGTGCTCGGTGTCGGGCTGCTGGTCCTCGGCACGAAGTCCTGGGGTGCGCCGGGCGATGACCAGGTCCTCTTGATGGAGGCGCTCGCAGGCGGCGAACAGGCGGCGGGACATGCCGAGGTGGACCTCGGTCCCGGGAATGCGGCAGGTGAGGAAGTCGTCCAAACCCATCGAGCGAACACCCGCGCGGAGGATGTGCTGCTCGGCTTGGGTCTCTGCGCCGCGGGCGTCGGCCCGTAGGGCCTGGGTAAGGGCGTCCTGCTCCAGGGGCGTGGTCAATCCGGTACGCCGGCGGCGGGAGGTGCGGTCGGCGGGCACGGGCACGGTCCGCAGCAGCGAGGCGGGCGCGGAGCTCAGAGCGAGGTAGGTGAGCATCTGGGCGCGGGCCGCGCCGATGAGCGCGTCGTCGCTCTCGCCGAGGTGGTCCTCAAGATTTCCCGGCCTCGCCGATCCCCCGTCTTCATCGGACCGGGGGGGGTGCCCCTATCTCTTTGGTCAAGGTCGTGGGTCAGGATGGCGGCATGACGACCTGGTTCCGCACCTACTACGAGGACGAAGATCTGTGGCTGTATTTCGAGGCCGATGACGAAGGCTGGGCAGCGCGACAGGTTGAGGTCCGGGGGCAGGACTCGCGTCCGGTGACAGCAGCCTCCTTGGAAGAGGTGCTGCACTTGCGTGATCATGCAGATCTCGCGGCGATGTTCCGCTATGAACGGCAGTACGGCGTTCTCGCCGAAGGTCCCATGGACGGCTGGCAGGACCAGCCGCAGGCGGCCGAGATCTCCGCGGAGGAGTTCGAGCGGCTGTGGGCTGAAGCACGGCGGGCTCTCGGCGATTCAGCCTGACTTGGCGGGTTGAGGTTCGTAGAAGGTTCCGTCGCGGAGCATCGCGAAGAGGACGTCTGCCCGTCGTCTGGCGAGGCAGAGCAGGGCCTGCGTGTGGTGCTTGCCCTGGGCGATCTTCTTGTCGTAGTAGGCCCGCGATGCTGGTTCGCCCAGGGCGGCGAACGCGGAGAGGAAGAAGGCTCTCTTGAGCTGCTTGTTTCCTCTCCTCGAGGGCTGTTCGCCGCGGATTGAGGACGCTGAACTGCGGGTTGCCGGGGCGAGACCGGCGTAGGCGGCGATGGCCGGCGGTCGGGAACGTGCTGCCGTCACCGACCTCGATCAGGATCCGGGCTCCGGTCCTGACGCCGACCCCTGGCATCGACGTCAGGACCTTCGAAAGAGGGTGAGCCTCCAGCAGTTCCTCGATCCGCCCGGCCAGCAGCTTGCGCTGGTCAAGGACAGCAGCCAGGGATCCGGCCAGGCTCGGGACGATCAGAGCGGCTGCCTCGGTGCCCGGAACGGTGACGGTCTGCTCGTCCAGAGCGGTGAAGATCTCCTCGACCAGTCGCTCGGCCATCCGCGGGGCCTTCGGCCGTAACAGCGTGACCAGCCGCCGCCGTCCGGCCTTGCGGATCTGGGCCGGTGACCCGAACCGCTCCAGCAAGGCCAGCACCGCCGGGTGCTGCAACCGCGGCCCCAGCACCCGCTCCAGCGAAGGGTGGATTTGGGTCAGCAGGCCATGGAGCCGGTTTGCGACCCTGGTGGCCTCGCCGGCCAGGTCGTCGTCGAACCCGACGGTCATCTCCAGCTCGGCGATCGTCTCGTCCTCGCCGTCGATCGCCCGCAGGGTGTGCGGCATCGCGCGGGCCGCGTCGGCGATGATGAATGCGTCCTTCGCATCCGTCTTGGCCTCGCCGGGGTAGAGGTCGGCGATCCGCCGCATCGTGAGGCCCGGAAGGTAGGCCACGGGGCAGCCCATGTCCCGCGCGACCGCCAGCGGCAGGGCCCCGATCGAGGCCGGCTGGTCGACCACGACCAGCACCGTTCCGTGCTTGGCCTGCAGCTTGGCGAACAGCTCGCGGAGCTTGGGCTCGGTATTGGGCAGTCGCTTGTCGAAGGCCTTCTTCCCGGCCGGGGTGACGGCGGTGGCGTGGTGTTCGCCCTTGCCGACGTCCAGGCCGAGGAAGACGTCGATGTCTTCGGTGTCGATCACGTGCGAGCCCCTCCGCTCACGCTTTCGTCCGGCCTTGCCTCGGCATCGAGCTGCCACACCCACGTTACGGAGAGCTCTTCCGGCCCGGGTGAAGCCGGTGCTCAAGCCCCTCATCAGCGGTCCGTCGATGCCTCCGGACCCGGTGACACCACCCCCCGGATCATCAACCGCAACAAGGGGCGGAAGTCATGCCGGACCCGAAGGCCGGAGGCCCCATTGCGGAGCCACGAAAAAGGTAACGGGGGGCGGGAACGGCAGTTTGCCGGGGTGGAGGTCGTGGTCGATGGTGAGGAAGAGGTCTCCCCCCGGTCGTACGGAGGCGCCGACCAGGACGGCGCGGTGGGCGTACGGGCTGAGGATCTTGCTGCCGGACTCCAGCTGCGCCCACCCCTTGCGGAGCACACCCACGCCGACGTTGCCGCCCTTGGCCTCGATCAGCCAGTACATGCCCTCCGTCTCATGTCGACCCCACAGATCGGGCAGCTTTGCGCCTGGGTTCTTGAACGCGTTGTGCAAGGCGGGTACGGGGCCGCCGAGTTCGAGATGCTCGGCCTGCGCGAGGCCCAGCAGAGAGCGGCACGCCCACTCGGCCATCGTCATGCCTAGCCGGTAGGCGGCGGCGTTCTTCGCGGTCCGCTCGGTGCCGTACGCCTAGACCGGATTTAGGGTCAGGCGCCGGCCCACTGTGTCCGGCACGGGGTGTCTGGGGGTGACGTCGTGCATCCCGAGATAGGCGTACAGCGGGGGATACTCGGGCGACGAGTTCCCCGCGCGCATACCGAGGCTGGTTCTGCAGCTGCGGGGTGACGTCACGGCCGACCTCCGTGGCGGCCTTGATGATCTCCCGCCACGTGGACGTCGGCGCGTACCAGCCGTCGGCCGCAGGCAAGCCGTCCGCTCCATTCCACGGTGCGTGCTTGGCAGTACGCCACTGCGTACGGGGCTTGTCCGCGGGCCCGTCGCGGAAGAGAACCGGTATGTCGAAGCTGTCGGCGTGGACGAGCGGCGGTGCGTCGGGCACGCGTGCGGGAGAGGACCACTGTGGCACGCGCCAGGAGCGCCCCGGCTTTGTGTTCCGCCGCGTACGTCTTCGCAGTCGACTCCCGCACCCTGACCGGAGGTTGCTGCGAAGGGGGCTGCGAGGGTGAACCGACGGCACGCGAGCATGGAGGAGGGGAGCGCCCTCCGGTCCGGCAATGGATCGGTACTCGCGCCCTGACACCGGATCCCCACCGTCATCTGCGCCGACGAGCTGGGGCCGGTGATCCCGCGAACCTTCCCGCCCGCGCCGGGCTGGTCACCGGACGGGCACCGGATCAAGTCCGAGATCGACTACAGCCGCGGGCCGCAGAAGGCCTGGGTCTACGGGGGCTTACGTGTCCGGGACGGCCAGCAGATCACTATGGCCGCTTCCTCCCGCAACAGCGTCTTCTACCAGCAATTCCTGCAACTGGTCGAGGACGCCGACCCGACCGGCGAGATCTGGATCGTCACCGACAACCTGTCCTCCCACAACAACCTGTCCACCCGGACCTGGCTGGAGGACCACCCCCGGATCCGCCACGCGTTCATCCCGGTCGGCGCGTGCTGGCTGAACATGCAGGAAGGCTGGTGGCAGATCTTCCGCAAGACCGCCCTGGCCGGGCGGTCCTTCGCCAACCCCGACGACATCACGCAGCCACGGCCGTGGCCACCCGGCAACTCAACGCCCGTGCCAGGCCCTGGATCTGGGGTCGGCCAGCCCCGCCCACCCGCCAACTACGACGCCGGTATGTGTACATCCGATGAGGAATCCAGCACTAGATGCAGGCAGGTGAATGAGCGTCAAACGCCGTTGTCAGTGCCTCCCCATAAAGTGAAGACATCACTCGGGGAGCCTCGGAGGGGGAGCACAAACGTGTCCGCAAACAAGATCCAGCACAAGGTGAATCACGTCGCGCTGGTAGTGGACTGTTCGGGTTCAATGCGTCCGCACCAGAGTCAACTCATTCGAGTTGTGGACGAGTTCGTGGCGGGGTTGAAGGCCGAGTCGGACAGCCTCGGCCACGAGACACGGATCAGCCTCTACTCCTTCGACCACAAGGTGGAGAACCTGGTCTGGGACATGGACGTGAAGCATCTGCCGTCCATGCGGGGGCTGTACCAGGTCAACAATGGCGCTACGGCCCTCATCGAGGCTTCTCTGAAGTCCCTGGACGACCTGGGCCATATTTGGGAGGAATACGGCGAGCACAGCTTCCTCCAGATCGTCGTGACGGACGGTGAGGAGAACGCCTCCGGCGGCGACAGGCGGCACGACGGCGACATGGCCATCCTTGGCCCTTGGCTCGACAAGATCGCGGCGAAGATGAGCGGGCTTCCGGGCCACTGGACTTCCGCGATCCTCGTTCCCAACTCCCTGGCCAAGCGCACCGCCCAGAACTACGGTTTCCCGGCCGGGAACATCGCCATCTGGGATGCGGATTCCCAGAAGGGCGTCGAGGAGGCGATCGGTACCGTGCGCGCTGCCGCCACCAGCTTCCTCCGCGGGCGAGAGCAGGGGGTGCGCGGCACGAAGAACCTGTTCGCCGTTGGCCAGGACATATCGGTTGACGAGGTGCGGGCGAACCTCGAACCGATTCCGGCTGACAAGTACCGGCTCCTGAAAGTCGACAAGGAGGTCGAGATTCGCCCCTTCGTCAACTCGCATCCGGGCGTGACGTACGAACGTGGTTCGTGCTACTACCAGTTGGGCGCCCGGGCTCAGGTTCAGCAGAACAAGGAAGTCATCGTGGTCGAGAAGGACACCGACCGCGCCTATACGGGCGACGCGGCACGCAGCCTTTTGTTCGGCACGGATGTCCAGGGGACCGTCTCCGTGAAGGCGGGGAACAACCCCAAGTTGGAGGTGTACGTACAGAGTCGTTCGGTGAATAGGAAGCTCAAGCCGGAGACACGTCTGCTCATCATGCTCTGAGTGGGCGGTTCGTGAGTCTATGTGTGGTTCTGGTGTCGCCTGATGGTGTGGGCGAAGCCGGAACGTGCCGGTCCGATGCCGGTGGCCTGC